>CAZNKF010000001.1:0-218021 GCA_964573785.1 uncultured Candidatus Bathyarchaeia archaeon
TTCTGAAAAGTGGTGGGGTAGCTGGGATTTGAACCCAGGATCGCCAGCGCCCCAGGCTGGTATCCTTGACCAAGCTAGACGACTACCCCACTTTCGTGGACAAGTACCCTGCTATTTTCGTTTTCTAAAAAGTTTGATGTTGTTTATTTCTGTTACGTACTCGCAAGCTTCTATAAGTAGGCGGCGCAGTTAATCGCCATGCTTCTATTCAAAGTGGTCCACGTGCAGTCCGCCAACAACGGGAACGTCAATTTTAGGCTTGTCTTCAACTGTTAAATTGACTAGCCCCATCTAGATTTTCGGCAGCGAAAAAATGGACGCCGTTTAAAAGCCATTTTCGCCTCCACAATTTTTCCTAAGTCAAGTCATGATTGTGGTCTCCTTTTGGACTAACAAATACGCTATCCTCAAGCTTTTTAGGCTGCTGGATGAGGTCATCTTAACAGAGTTAGCGGGCCCGCCGGGAATTGAACCCGGGACCCCCGGGTTTCTTTAATTGAGCGTTTTGGGTTTTAAAAGCCCGGTGCTCTATCCTTACTGAGCTACGGGCCCCTTTTCTGTTTTCGGTTTAGAGAATTTGGGAGGAGGCTATTTAGTATTTCGTTTGTTATAAAAATTAGGAGGACGCCGATTGAACTTTTAGAAGGCTCGTTATAAAGTTTTTTATTTTGTCGTTAGCGCTGAGTATGGTTTCTATGGTTTTTGTGCCTTTTTCTGTTAGTTTGTAAACCCTTTTTCTTTCGTTCCATGTGCCTTCTATTAGTCCATTTCTTTCTAGCGAGTAGAGTAGGGAGTAGACTGTTCCTGAGCTTACTAGTAGGTGGAATTTGTTGTGGATAAAGGATATTACGTCGTAGCCGCTCATGGGGCCGTTTCTGAGCTCCGCCAAAATTATTATGTCCATGAAGTTTTTGATTATTCGTTCATGCATTTTCTTTAATATTTTTCCTTCCAACTTTCCACCGCCAAAATGATTGTTAACGCCGTCATGTTTATTCATGTTTTAACATTTTAGGTTGGATATAAATTTAAATTTTATTCTAATTCTGAATTCGAAGTTGAAGTGAGTAAAACAAGTTTAAACAACGAGAGTATAACCTTAATAAAACCTACGATTAAAATCAATAGTCAAAAACAGTTAAGGGGCGAATTGTATGAAGACTGTGCCTAAATGGAAGCGCATCTACTCTTTTTCATCGAAGCACGAGCCAGCGGAATATGTTAAACCCGGAGAAAAAGTGCTGTTAGAGTTGGAGGACGCTTTCGGAGGACAGGTTAAGGATGAAAACATGCCTCTTGAAGAATTAGACTGGTCTAAGGTGAATGGTGCCACTGGCCCTATATTTGTTGAAGAAGTTGAAGCTGGCGATACGCTTATTGTTCGAATAGAAGAGATAAAAGTGGCTGACAAAGGCATTATAGCGGTTGTGCCAAGGCATGGCGCTTTAAAGGATAAGTCTTTCAAGCCTAGAATAAAGATTGTTCCGATAAGCGGCGAATATGCCCATTTTGAAAAAGATGTGAAGGTGAAGATTAGCCCAATGATCGGAACTATTGGTGTGGCCCCAGAGTTCGGCGAGGTTCCAACGGGCAGTTTGGGGAGACATGGCGGAAACATGGATGTTAAGGAAATGACGCATGGAACGATTCTTTATCTGCCAGTTTTTGTTGAAGGAGTCCTTTTCGCAGCTGGCGATCTCCATGCGGTTCAAGCTGACGGAGAAGTTTGTGTTTCAGCGATAGAAGTTTCTGGCGAGGTTAGGCTAAGTTTTGATGTTTTGAAAGGAAGAAGTGTTTCATGGCCCATCTTAGAGACTGAGGGAAGCTATGAACTTTTAGTCTGCGCTGATTCGCTTGATGAAGCTTGTTCCTTGGCTGTTGAAGAGGCTGTTAAGGCTTTAATGCGAGAGCACCATTGGAGTTTTGAGGAGGCATATATGTTTGCAAGCCTCGCTGTTGACCTTAAAATTAACCAGATTGTGGACCCTAAAAAGGGTGTTAGAGGAGTAATTCCAAAAGAACTTATTTCACGTCAAAGGCTTATTCAGTAGATTGATGAACCAGCATGCTAAAATTTCAAAATTGCAGCAACTTTGAGGAAAAGTGGACAAATATTTTAAAGTTTAATTTTTCATTAATATCTGGTTAAAGCGGCTTATTTTAACAGTTAGCAATATCTCTACATGTTAACAAACGTTATTTTCTTTGTCCGTTTCTTTTATGCTGGTGTTTGGAAAATTGTTTTCGTGGATGCGTTCCTTTAAGAGGTTAAATTGCGAATATGAAACTGTTGCGAAAAAGAGGCAGGCTTTAAACAGTTTGCTTGAAAGCGGCAGAATATCGCGGCCGACATATGAGCTTTTTGAGAGCGAGATGAACGAGGCTATAGCTGAAATTGAGAGGCAAAGGAAGGCTTTGCTGGATAAGATGGCTGTTAAGGCAAAGGAACTTGAAGAGCAAATTAAGACTTTGGAGAAGTTGCTGGCGAACTTTGAGATTCAGCATGTTGGCGGTGAAATAGAGGAGGAAGTTTACCAGCGGGAAATCACCCTCCTTTCCATGGGGCTTGAAAGCACGAGGCAAGAGTTAAACGCCATTAAAGAAACCATTGAAAAGCTCACAAGCCCACAGACATCAGGAAGCCCTCCACCACAACAAGAAGCAGAACAAAAACCCGTTGAAAGTGGTGAAACTGCCAATCTTGAAGTGGCTGTTATAGAACTCAGTCCAAAAATTGAGACTGAAAGTGTAAGCGGAAACTTGCAGAAAAATCAGCAATCGGAGCCGAAAAACGAAGGATAGCCAAGACCATTATCCTCTTTTTCTTTTTAGATTCTGCCAGGTCTAGGCAAGAGAATTTTATATCCAAACAGTCCATCTTATGTGGAGGGTTGCCTTTGCAGAGCGAGAATGTTTTGATGACTTTCCACAAAAAGTTTAAACAGTACGACCTAGGCGAGGGACACCCCTTTAGGGGAGACAGATTCATAAATGCCATGAATCTCTTCAAAGAGCAAAGCTTAGTAAGTCTTCCACAGCTTAGAATTGTGGAGCCAAAACAAGCTTCGAAAGAGGAACTTTTAAGAGTTCATAGTAAAGATTATGTGGAACTAATTTTTCGGTTAGCGGAGGAAAACAAGCCCTACGATATTGAAACTCCGGTTTCGCCTTCAATTCTTGAGGCTGCTCTGCTTATTGTTGGCGGCGCAATTGAGTGTGGAAAAGCTGTTTTTGAGGGAAAGGCGAGGCGTTCCATATCGCTTGGCGGCGGCTACCATCACGCGGGGAGGGATTACGGGGGTGGATTCTGCCTCTTCAACGACATAGCCGTCTTAGTTGAATTTTTAAGGACTGAAAAGAGTGTGGAGCGCTTTCTCATATTGGACTATGATGTTCATTTTGGAAACGGGACAAGTGACATTTACTATGCCGACCCCAGCGTGCTCTTTATCTCTTTGCACCAAGACCCCAGAACAATCTATCCTGGAAAAGGGTTCACGTGGGAGATAGGCGAAGGTGAGGGAGAAGGCTACAATGTTAATGTGCCATTGCCACCTGGAACTGGTGACGAAACGTACTTACATGTTGTTAGGGAGATTTTTGTGCCCCTAGCTGAGGAGTTTAAGCCTGAAATAATAATTGCGAACGGGGGAAGTGACTCCCATTTTGCGGATATGTTGGGTGACCTGAGCCTAACAGTCGACGGCTTTTTTAGGCTTTCATGCCTAATTAGGGAGACAGCCCAAAAAGTTTGTAGTGGAAGGCTTATCTTGTTGCCGGGAAGCGGTTACAACCCGAAAGTTTTGCCCATATGCTGGTACGCTCTCGTCGCCGGAGTGGTGGGCTTAGAGAGAATAAATGTTAGGGAGCCTTACACTCCGCCTGTTGAACCTCCATTTGTTAGGAGGAAAGTTGAAAGTGTAATTGATGAGTTGAGGGGCTTGTTGAAGAAAAAGTGGAAATGCTTTAGGTGAACGAAATGGAAAATATTGATGTAACCCGCGAGTTTTTCCCCATAACTAAGAACAAAGTGTTTTTGAATCATGCCGCCCAGTCTCCGCTTCCAAAGCCTGTTGCCGATGCTGTCAAAAAATGTGTGGAAGAATTTTCCATGTTTGGAAGCGTTTCCACTTCGGAGTGGGACGACTGCGGAAAGGCTTTGTTTGCAAGGCTTGTAGGTGCAAAGCCAGAGGAGATAGCCCTTGTTGAGAACACTTCTGTCGGCTTGAATGTAGCTGCAAACGTGTTTGAATACCCGTCAGACTCAAAGGTTGTGTCAACGGATTTGGAGTACCCCTCGGTGGTTTATCCGTGGCTTAAGAGAAGACTAGGCGTCAAAATTCATTATGTTAAGAATGTCGGTGGAAAGATCCAGATTGAAGACTTTGAAAAGGCTGTTGATGACAAGACGATTGCTGTCGCGGTAAGCCACGCCGAATACGCTAATGGTTTCCGAAACGATTTGAAGGCTTTAAGCCAAATAGCCCACGAACACGGGGCCTATTTAATAGTGGATGCCATACAGTCAGCTGGCGTAATACCAATAGACGTTAAACGCGAAGGCGTAGACTTCTTGACAATGGCTTGTTACAAGTGGCTTCTAAGCCCGCCAGGAGCAGCCTACCTCTACGTGCGAGAAAACCTAATAGAAAACTTTGAGCCGCCCTACGTCGGATGGGCAAGCGTTAAACAAGAAATTTTTGAAACTGTGGATTTCTGGGACATTTGGAGTTTAAGGCTTTCAGAAACGGCAAGTCGCTTTGAAGTTGGCACTCCAAGCTTCTTAAGCTTTGTAGGCGCAGCTGAAGCCATAAAAATGCTCTTAGACTTTGGAATAGAAAACATTGAAAAACGCGTTTTGAAGCTTACCGACCACTTAATAGAGGCTGTTAAAGCTTTGGGCTTGGAGCTTCAAACGCCTGAAGAACGGCAATATCGTTCTGGAATCGTCAACTTTAAGGTTGATAAACCGAAAGAAGCCGTTGAGCATCTAAAAAGCAATAATATAGTGGTTTCTGTAAGAGCTAACGGGATAAGAGTTTCACCCCACTTCTACAACACGGAGGAAGAAATAGACAAACTTGTAAATGAGATTAAAAAGGTGCAAAAAGGTTAAAGCATTATTTTGGAAAAACTAGAGGGGATATCCGATTTTGCAGTCTGTCGCCAACAACAAAATTGACATCGGTGTGCGCTTTAGCTGTATTCGCTTATGAAACTTAATTCTGGGTATTGGGGCACTTGTTTACCAACGCCTTCTTCGGGTATAATCTCTAGCCTCAAGATTTTGCATGTGCCAGTAATATCTTCCTTGTTCCCTTCGAGAATTCTCACATAGTCGCTGTTACCAGTGTAGATTTTAACTAGCTTTATTGGTGCATTGAGGGGCTTCCGTTTTTCAGCTTTCTCTCTCCTAATTTCTGTTATAAGGGTTATTAGCAAGTCACCCTCTTTTTCAGCTTTCTCGTCTATTTTGCTTGCATCGGCTTGTGGCCATTGAGTCTTGTGTATGCTTTTCTCGCCTACGTGTTCGGCGTACATGTGCTGGTAGATTTCCTCTGTTATGTGGGGTGTTATGGGCGCCAATAATTGTAGTATGCGATATAAAACCGTGTAAAGCGTGCATTGGGCAGCTCTTCTTTTGGCTTCGCCATAGACTTCCGGCTTGTATAGGCGGTCTTTCACAGCTTCAATGTATTGGTCGCAGAAAACATGCCAAGTGAAGTTGCGTGTCTCCTCGATGGCTATGTTGAACTGGCATTTTTCCAAAGCCTCTGTAACTCGCTGTGTCAGCCTTTCAGCCTTGCTTAAAACCCACCTGTCTAACAACTGAAGCTCATAATCGCCGCTGCTCGGCTTATAATCTGCGAGTTGGCTGCCAACGAAGCGGGCGGCGTTCCAAAGCTTTGTTAAGAAACGCCTACCATACTCTACATCAGGCCATCGGAATGGAATATCTGAGCCTGTTGCTCCGCCCCCGGCAGCCCACTGCCTTGCGGCGTCAGCCCCATATTTGTCTAGGACTTCTGGTGTTGCCACATAGTTCTTTAGGGATTTGCTCATTTTTCTGCCGTCAGAGCCCAGTACCATACCGTTGATTAGGCAGCTCTTGTAGGGCTTATTATCGAACAGTGCCAAGTGCCTAACCATGAGGTAGTATGCCCATGTGCGGATGATATCCACACCTGAAGGATGCAAATCCGCTGGGAAAAGCCTCCGCCAGTCCTCTCGGTCAGGCCAGCCAGCATGTACCGCACATGATATGGATGAGTCCATCCAAGTGTCCAGCACATCCTGTTCTGGGATGAATTCTTTGCATCCGCATTTTGGACAGGCGTTTATTCGAGGTTTTTCAAGTTTTGGGTCTATTGGAACCCAGCTTTCTTCAGCTAGTATGGTTTCTCCGCATTTTTTACAGTACCATATGGGGATGGGCGTGGCGAATATGCGTTGGCGGCTTATCACCCAGTCCCAATCCAGCGAGCGCGCCCAGTCTATTAGGCGTGTTTTCATGTAGTCTGGATACCAGACAACATCGTTTGCTTCTTTTTCCACACGGTCTGTTAGAATTCTGGTTTTCATAAACCACTGTTTACGTTCTAAAATCTCAACGGGCGTCTTACACCTATCGCATACCCCTATCTCCTGCCGGATTGGCTCAACCTTTTCCAGAAGCCCGGCAGCCTCTAAGTCTTTAACTATGGCTTGTTTGGCTTCATCCACCGTTAAGCCCCTATATTTTCCACCGTTTTCGTTTATCAGCCCATTTTCCGTGATGATTGTGATTACTGGTAGGTTGTGCCGCTTCACTGTGCGAACGTCTTCCTTGTCGCCGTATGTGCAAATCATAACAACGCCTGTGCCGAATGATGGCTCAACGCCCTCGTCTGGAATTATCTCCACAGTGCGGTTAACCATTGGAACTTTTATTTGTTTTCCAATGTATTTGGTGTAGCGAGTATCTGTTGGGTTTACGGCTACGGCTACACATGCCGGTATGAATTCTGGACGAGTTGTGGCGATTAGGAGGTGCCCGCTTCCATCTGCCAGCGGAAAACGTATAAAATGGAGTTCGCCCTCTCGCTCCTCATAATCCACTTCGGCGTCTGCAATAGCGGTTTCACATCTCGGACACCAATTAACTGGGTGCATGCCCTGGTAAATGAAGCCCTTGCGATGCAATATTATGAAGCTTAGCTGGGTTTTACGCCAATAATTCGGCTCCATGGTTCGGTATTCCGTTGTCCAGTCGACACTGCATCCTAGGCGGATGATTCCCTCCTTCATCATTGCAATGTATTTTTCAACAAGCTGCATACATAAACTGCGAAACTTGTCTGGTGGCAAATCCCGCTTACGAATGTTGTGTTCCTTCTCCACTTGAACCTCTATGCCTAAACCATGGCAGTCCCATCCTTGAGGAAAATACACATTGTAGCCCCTCATGCGCTTGTATCTGGCGACGATGTCGAAATAGGTCCAGTTTAGGAGGTTCCCCATGTGGAACTCGCCGGACGGGTATGGTGGAGGAGTGTCAATGCTGAATGTTAGTCGCGTATAATCCGTCCAGTCAAAGCGGTATACGCCCCAGTCTTCCCAAAGCTTCTGCCACTTGCGCTCAATGGCTAGTATGTCAAACTCTTTAGGCAAAGGCTTCATACCAGACATCCTAACAAACTTCGACTTTAGGAAAGATAAATATACAAGTACATAACAATTACTCCGTTCAAGGGTTTGGGGGAGCTGGGCGGTGACCCGGCTGAGAGGGCGGCTGAGCGCCGTCGACCCTTAGAACCTGATCCGGGTAATACCGGCGGAGGGAAAATGGAGTGAACAGAGGTGCCTCCAAACTTCTCTAAAAAATTGATAATAACCCATTCCAGTTTTTGGAGGTTTTTAAATTGGCGACACAGATGGAAGCAGCTAAGAGAGGAAAGATAACCGAAGAAATGCGCATAGTCGCAAAAGAAGAAGGTGAATCGCCTCAAGCTCTTTGCCAACGCATAGCAGAGGGAGCCGCCATAATAACCCGCAACATCGAGCGGGAGAACGTTCATCCTGTTGGGATTGGCAAAGGATTGCGAACGAAAGTTAACGCCAACATCGGCACAAGCCCAGACCTATGCGACTTAAACTTGGAGATTGAAAAGGCTAGGGTTGCCGTCAAATACGGCGCAGACACCATCATGGACTTAAGCACTGCTGGCGACCTGGACAAGATAAGGAAAGCCATAATTAAGGCTGTGAATGTGCCCATTGGAACAGTTCCGATTTATCAGGCAGCCGTTGAGGTCGCGAAAAAGAAGGGTGCAATAATCCACATGACAGAAGACGACATATTCAACACTATTGAGAAGCATGCGAAAGACGGCGTTGATTTCATGACAGTTCATTGTGGCGTCATACAGCAAATAGTCAAGAAACTGGCAAGGCATCCTAGGCTTATGGGGGTTGTAAGCCGCGGTGGAACATTCCTGGCAGCGTGGATACTCCACCACAACAAGGAAAATCCGCTTTACGCCAACTACGACTATCTCTTGGAAATGGCCAAAAAATATGATTTCGCCCTAAGCCTTGGAGATGGTTTAAGACCAGGCTGCATATTCGACTCCACAGACTGGGCTCAAATCCAAGAACTGCTCACGATTGGGGAACTTGTGGATAGAGCTAGAGCAGCAAACGTGCAGGTCATGGTTGAGGGACCTGGACATTTACCATTAAATGATGTGGTTGCAAACGTTCAGCTTGAAAAGTCCATATGCAAAGATGCCCCATTCTATGTGCTTGGTCCAGTTGTTACTGAAATCGCTCCGGGATATGACCACATTGTTGGGGCTATAGGCGGAGCATTGGCGGGTCTTGCAGGCGCCGATTTTCTTTGCTATTTGACGCCGGCGGAGCATTTGGGCTTACCAGGCTTAGAAGATGTTAAGGAAGGCGTAATAGCCACAAGGATTGCCGCCCATGCAGCGGATATTGCAAAGCTTGGAGCCAAAGCCGCCGCACAAGATTTAGCCATGGCAAAGGCTAGGGCGAATCTTGACTGGAAGGGACAGTTTGAAAACGCCATCGACCCGGAGAAAGCCAGAAAGGTTCATGGAAGAGTAAAGCTGAAGAGCCCAGAAACGTGTTCCATGTGTTCCGAATACTGCGCTATAAAAATTTTGAGGGAAGCCTTAAAAGCGGAGGGGCAATGTCTATGAAGAGCAGAATTCCAGTGGCAATAACAATTGCCGGGAGTGACTCTGGTGGCGGAGCCGGAGTCCAAGCGGACTTAAAAACTTTTGCAGCTTTAGGCGTTCATGGGACAGCAGCCATAACATCTGTTACAGCTCAAAACACTTATTCTGTTAGGGCTGTTCAAGACTTAACGCCGGAAATTGTCAGCGAGCAGATTAGGGCTGTAGCCGAAGACTTTGGCATTGACGCTGGAAAAACGGGCATGCTCCATACAGAGGAAATAATAAAGGCTGTGGCTTCGGAAGTTTCCAGATACAATTTTCCACTGGTTGTAGACCCGGTAATGGTGGCAAAGTTGGGGGCACCCCTACTAAAGCCTGAAGCCATAGACTCCCTAAAGGAACACTTGCTTCCTTTGGCTACGGTTGTGACTCCCAACAAGTTTGAGGCTGAGAAGCTTTCAAGCGTGGAGATAAAAAGCCTTAAGGAGGCTGAAGTTGCAGCCAAGAGAATCTCAAAGATGGGACCTAAAGCCGTTGTGGTTAAGGGTGGACATTCAGAAGGCACAGAAGTAATGGACATTCTCTATTACAAGGGAAAGTTTTGGAGGTTTACATCGCCTAGGTTAGATGTAAAAGCCACACATGGAACAGGTTGCAGTTTTTCTGCAGCCATAGCCGCTGGGCTCGCCAAGAAAATGGATGTCCCAGAGGCTGTTGAAAACGCCAAGAATTTTGTAGCTTCGAGCATAAAGTTCGGCTTAAAGATTGGGAAGGGCTATGGACCAGTTAATCCTATGGCTCACCTTTACCGCGAAGCCTCAAAATATGAGGTTTTGCTGAATTTGGAGAAAGCCAAAAGCCTTTTGGAGATGCATCCAGAGGTTGCAGCTTTAGTCCCAGAGGTGGGCATGAACGTTGCCATGGCTGCCAGATATGCTGAAGGCATAGGCGATGTTGCCGCCATAGACGGACGAATCGTCAGAACATCAAAGGGCGTTAAGGCTGCTGGAAATCCAAAGTTTGGGTGTTCCCGCCACCTAGCCAAGTACTTGGTTGAAATTTTTAATCAAGACGAGGATAAGAGGGCGGCGATAAACCTGAAGTTTTCAGAAGAAACGTTGAAAATTTTGGAGAATCGTGGCTTAACCATATCCTTCTACGACCGTACAAAAGAGCCGGAGGAAATCAAAAGGGTTGAGGGTATGACCATCCCTTGGGGCGTGAAGGAAGCCATAAAGAATGTTGGAAAAGTGCCAGACGTGATTTACCATAGTGGTGATTTGGGCAAGGAGCCCATGATAGTCGTTTTTGGAAGGGACGCCGTTTCCTTGGCGAGGTTCGTCATAGAAATTGCCGAGAAAGAGGGGGCTGGCAATGCGTAGGTTATATTTGGCGTTTAAGCCAGTTTCTAGCCCATTTCCGCAAGCACTCTTCGGAGCAGAAAACGTAAAGCTTATTCACACAGCATGTTTTCCGCACGACAGGTTTTCCCGTTATGATTTTTCCACAGACTTGACATCGCATGTTAGACTACCTTATGAGGAAATGGTTTTAAGCAGTATAAAGCTCTTCCTAAAGGCTGGAGGCAGAATACGCTATGGCTGAAAGGATTAAGGAAGTTGAGGAAGAAGTCATAACGAGGGCGATAATTCAGAAAGCCATGGAAGACTGGATAAAGCTGGCTGAAACAGACGTTGTCGTCGTTGGAGCTGGTCCTTCTGGTTTGACCGCAGCCAGACACTTGGCTAAGGCTGGACTGAAGACCGTTGTCTTCGAAAGGAAGCTTTCTTTTGGCGGTGGGATAGGCGGCGGGGGCATGCAGTTCCACAAAATTGTTGTGCAGTCACCAGCCGACAAGATTCTTCGGGATGTGGGTTGTATGCTTGAGCCTCTGGAGAGGGGACTTTTCGTTGTGAATACAGCTGACATGATGGCTAAGCTGGCTTGTGGAGCTATAGATGCTGGAGCAAAAATAATTTTGGGCGTGACGGTTGACGACCTCATATACCGCGATTCGCCGACAAGAATCGTAGGTGTTGTTGTGCAGTGGACATCCGTTATAATGGCTGGAATACACGTTGACCCATTGGCGGTTAAGGCAAAGGCCGTCATTGACTGTACTGGTCATGATGCAGAAGTTCTGGCGGTGGCTTCAAGGAAAATTCCAGAGCTGGGAATAGCCGTTCAAGGCGAAAAATCTATGTGGTCATCTCGCGCTGAAGAGCTGACAGTAAAAAACACTAGGGAAATTTGCCCTGGTCTTTTTGCCGCTGGCATGGCTGTCGCCGCCGTAGACCAAGCACCACGGATGGGTCCAATTTTTGGCGGCATGTTGCTCAGTGGCGAAAAAGTTGCAAAGCTGGTTATTGAGAAACTTAAGGGTAAGGGCGCTTAAAAATTCATGGATTTTTGCAGCGTCTGTAAAAGGAAGGTTGCAAATTACACTTGTCGGAGATGTGGCAGGCGAGTTTGCAGAGACTGCTATTTTCATCATGGAATTTGCATTGAATGTGCCAAGCTTTTAGGAAAGTAGTATCCTTTCTGGGGCGTTGTAAACGTTCATGCGTTTTCCACGAACAAAACCTATCAGCGTAATGTTCGCCTTTTTCGCGATTTCTATGCCGGAGCTCAGTGTTGCGGATATTGAGGCAATTATGGGCATGCCAACTCTCGCGACTTTTAGCACTATGTCTGCTGTCAACCTCCCACTTAGGACTAGAAAACACTCGCTTAAAGCCGCCTTTTGAAGGGCACATTTTCCTATGGTTTTGTCTACAGCGTTGTGGCGTCCAACATCCTCTGCAAAAGCCATAAGAGAACCATCAGCCCTGTAAATGGCGGCCGCGTGTACCCCACCAGTTTTTCTGAAGGTTTCCGCCATGCGGTTTAGGTTGTTAACGCAGTTCTGCACAGTTTCAGCCTTCACCACCATTTGTGAGGAAAATTTCATGAGACGTTTCAATGCTTGAGGCTGGTATGGTCCTCCACATGCTGACGGGATTATGCGAGAAAAAGGTTGCGCGAGTTTTAGACGGGATTCGAGGTTTACGTTTGGCTTTAGGTTTATGCGGCATAAACTGTTTTCTTCAACCGTTATTTTTTCTATTTCTTCAACAGCCTTTACTATGCCTTCTGAAAGGAGATGCCCAACGGCTAATTCTTTAAGGTCTTTTGGCGTGCACATTATTGTGGCGTAATGCCTTCTGTTTATGAATATTTGGATGGGTTTCTCTTCAGCCACATAGTCCTCTGTTTTTTGGGCTTTTTTGGCTGCGGTGTCAATTTTGACTATCTCAACTTTTGCTAAATTGGATACCCCCTTTCTATTTTTTCAGCTCTGAAAGCACAAATTCCACTATTGCGTCGGCAATGTTAACCCGAGTGACGGATTGTAAGCCACGCCATCCAGGCTGGCTGTTAACCTCAACTATTAGTGGGCCTCTTGGGCTTTCTAGTATGTCCACACCTGCAATCTTGCATTTTATTAGTTGGGCGGATTTTACGGCTAACTCTTCCAGTTGGCTGTCCAGCTTTATTGGTTCTGGGCGGGCTCCTTGGCTGTAGTTGGTTTTCCAGCTTTGGGCGATGCGGCGCATGGCGGCAACGACGCGGTCGCCAACTATAAAAGCTCTGATGTCTGAACAACCGTGGGGAACAAACTCTTGGATGTAGATTACGCCATGATAAAACGTTATAGCCCTAAAGGCTGTATAAGCCACTTCAGGGTCTGTTATATGTGTTGAGCCAATCCCCCTAGAGCCAAAGATAGGCTTTAAGACCACATCTCCGCCAAGTTCGTGAAAAGCCTTCAACGCTTCATCCGCATTTTCCGTGACAGCGGTTCTGGGCACCGGCAAGCCAGCATCTTCCAGAATCGCCAACAAATCGTACTTGTCAACACAGTGTTCAATGGCTTCTGGCGGGTTAACAACATAAAAGCCGAGCCTTTCAAGCCTATAAAGCAAGTCCATGCGGAAAACAATTTCTTCAAGCGACCCACGCCCAATTGGGCGGATTATTAGGGCATCCAAATTTTTTAGAATGTCAACGCTTCTAACGTTTAGATAGGGCTTATACCCAACGCGGGCAACAAGCCATGGAAAACTAAAGCAAACATGAGGTATTCCACGCCTAGACAGTGCCTCGCGAAGCTGGGCTGAACTGTAAGCGTTCGGGTTCCGCGTGACAATTCCAAACTTCAAACTAACCGCCTTTAACAGCCTACTCAAACGAGAAAAGCTCCACACAGAACTTTAAAGTTTCCCGTTAAAGCCATTTGCTCATTTTTATGAAGTCTACGCCCCACCATTCCTTATGCTATTTTTGGCTAGTACTATTACAAATACTTTGATTGTTCCAAATGCACGCCGCTCAACTTCAAAGGATTCAACATTCACAAATCCATTCTTTTCTAACATTTTCTCCATGGTGGTTTTTAGGAAAAACCATTCAATCTTTGAAGTTACATGCCGAAGCACACGCGTTAACACATCCATAACAGGGTTTGTTGAGAAAGCATCCATTATGCAAAACAACCCACCAGGTTTTAGAACACGATGAAACTCTTCAACGGTCGTCTTCCTCGCCGATACTGTTTTGATTTCGTGGATTACGCCACTGCAAAGAATCACGTCAAAGGCGGATTCTTTAAAGGGCAGTTGCTCAACCTCAGACTTCACAACATCAAAAGTTTCACTTATTCTCCTACCATATTTTAAAGGAAGATCATCGACGTCTACACCCACCATTTCAAAGCTTTTGCAACACTGTCTTCTAAGCCTTAGGATAAACCTCCCCCATCCGCACCCAGCATCCAGAACAATACTCTCACCGCCAATATGTCTTTCAAACAACTCTTTAATTTTGAAGAAACAGTTTTGCTTCCTATTCAAAGTGTCAGCGTCTGGAAAAGAGTGCTTTACAAGTTCTTTGGGGCTTCCATAGGTTTTCAAAGTTTTAGCAACATCACCCTCCGCAACAACTTTTGAACCTCTTTTTATGGCAGCTTTAAAGCTGTGAAACCTTATCTGGTTTTCAAGTTCGAAGAGCAAATTTTCTAAATATTCCGGTTTGACATCAAATTTTAAAACTTCGCATTCAAAATCCCTTAAGTAATTCTTAATGAGCTCTCCAGCCTTTTCATCAAAATCTAGCTGAAGCAAAAACCAGCCACATTTAGAGTTAAAATTTATGGATATAACTTAGCAATTCCACGGCGCTTTGAGTTTTCTGGGGGAGTTGCAACAACAAGTATGCACCATTTACATTGAGGTATGGTGGTCCTTTTCTTGAGAATAGCGTCAAAACTTTCCCATTATGGTTTATTTTGTAGCCTTCCTCGCATGGTTCATGCCCCCTTATTAGAACTTTTACGCCGAAGTTTTGCAGTACCGCCTCTGTGACCTTTTGCCCGAAGAGCTTTCCTGCTCCGCGAGGTGAGGCACAAGTTTCGCTTATGGCTTCGTTTGGGTCGCTCCAAAGCAAGTCTTCCAGCAAGCTTTCTTTTGGATGCCTTTCATGGGCGTAGGCTAAATCCTCAAGGCTTTTTGCTTGTGGTGGCACGCCTCCGTGAACCATTAGGTAGCGTTCCTCAACAATAACGGCGCTATATAGGCAATGGAAAAGTTTGAAAATTTCTCTGTAGGTTTCTTGCCATGCTTCGCCGAATTTTGCTTGGAACTGCCATGGCAAGTCGTGAGGTGAAGCCAAAAGGTCTTCTGGTCCTTCGTGATTTCCCCGCATTAGGATTATTTGCCTTGGAAATTTTAGCTTAAGCTTCAATAGCGTGTAGTAAACTTCAGCGGATTGGGGTCCCCTATCCCCATAATCACCAAGGAAAATCATTATTGCATTGGCGTCTTGACTTATTTTGCCTAGAAATTTGCTGCTGGTTAAAATTTCTATTAGGCTCTCTAGGTCGCCGTGCAAATCCCCAACAACCAGTGCCTCACCAACCGGCTGAAGCTTAACAAGTCTCCTGAAAACCTCAAAATTTCCAACACGCCCGTTTTCTTTGCATATTAATTCTCTTGCCTCTTGGACAACGTGGCAGAAATCTTCGCATGTGGCTTCGAAGGCTTCTTTGACAATTTGTTTAAGGTCTGGCTTCTGCAAAGCCTTTTCCTCAAACTTCTATGGCTATTTCGACTTTTTTCCCGGAAAAGTTGAAGATGTTCTTCTCCATGCGACTTTTATAATCAAAAATTTTTGCCGCAACTTCCTTCAAGCCTCTTTTAGCAGCCTCCATTTCGGCTTCTAGGCTTTCAGCCTTCTTCTTCAGCCTATCCATATGCTCGTTTAGTTTTGCCATTTCACTTTTTGCTTCAGTTAGAGCTGAGGATGCCGAAAGTTTGGCCCTAAGCTGGTTGGCATTCATGCATTTCTTGTATAGGCTTGCAAGCGAATCCTTGTTGAGAATTTCGTCTATGGCTTGTCTTGCCTTACGCTCTTTATCAGGCTTAAGTTTGAGCTTGCCGTCAGCCATAAGCCTCAGGGTTTTCTGCAAAATCTGCTTCAAAAGCAGGTAACCCTCATTTTCCGTTGCCAAAGCCTCAAACGGGTCTGCCAAATAATGGTTAAGCTTTTTCAGCTCTTCTGGTGTTAAGCCGCTTCCCTCGCCGTGGGACGCTAGAGACTGAAGTTTTACGAGGGGTTTTTGGAGATGCCTTAGGCAATAATCAACATCCCTCCTTAAACCTTCAATTGTCTTGTCCAACTCTGCTAGGCGGCTTAATCCGCCGCTTTTCTCAAGTTCAAAAATTTTGTGCTGGATGCCAGCCAATTCTTCCTCAATTTTTCTCCTTTCAGTTTCAACCCTTTTTTCCTCCTTTTTTAGGTTCGCTGCCCTCTCCTTCAAACGGTTAACCTCATCTATGAGTTGGAAGGTTTCCTCCAAGGCTTTAGCCTTAACATACTCTTTTGTTAGGAAGTCGTTAAGCTCTTTAAGCGAGCCTTTTGCGCTTTCAAAAGCCCTTAAGAATTTTCCTCTGTCGATTATGAAGAAGGGTGAAATTCTCGGAAACCAGTTTCTAACGTCAACGTCTGTGACGGAGTAAGCTTTCTGCGCCGAGTTAACAAAGCCCTCAACATCCCTATAAGATGGCTTTTCCGGAATCTTAAGTGGCCGCATCCTCTCTAGGAAAAGTTTGGCAAGCTTGTTTATGGCTTGAGCCCTCTTAAAAGTGCGCATATTACGCTTCTCAATTTCTTTTCTGCTACTTTCCAAAAGCATACTGCAAGCATCAATCAAGCCTTGGTGGGCTTCCCGCACTTCGCCGAGAAGCCTCTCAGCCTTGGCGTGCACTGGAGCTAGAATAGTGCTGGTCTCTCCTTCAAGCCAGTCCCTAAGCTCGTTAAAGGAGATTTTAAGGCTTGTTGACAAAGGCTTCTCCCTAATAAAGATATTGTAAAACATATTAAATTTTAAGTGCCGATTTTCCTTTTACTTATTTTTGAGTAGTTACTCTTAAATAATAAATTTGAAAGAAAGTTTAAGGGTTAAACGGATGAAAACGAAGGCAATAGCGTTCATTTTAATGATGGGCGCCCTTGGAAATGTACTCTTTTCAATATCATATTATGCAGGACAACTTGCCCCTGGAGTAGCCTTAGACTTCTCCTTGTTACCAGCTCTTATTGCAGGATTTTATGGTGGACCATTGATAGGTTTTATGGCGGGAATCTTTGTCGGAATCCTTCCTGGAATAATGTTTGGTCCCATGGGCATGGGTTCTTGGCTTGGTTTAATTGGCTTGCCTCTGGGGAAAAGTTTGACGGGCTTAACGGCTGGAATTTTAGCGAAGTCGTTAAATTTGGGGCAAAATAGGCATTCGTCTCTTCTCACAATTCCAGCGACGTTTTTGGCTTATGTTCCAGAGTGCATATACACGTACGCTTACTTTGAGTGGTTACTTCCATTTTTCGTTGGAGGGGGAGGGGCAATAATATTCATATACTATATACTGCCTAAAGCCTTGGCAGAAGTCATCATAATGAGCTTTTTAATGGCTGCGCTGATAGGGAATAAGGGATTCAATGAAGTTTTAATAAGCTACATAAGTTCAATGCAGCAGAGGATTGACGCCGCCAGAAGCACTTCCCAATGAAAGTTTAAAATGCAGAAGGCTTAGGTTAGCTCAAAGGATTCTTCCAAAGCCTTAGAATTTATTTTTCCAGCAGTGAAGGTTTTTCCGGTTCTTGCGTTGTTTATTGTTATTTTTGCTGGTGCGAATATGTTGGGGTCTATTTTGTAGAAGTCGTAGTTTGCAGCCTTGAAAATTTCTATGAAGGGTTTTCCATAATCTTTTGAGGCTTTTGATGGAGCCTTCTCGACTATTTTTGCTAGTTCATCCTCATTTTCATAATTGACTATGTAGTGGGTTACTCCTCCGTACAGGATGGCGTCGTTTGTTCGTGCCATGGCTTTAACAAATTTTGGGTGGGTTGGCGGTATGGGGGCGCATCCCCAAGCATATAGGATGGCGGTTGGATTAAAACCCAATTTTATGAGTTTGTGGATTCCGGTTTCAACTATTCTTCCGGCTACTTGTGTTGCTCCGGCTAGGCTTGCTGTCGGAGTCAGTATCATTGCCAAGTTTTCGCATTGGACGTGGCAGTCTTCAGCCAAACGCTTCATAAGCTTTTCTGGCGGCACTTTTTCTGTTTCCAAAACCACTATGGCTTTGTTAAACTCGTCCCTATAGCCAATCTTTTCATAGATTTCCTCTGGTTTTTGGGCTAGGGCTCTTGCTGGTCCAGAACCTATGGCGAAGTATTCGCCCTCCTTAATGTTCCAACCCGCAAACTGTGAGCCTAAAGTGGCTATGGCTGGGTGGTCTGTGTAAACAAATATTGTTGGAAGCTCATGCTCGCCGTACTGCCCAAAGCCTATAACGGCTTTTCCACATCCACCCATACAGATTTCCGTTATAACTTTGCCGGCCTGGAAGCCGCCCCTCGCCTCTATTCCAGCATCAACAATTGTGGCGCCACATTCTGCCCTTTCAACTTTCACGCCATAATATTCGGGGTTTCCACAAAGCTTTTCCAGTAGTTTCCATGCCAAACGGTTTACGCTTAAACTATCACTCATTGCTTACCATCTCCTATTTTTTAGAGAAGTTTCTCATAGTGGCTTAGGTGGGGGTTAGGCTCTTTAGCCACGTAAAGTCTTCCCTTGCCGTTTTCCGTTAAGTCTCCGAGGAAGAGGTAGAAGGGTGCCTCGACAACTTCGCCCTCCTCAATTTTAACCTTCTTTCGCATGCCCTCAATTGTGAATGTTGGGAGGACAGACTCTAAGAAGCCTCCAACAACTATTGTCCCGTCCGTCATGCATGCTCCAGCCCTTCCGCCACAATTTTTCTGAACATAAATTGTGCCGCCGTGCATTCTGAAGCCTACAAACTGTCCAGCGTTTCCATAAATTTTTATCAAGCCTTTCCTCATGTGGGCTCCGGTTTCGTTTCCAACATTTCCGTGCACAATTATTTTTCCGCCTTTCATGCCTTCTGTGCTTCCTCGGTATGGTGCTCCCAAATAGTCGCCAGCATTCCCATGAATTTCTATTGTTCCGCCCTTTATCATGGAACCAGCCCAACCCAACACGTTGCCGTATACTGTTATTTTTCCGCCCCGCATTTCTTCGCCCAAGTGCATGCCGGCATCCCCCTTAACTATGATTTCGCCGCCTCTCATTCCGGCGCCTATCCGCCTAACACGGCTCACATCGCCATGAATAGCTATCACAGTGGCTTCTGGGCTGCTTTCCGCCTCTGCCACTTCGACCTTGAAGAGTTCTCCGAGGCTTTTCCGTTTGTTCCCTTCCCAAACCTCCAGCTTTTCAATTTCTCTCAGTTTTTTGCCTTGGAAGATGTCTGGGTTTATGCATTCAGCCACTATTGGCAGTCTAAACTCTTTTACGGAGTATAGGTTAACAATCATTACACATCAGCCTTCACGGTTATGGGTTGGGAAATTGCCAAATAATCCTCACTTACGGGGTAATTTTCAAACTCAACGGTCCAATACTCCTTAAACCGCCTCTTCATTTCCTCTGTTATTTTCGCCTCCTCGCTGGTTTGCACATTCAACCACATGGTTGCCCCTTCAATGTGCTTTAGGACTTCGCCTTCCTTAACCACCACTTGCCCGCCTTTAATAGTGTAGGCCGCCCTCTTGAAAGCCCTCCTAACAGCCTTATACTTCTTCGATGGGTCCATGGTTTCAGGGTTGAAATTGTATATGGCTATGTCCGCGTCCGCGCCAACACCCAAGTGCCCCTTATTTTTAAGTCCTAAGGCTTTGGCTTGTCCAGCCCTCGTCACTATGGCTATTTCATAAAAGCCCAATTCACGGTCTATTGTTGGGAGGAGGCTTCTGCTCCTCGCCCTCGGATTAATCTTTCTCAGCGTGGCTTCTCTCGCTTTCCTGCTCATAAGCCAGGCCACAATCCTCGGATAGGCAATAAATGGTCCGCCGTTCGGATGGTCCGTGGTCATCAAGATTTTCCACGGATCTTTGATTAGTAGGGCTAGCTCCAGCCCAATAGACCATTGGGTTGCGTGCACATAGCTCTTCCTTTTATAGTGGAAGGGCACTATGCCAGCGCTTGTTTCAGTTTCAACATCGTGGTTTACCCACTTGTTCCCACTTAAATTGTAAAGTATGTACTGGAAGGGTCCGTCAGCCGTCATGGTGGTTGTGTCCGTGAATATCACTTGCCCCATGTCCATCGTCACGTGAGAATGCGCATTAACATAGTTGGCTATTTCCTCAGCCCCAGACCCGAAGGTTCTCCAGTCGTCTCCCTTAAAGGCGCTGAACTGACAATGTGTTATGTGAATTACAGGCTTGTCGTCTTGGGCTAAATCTTCAACACACCTCATTGTTTCTAAGGCTGTTACATAGTTGCCAGGTTTGCCCAAATTGTTGGTGTGCACGTGAATCGTGTGGGGCAAGTTTAGAAGCTTATTAACCTTGCATAATCCTCGGATGATCTCGCGGGGCGTGATTCCAAAGTATGGGACTTGGTCGTCTATATCCCTTACATTACGCCCGAAGCCCCAAGCCTCAAGCCCGCCGGGGTTTACAAGCTTTATGGCATAGCCCTTAGTCGCCTTAATCATCCATGCCACGTGGCGAGCGCACTCCTCTATTTTGCCGTCCCTCAAGTATTCTAGGACAAACCACCAGTCGCCGAGAAGTGGATAACTAGCCTTATCAATTATGGGAGTGTCGCTCAACTCCTCATGTGTGTGCCTAGCCTCTAAGGGCGGCATGGATGGATTCATAACTGTAGTCCAGCCCATCCTCGCATAACGGTAGCCCGTCGTAAAAGTGGATGGAATGGAATAGCCCACGCCAGACCTTGTCACGGCTGTTTTGCGTTCAAAATCCTTATAGTGGTCCTCTGGGCGCAGGAGTCTACCGGAGTTCACTTCGCTTCCTGCTATGTGGCTGTGGATGTCAACCCCGCCCGGCATGACAACCATTCCTGTGGCGTCTATTTTTTTGGCGCGGCGCTCGTTGACCTTCTCAACTATTTTGCCGTCTTTGATGGCTATGTCCATTTTCTCTCCGTTAATGCCATTAATTGGGTCGTAGACGAAGCTGTTTTTTATTAGGAGTTCCATTAGGCTTTTTCCTCCGCTTTCCTCTTTTTTATTTTTCTAACCTCGGCTAGGATTCTTCTAAGAATCTCTTCGTCTGGGAGTATTCCTCTAGGAGGGTCAACCACCTTTTTCAGGGGTATGGGCACGTGGTCCATTCTATAAGCTGTTCCAGAGGCTTCTATGCCCACAAAAGCTGATGGGATAAGCACGTTAGCCATTTGGGCTGTCACATTCATGTGGGGGTCAATAACAACTAATGGGTTTTCCACCAAGTGTTCAGCCGCCTTACGAGGGAAGCTTGAAACTGGGTCTGAAGCCACTATTAGGGCGGCATCGGATTCCTTCCGAAGTAAAACGTCAACAACGGATGTCTCGCCAGGATTGTACCTTGGATAGCCGAGGGAAAAGTCCACAGCGTATGGGTAGCCCGTCTGCCAAGTGAAAACCGTATTGGCGCCTGTTACGTTGAAATGTCCCCGCATGGGCATTATGATAAACTTTGTGCGCATGTTTAAGTCCCTTACAAGCGAAAGTGCGGCATCAATGTTTCGGAGCTTGCCGCTGCTCATGGTCAAGCCAAGCCCAAAGAACAAGGCGCCGAAGTCGCAGCTTACCATGGCGTCAGCCACCTCCTCCAGATACTCGACTGGGACGCCAGCCACCTTGTCAACTTCAAGCTCTTGGTCTCGGACCAATGCCCTAAAGGCTTGCAAAAGCTCATAGTCCTTGTTTGGCTCAACCTGCACAAAATAGTCTGCAATTTCAGCCGACTTTGTCCGTCTAACATCAATAACTATGAGTTTTCTGCCTTCCTTGGCTATGGATGGGTATGGCTTATACTCGGATACGGGTGGCGGGACTGGCGTTGGCTTTTTTATGAAAAGCCTTTTGATGGCGCTTTGAATCTTTTTCCTTCCAACAAGAGCCTTAACCTTGTTCACGTAGCTTCTCCATGCGCTTTTCTCGAACCTTCCTTCTGCGAAGGCTGTGTAGCGTTCTATGTGCCTTGGATGGGCGCTCCACGGGTTGCTTCCCCAATAAACGATTAAGTCAGCCCTATGCCTAATCTGCCCCAAAGTGCATGATGGAATCCCAACATCTTGAATGCTTAAAATTGATGGTCCGTGGCAGACAACAGACGTATTGTCTATTACTCCTCCAACCTCTTCAGCTAGTTCTATGCCGACGCTTATGGCTTCGCAGCACGTGTTGCTCCAGCCGTAAAGCACTGGATAGTTAGCTTCAGCCAAAATTTCAGCAGCCCTTCTAACAGCCTCCTTAAGGGTTGTCTTGACAAGCTCGCCATTCTTCCTTATCATAGGCTTTAAAATGCGGTGCTCGCCGCAGTAGCCCAAAAACTTGGCTTCACACATGGCACAGCCATTCTTAACCTTAATTATACGCCCATCTTCAATGGTTAGTTCTATGTCGTCGCATAGGCTTCCACAAACCGGGCATGTAACAGCCTTAACAACTGGCATCATCAACCCTTCCTAAAAACTGTTTTAAGAAGTTCTTCCAAGCCTAGAACAGGCTTGTCTGAGGCTGGCTCCACAACGGCTGGAATCCCCTTAAAAGATGGCATACCAATTCCGTGGGTTTCCGGATCGACAACAACGTTTGCCCAAAGACCATAGGGAATGAATATTACGCCTTGGTGTGGCGCCCTCAAAGATTTTTTGGCTTTAACCACCACCGAGCCGAAAGCCGTTGAAACTTGAACGTTTGTTCCATCCTTTACGCCTAGCTTCTTCATATCTTCTGGGTCCATAAAACAGACAGAGACACTTTCCACATACTCTTTTGAGGATTTACACCGCTCTTTCCCGGCGCCCTGCTCTATTGTGCGCCCCGTCAGCAAGATAACTTTCAGCTTAGGCTTCTCTTCCATCATTCAACCTCAACACTTGCAATTAAACGCTCAACATCCCTTGAAAGCTACATACAGAAATCTCAATCCTAATTAATTTATCCCTTTCCAACATCAAGAATAATTGTGCGAATTAATCAGCTATTTGTCGAAGTTGGCGGTGGAGGTTCTTCTGGAGGAGGAGTGAATTTCGGTTGTCCCTCACCTGTGGTTGGCATTTCAAGGGCTAGTTTTTCTGCCTTCTTCTTTCGGTAAACGTGTATTACAAAGTATACAAGCGCGGTTCCCACGAGTATGAGCGCTGAGTATATGAATGTTGTTAAGGCGTAGGTGAAATAAGTAAAACGCACATTTGAAGTATTGTATGTAAATATTATGTTGTAAGATAGCGTTTGAGGATAGCCAGATTCCACATTAACAGTCCAATACTGTCTATCTTCCAACATGAGCCCAGTTTCCCGGTCATATATTATTTCAAGCTTTCCATAGTAATTAGCGGATATTACGCTTCCAGCCAGTTGGACGTCGCGGGAACAGCTAAACTCTATGTTGCTCGCCGTTAATGTGTTGAAGAATAGCCATCCATAACATCTTAAGCCTGAGTCTGACAAGATAACAGTTTGATTTAGAATTTTCACAGTGTCTCCAGGGTTATGCCCTTCACCAATCCATAAATCGAAGTATTCGCCATGGGGTGGAATTTCCAGCGTAGGCAAAAGTTTTTCTACAATGATTATGGAGCGGTTGATTAAGCTTACATAAAAAGTCATCGACGTTGAGACTGTTCCCGCCATTATAAGCTTTTCTGTAACCTCAATGAATGTCTCATTGACAATGTTGTTGGTGCTCAACTCAAATTGCCCCCGTAGAGAATACCCTAAAACATTTACCGTGTAAGAATATTCAACACGTAAAAGCGGAAAGGGCACATTTTGTCTTCCTGTGGTAAGGGCATAGGGAAGGAGCATAACTAAAAGAGTTTCTGAAAGAATAATGAATATGAAAATTTTAATGCGAGACATTATGCCAACCAAACCTCTCAAAAACCTTGTCAATAAAATGGTGAAGCATGTGTCCAGAAACTCTAGTGGACAATGACCATCCCCTATCAGACACGCATTTTAAATAGAATACATGCTTATCGGCTTTAAATTTATCCTAATAGTCCTTCTTAAAAGCCATGTATTTTTGGCTGTTGGAAAAGCCAATAGTGACTCTCCCCCTCTAGTTTTCTGTTATGGTCGATAGCCGCCCAGCACAGCCAAGGCTAAGGCAGTCGCGATTATGTCTGCTGTTGTTCCGGGATTGAGGAGGTTGCTTTCTTTTCGTAGCATATTGTCAAATTCTCGGAGCTTCTCCCTTCCAACGGCTGTTTTAAGCCCCCCGCTTTTCAAAACTTCTTCAGCTACTGCTGAGACTTCACAAGCCCTTTTTAGTCCAACTTTTCTTGCGATAAATGTGTCTGGATGTTTGGCTAAAACGGCGAGGAAAGTGTGGATTATCGTTGTGTTTAGGTCTCCGTTTTCCTTAAGGTTTTGCATAAGCAAGGGATAAGCGTATTCGAAGGTTACTGGGTAATTGTTAAACCATTCTGAACAAACCATGTCGTAAGAGGCGGCTATTTTAAAAACTTGGTATAGCGAAATCCTCTCCTCAACTATGCGTTTTACAGAGCTTGGATCGTTAACGTCCAAGTCAGGAGCTTTTCCCAAACCGCTTGGCTTAGCAATTCCAACAGCCTCATAAACTGCAACAGCATCTTCTGGCGTTGTTGCCTCAACAACCCTTCGCAGGTTTTTCCTCAAAACAGGAAGGTCGAAAACGCCCTTTTCATCCTTTGTCATGCCAGCCGCCGCAGCCAAAGGCATAAAAAGTATTATTGTGCCAAGCAAAGTGTTGCCGCCACTCTGCCAAGCGTTTATGTCGGCTACACAGTCACAGATAATCCTTCCAACACCAATGTCTTCCAAGCCTATTTCGCCTTTCGCAGCGGCTACACCCCTCTCAGCAGCCAGCCTAAAATAGGGAGCAGCAGCCACAGCAGAAGCCAAAAAATGCATGCTATTAGTGCCCTCAAAACCGACAACCAAGTTCACATTTCCAGGCTTGTCAGCACTAACCTCTAACAGGATAGCCAGCTCCAAGCAACGTGAAACATGCTCAGCCTTGCTGAACGGGAAAGGCATTAAACATTGCACCTTACGGCATAGTTTGTATGGAAAGGCTTATTAACGTTGTGTAAAAAATTACACAGCAATTACCAAGAATACATAAGGAATGTTGAAAATGCAGAGGTTAAAGCTGTCTGCCCGTGAAATAGCCCTAACAGCAATTTTTGCAGCCTTATCATGGATTGTTTCAGAATTCGTTCCGGGAATTCCGATAATAGGCGCTTCTGGGTCAAGCATAAGCTTTGACGCCTCGCTGGCGCCAATCTATGGCGTAATTGTCGGACCATATTTAGGGTTTCTTGCAGCGGTAATCGGGGGCTTAGCTGCCGCCGGAAACCTCTTCACAATTCTAACATCTTTCTGCACAGGCATATCGGCGTTTGTTGCAGGAATGTTAACAACCAAAAAAGTGGGTAAAATAATTCATGGATGGATGTTTTCAGCAGCCGCCATCACAATACTTATAACTGGTTGGTATTCGACGGATGTTGGACGAACAGCACCATTTTATCCAATTCCCCACATCGCGGGACTATTGATGGCGCTTATCGTTAGGGGATGGGTTGCCAACAAAATTGTAGAGGAAAAAGTGAGGGAAAAACCCGTTAAAAAATTAAAAACAGAGTATATGGCTTGGGGTGTGATTTGCCTACTATTAGGAACAACATGTTACTTCGTCTACACAGATGTTGGAAAATTATTTGGAAACATGGAAATTCTTGGACTTTTGCCATTTCTCACTTACACCATGCTCATAGTTGGGGCGTTTTCGATTATCTACGGGTTCTTCAGCTGGATTAAACCAGGGTTTGTGACGGCTATTGCCATAGCGTGCTACTGTGGAATAATTGCGGATCACATGCTTGGCAACTTAATATTCTTAGGCATGATGGATGTTGTTGCTCCCGCATTGAAGAGTGCGCCAAGCGAGTTTATTGCAGGCATATTTATGATGGTGCTCCCAATATCAGTTATTGAAAGAGCATTGTTCACAGCTATTGCCACAACAATTGCGGTGGCTCTCCTGCCAACTTTGCGGAAAGCTGGGCTCACGTTTAGAAAGGGCAAAATAGAAGCTAACATTAAATGATGTTGAAATGCAGCCAATAGAAGGTTTTCTAGTAGAATCGGCAGATGGTGTAATCTTTGACGCGAAGGGACTGGTTCACCCGCCAGACAAGGTAATAGCCTTCCCCCGTTTTGTTCCAGATAAGAAGGGTTCTCGCATTCGCAATGGTGTGAAATATGGCAAAGTGTATGGGATGTCTGAAAGGTTTGCTTTCCTTGAAGGGAATATTCCAAATTATGTTGTTTACGACCCAGTTTTCGATGAGAAGCTCTGTGAAGTTCCGCTTGAAGGTATTAGGAAAGTTTACAGTCCCCTTGAAGGTTTAAAGAAGCTTAGAAAAAGCGGAAGCCTTGATGATTTGGAAAGAGCGGCTTTGCAATGCCTAGAAATTTTGAAGAAAGAGGCAAGGGTGACGTGGAACAAGCTTGGAGTTTCTGGCTCTGTTTTGGTTGGCTTGCACACCATGGCTTCAGACATTGACCCGGTTGTTTATGGAAGTGAAAACTGCCGAAAGGTACACTCCGCCTTAAAGAAAATGCTAGAGGAAGGCAACACGCCCTTTAAGCCCTACAACATGGAGGATTTGCGGAGGCTCTTCGCTTTCCGTTCGAAAGACACTTTCATGGGCTTCGAGGACTTCGTAAAAGTCGAATCTAGGAAGGTTTTTCAGGGCAAGTTTATGGATAGGGACTATTTCATACGTTTTGTGAAGGATTATAACGAGGTAGGCGAAAATTATGGTGATGTCCATTATAGGAATTGCGGCTATTCGAAGGTTGAGGCGGCTGTTATTGACGATTCTGAAGCCATCTTCACGCCATGCACATACAAAATTGAAGATGCGAAAGTTGTTGAGGGACCGAAATTGGAGCCAATAAGGGAGATAGCATCCTTCCGTGGGAGATTCTGCGAACAAGCGAGGAAAGGTGAGATGGTTGTGGCGCAGGGAAAAATTGAACAAGTGAAAAACCATAGAAGTGGCGAGGAGTATTTTAGGCTTCTTCTTGGAAATAAGCCAACAGACTACATGATTCTAAAGCGCTAACTGGCTTTTGACTCCGCAACCTTCAAAGCTTGCTCGTAGTAGCGTGGTCCATAGGTTAATATTATTTGGTGGAAGCCTTCGCCGTTTTGTGTTTCAACCTTTTCAAGGTTTCCCTCTGCATAAACTGTTTCGCCTTTCCATGCTTGCATCCTAAACTCTTCAAGATATGAAACAACCCTCCTCAAGTCTTCAACCCTTGGACCTTCAACTATTTTGACGGCTTCAACATGATAAATTGAAGGCATGAACGGTGCCTCTGAATCATCTTTTATGCGGAGATAAGCCTTAACCCAGCCTCCGCGGTTTATTCTCCTGATTTGGCTGTATTCGTTGCTGATTTCGCTCCAGCCCTTCACTGGTTCAAACTCAACTTTAATATCCCTTTTAGAGGCTTCATCGTGGAAAACTCCATAGATAATTTTGCGTCTTTGATGCCAAACAAACTCCTGGGGGCTTATGTTTTTGAAGCTCCAAACCTTCCCCCTAATGGGTGAGTCATCCTCAAACTCGTTGGAAAACCCTGAACCCTTGTCCTTATAAAGTTCTTGGAGAATTTCGCGTATCCGCTCCAAATTTTTCTTGCCGTAAACAATTATGTCTATGTCAGAGAATTTCGGATGATAAAAGCCTTGAAGAAGCGAGCCGAAAACGCCAAAATCCTCCAGCGACAAGCCAGAACACACAACAGTTGCTTCAAGAACCTTCTGAAGAGCCCTAACAAGCTCATCTTTCGGCTTCTTTTCGATGAGCTGTTTTAGGGCGTTTTCTGGCTTTCTGACACTTGCCACATCGGAGTACCTAACGCCTACAACTTTTCTGCCAATAGGCTCATGCAAAATCATGTATTTTGGAAATTTTGCCTCAACAAAACGCCAGCCCTCATCCTCATAAAACTTGTAAAAGACATTTTCTCCGTCTGTCCGGTAGGCTTTTGGACTAGTGGATTTGAAAAGATTTGAGGGCGCATATTCAGCATCACATATATAGGCTTCCGGCGGATGGGTGTAGCCAAAAACCCGGAAGATTAAGCCTTCCCGCGTTATTATTGCGTCGCGGTCCCTAAGCCTCAAACTGGCCAAATGTACTCTTCCTCGCTTCCAGCGGTTCCAACAACAACTTGGTAGAAGACTTCGTCGGTGCCAACTTTTTCCACACGTTCCAGCATCCCAGCAACTTCTATTTTTTGTCCGTTTTTTGCGACGTTTCTGTAGCATCCAATCATGGAGACAACAGCCTCTGGAACCATTTCTTTAGGAAGACTTGAATTTTGGCTTGTGGGCGTGTATTCTTCGATTTTGTATATGGCTGGGCGGAACATGGTTTCGCAGTCATCTTTAACCTTGCATTGGAATTTAACCGGGGCTATTGGCTTGTAATAGTACTCGCCATACTTGGTTGCCACTTCTTCTGGTTTGCGGACAGCGTTATACATGAAAATTTTGCCGCGGAATCTTCCCTTAAACCGTCTTGCGGCGTCCAAACGGTTGCTGAAAACATAGCTTAGGGTTCCTTCCTCAACAAGCCTATTAATCGCCTCTTCCACTTTGCGGAAGTTTCGGCTGCCATAAACAACTATGTCAATATCCGACTCTTGAGAGTGCATGTTTAGGGCTACGGAGCCATGAACACCAAAATCTTCAATGGCAACCTTCGCAGTATTGGAAACCAAATCCACAAAATCCAGAGTCATTCTCTGCAGTTTATCCAGCCTTTTCATCCTCAAAAGCCTTTGAAGGCGCTCCTTTGGAACATACACTCGCTTAATCCTTGCAAGGGGTGCGCTGATAACATCCTTTCCTCTGAAAGGACAATGGTAAACGTAGTCTGGGAAACTCTTCTGAAAAACTTGTAGAAAAGCTTGGTAGTTTTTCGCCGTGTAAAGCCTTTCAGCCCTAAAAAGCTCAACTTTCCCATAACGCCATGTCCTCTCTAAAAGGCGCACATTGAAAAGCTCTTTAAATCTTGATGGGATATACTTTAGAAAGGCGAAGACTCGTTTTTCTGGATGCTCATACCCAAAAACGTTTAGGATGAAGCCTTCGCTGGTTGCGAATGTGTCTCCGTCCATTGGAAGCCAGTTTTTAGGCGCAGTCGTCAAGGACACCTTGATAGAATTTGGCTGACTGTTTTAAAAGCGTTGACGTTTTGAGAAAGCAATATTAGGAAACTGCAGAAGACTTTCTTGTGGTGCTCTAGTGGATGAGTTCTCTACACCCCTATGTAGTTTTCCTTCCAGCCGAGGAAAAAGACAGCATACTCAGCGCAATTTTCGGCTCTAAGGCTTCCCTCGACATCTTAAGATTCTTCCTTAAAACGGGAATTTCAAACAAAGTCTACCAGAAAGACCTTGTTAGGGGGCTCCACTACTCAAACAAGACGGTAATTGAGAACTTGAAAGTTTTGACAAAGCTTGGAATCCTAACAGAGGATATGGAGAAAGCACAAAGGGAGGGACGCATCGTGTGGGTTAAGGCTTATAGGCTTTCAGATGCCGGTAAGTGGTTTGCCCTCTTATTGGCAGAGGAAAAAGAGCTTTCAGACGAGGAAAAGGCAGAAATATTACAGAACATTTTTAGAAGCTACATAAAATGGGTTAAAAACCTCTCTGAAAAGCTCCGCATGGAAAAAGCCACCTTTAAGAAAATCTTCAGCGAAGAAATGGAAAGCTAGAAGGTGCAAAATTGAAAGCAAAAGCCACAGCTACAATAGTAGCCATCTTGGGAAGCAAAGAGTCTGGAAAAACAACAACCATAGAAGCCTTAACAAGGGAGCTAACCAGCAGAGGCTACGAAGTGGCAGCCGTAAAACACATCCCTGAAAAAGACTTTACAATAGACACAAAGGGTAAAGACACTTGGAGATTCGCCGAAGCCGGAGCAAAAACCGTGGTCAGCATCTCACCAAAAGAGAAAGCCATCATAGAGAAAGGCGAAATAAGCAATTTAACCATTGAAGACATAGTGGAAAAGTGCCAAGATAGCGACATAATTCTAATCGAGGGCTTTAGAAAAATTTTAGGCAAAAACCCTAACGTGCCAAAAATAGTGGCTGTAAAATCTCAAGAGGAAATTGCCGAAGCCCTAAAAGCCTTCAAGCCCATAATAGCCTTTACAGGCCCATACTCGCCGAGGGAAGAAGACTTGCCAGCTCCATATTTCGATGTTTTAAAGGAGCAAGTCGAACTTGCGGAGCTTGTGGAAAAAATTATAAGGGAAAAAAGAGGTTTTTGAAGTAGCCCCTTACAGAGCGCCCATGTTAATTGTGGGGTTTGGAGATCCCGAGGGGGAGAAGGAGGAGAAAGGAGAGCTTTTAAAAATAGAAGTGGTTTCTCCAAACCTTTCCACTTTATGGGCGCTCCTATAGGGCTTTAAATGCTTCAAACCACCTGTTGTAAAGAGCCAACATGTCAAGGGAAACGCTTGGCTTCCTCTCTTCAAGGATTTGCCTAAAATCGCTCATACGCAAAGGTCTCGGCTTGGCAAGCTTGTTTGCAGCTTGACCAGACTCGAAGAATTCGCCTATAACCTTTAGGTGGGCTGCTTGGCACACATCTTTGATGTCGCTTCCGGAGAAGCCTTCAGAAAGCCTAGCCAACTCGTGCAGATCCACATCTGGAGCCAAAAGCAGATTGCTTGTGTAATGCTTAAACATCATAAGGCGGGCATGGTGGTCTGGAAGGGGCACAAGAATACGCTTCTGAAAACGCCTAATAAACGGCCAGTCTAAATCCCAAGGCTTGTTTGTGGCTCCGATAACATATACGTGGATGTTTTTACCCTTGTCTATTATGCCGTCCATCTCCTTCAAGAACTGGTTTCGCACTCGGACCTCTCCGCCAACCTCATTGGAATGCTTACCCATCAAAGAATCCAACTCATCGATGAAAATTATGGCTGGCTTCTTATCATCCAAAGCAGATTTTCTAGCAGAATCAAAAAGGCGGGCAACATTCTGCTCAGCCTCACCCAGCCACTTGGACATTATTGAAGCAGCATCAACAGAAATGAAAACTGCGTCAATCTCTGTTGCGGCGGCAGCAGCCAACAAGGTTTTACCGCATCCCGGCGGTCCGAATAGGAGTATGCCTCTAGGCCAGCCGAGTGGAAAAAGGTCTGGTCTTTGAACGGGGTAGATTATGGCTTCTTTTATGGCTTTCTTTGCAGTGTCAAGCCCTATAACTTCATCCCATTTCACGTTTGGCTTTTCCTTAACAATTAAGTCCTCATAGCTGGCTTTCTTTTCTTCGCTAACCTTTGCACCTTCAACGCCTCTGGCTTCAGCTTGAGGCTCTGTTGGTCCGACAGCGCCTTGCAGCACTTTTATTCTTTCTTGGTAGGCTATGGCTCTTTGGATGTAAACCTTGTTTAAGCTGTAGTCTGGGTAAAGCTGCACAAGCTTCAGAAGAGTTTCTATGGCTTTTTGGTACATGGTTATAGCCATGCCTCTTGCTCCTTGCTTGTCGAGGCGGACAGCCTCCAGCGCATAGTTTGTGGCGGACTTTTCAAGTTCCTGTGATGCTTCCATAGGGAATTCACCTTCTAGCTTCAATCTTTATCTTACCCTTAGCCCCAAGACTTTGGAGGGCTTTTTCAATGTCCTCATATGAGGCGCCTAACTCTCTGGAACACCGCATCAAGTCTATTTCTCCCCCACTTTTCCGGACATATTCAAAAAGGGCATCCTCAAGCGTCGGCTTTCCAACACGAAGCGAAATCTCTTGGATTTCGGCTTTTCTGAAGGATATTAGGTTCTGGGAGCTGCCCCCTTCAGCCTCAACCGTTTCACCGCCCACAGACTGGGCGCATGAAGCAGCTAAGGCAACCATCTGCTTGATTTGGGCTTGGGCAGGCTCAAGTTTAGGCTCCAGCTTTATCGGCGTCTCCTCCTGCAGAGCGGGCGGTTCAGGAAGCTTCTCAGCAAGCCTCTTCTCAAGGAAGCTTGCAACTTCCTTTAGAATTTGCGCTCCTGCCGGTGTGACTCTGTCAACAGGAATCACTACTTCGTCTGCGGATATCTTTGTAGAATAAATTGTTTCTCCTATAACGTCGTTGATTTCGCTAAGTTCAGAAGAAACTTCTGGTAGAACATCGAAAAGCTGCTTAGAAACGCTTTGGAGGGTTCTCAATGCTGGTTTTAGGTCTATGACTATGTCGCTTAACTCCTTCACTGTTTCGAGGCGGAGGATAACCCTTTCAATGGCAAGCTCCACCTGCTGGAGAAAATTTATTAGTTTACGGACTTCAGCCAGCTCATTTGCGCATATTGCAGCTCTTTCCCTATTGTTAGCCCTCAATGCTGTTACGCATGTTTGGAATAGGCTTTTGTCTCTTTCCTTAAGCCTCAGCGATGCCTGAACCACTCTGTGTTGCTGAATTCGCAGTTTATGCACAGACTTGATTATAACTTCTCGTAGTGGTGGAGGGGTTTGGGTGAAAGGATTTTTTATTTTAGCTCCCTCCGCCCGCTACGCAGAAGCCTATATGCCGGCTTCGCCTGCTTCTTTCACGTAAACTATGACTGGGGGTTCTGGTAGGCTTGGAGACGGGGGAGTTGAGGCTTCTTCAGCATGCTCTTCAGCAACAGTCTTCGGCGCCTCGCCCAAGAGAATGTTTGAAAGCTTGTTCCTCATGCTTTCAAGGTCTGTCTTCTCCAAGTTAGCCCTCTTCAAGCATTCTTGAATTGTTGTGAACGCCGCCTGATAAGGTTGGTCGTTAACCTCACCTATTTCATGCTCCACTTCCAAGTGGACAAGCGCGTAATTTAGCTCCCTAATCTCCTGGTTACATCTTTCAATTTCTTTATCAATTCTTTCCATCAGGGTTTGGGCTTCGCTTTTAAGCTGGTTTAGGGCGCCCTCAAAACTCCTATGCAAGTCTTCATATAATTCTGGTGAAATCTTCTTTTTCTCAAGAAGCTCTTTCAAGGCTTGGTCTTTACGCCATATAAGTGGAATCTGGTCGCAGAAAACCGAAGTGTCATATTTAACTTTTGAGAGGAAAATTACATCTGAGCCGTCAACTTTTATGGTTCCAGCAGGATATTTAATGAAGCGCCCATCACTGTGCCTTATGTAAATGGCGTCTACTCCACCGCTGGGTTTTACGGCGAAGGATGCAACCTCGCCTATTAGGCGTCCATACTCGTCTTTAACGACTTTTCCAAGGGACAAAAAAAGATTGGGGTCTTGCGGCATGTGTATTCCTCCATTTTATTCTAGGATGTTTCTGTTGGGGATTTCTCTGGCAATGGTACTTGGGGTATTCCTGCAGGAAGCTCTGGGAACTTCTCCTTAATTTTCTGTTCAGCGACAGCCGCAGCCTCTGTGAGAATTTTCTGGGCGTCTTCGTTGGCGGTTTCAAAGTTTATTGATAGTCCTGTGCTTTGTCCAGCCTCAACTATTATTCCACTTAAAAGGTTGCCTATTTGCCCCAACTCCCTCTCTGCTTCTGGGAAGATGTTAGCCATTCCAGTTTTTACGGCTCTCAGCACGCTTACTGCGGGACCAAGGGTTGAAACAACGTCTCCAAGCTCTGATACTGTGCGTAATCTTAAGACGATTTGTTCAAGGGCAAGCCTAGCCTGCATAATCATCTTTTCCATTTTCCTTATCTCAGCTAGCTCGTTTGCGAAGACGTTTGCCCGTGCCATGTCATGCTTTGTGTAAGCGTCGACAATCCTTGCAAATATCGACTTGTCCCTCTGGCTGAACCTTTCACTTGCCTGGTCTAGCTTCTGGATTTGGAGTTCTATGCGGCGGACAGCTATGTCAAGACGTGGCTTCAGTGGACCTGGAGGTCTAACGGCTTCTTTGATGCGTTCTGTTATTGGTTGCTCGTCGCGTCTCTCATCCCATCTTCTACTAAATTTTTCTGACAAGCTTGATTCCTCCAAGAGAAGGCTTAAGGGGCTTGGCAAATCTTTATACATTCTTAATATGCCCGCATTATCCACGTATATATGTAGAGCTATATGTGCCGTTTGAAACCTTTTTGAGCTTTAATTTTCCAGTGAAAAGAACTCCTTGCTGCTTTCGCAGAAATAGACAAAAAAGTGTAAGTTAGACTAAAAAGAGGCTTATAATTCAACTATTAGGCTAGGTGGAAAAGATGGGCCAAAGATTAAAGGTATTCGCGTTCGTCGCAATCCTCGGTTTCATTGCAGGAGTCATAGCTGAACTAACAATTGAATACGTAGTTCCAGCGCTTGTCGCCATACTACCAGCTCTCTTCAGTAAATACGTTCTTTCAGGACTTGCAGGCGCCTTCCTAACACTCATAGTAGTCAGCATATGGGCATACGTCACAGGACCAAAAGAAACATAGCCCCTTCAAAAACTCCTACTTACCTTTTTACTTCTTTAACGAATTGTTAGCTGAGCGTATAAAGGCTAATTTTGGACTCAGGAGCGGAAAAAGCAATCATCAGTTCAGTGTACCTCGATTTCTTCATCGTCCAAAAATATAGAGTGTTAACAAAATTATTTATGTTTTGCAAAGCATTGTAGGGTATGGAAAGTGGAGAGAAAATCTTTGGAAGAGGACCATGTTAAGAATTATCGTTTAAGGCTTGAGAATGCCTCAAGTTATGGCGAAATTTGGGAGGTTGTTAAGGACACTGTTGCCTTCGCTTTGAACCAGAGGAGGGCTGGAATGATGCTTTTCCTCGACGATTTGCCCATACAGTTAGGCGCCTACCATCCCATTGGAACAAACAACATAATTTTAAACCGCATTCTTGTTCGTGCTGTTGAAGCCTCCACAAAGTCGAAGCGTGTTGTTAACGCTTTAATCTATAATCTGCTTCTCCACGAGTATCTCCATGCCTTGGGGCATTTTTCCGAATTGAAGGTTAGGCAGCTGGTTTATTATGTGGCAAGTGAATGCTTCGGAGAGGAGTACATAGCCACAGCCATAGCGAAAAGCAGCCCTTGGGCTTTGCTGAAGAGCATACCCTTAGACAACGTTAGCTTTTCCAAACGTGTCATAGAAATAGTTAAGGACTTTGAGAAGACAGACCAGAAATACATAGTTTAGAGGTAAGCAAAAATGTGCGGCATATTTGGCTTCGTATTAAAAAAGCCCATGGAAACCACATACGCCCTAAAAGTTCTTCAAAAACTTGAAAGGCATCAATATCCCAACGAGCCTAAACCAGTTGGGGGTTACGGTGCCGGAATAGCTATTCTCACGGGTTCTGGAACTGTCTTGCTTGAGAAGGTTGGAAAAATTAATGGCTCACCAGCTGAACATTTGGCTAAAACCTGCAAGTTTAACGCTGCATCTGTTCTGATTGGGCATGTGCGGTTGCCAAGTCCATGGTTTATGGAAACCGCCCACTTCAAAGAGACATCCCAACCATATGTTACACGGTGCTTTTCAGGCTTGACCGTGGTTTCAGCCCACAATGGCAGTGTGACAAACTATAAGCCTATTAAGGAAAGACTTGGCGAGAAACACGTATTCGAGTCTGAAAAGGCTGAGCTTATAGATTCGGAGGTTATACCACACTTGTTTGAAGAACTCCTATCCGAAAAGTACAGCCCAGAAGACGCTTTAAACACGCTTTCCTCAACAATTGAAGGACCCAACGCCGTCAGCCTCCTACAAATCGAAAAGGGACGGATGCTCCTTCACTTTCTTCATAAGGGGAAGACAAGAGGCTTAACCATATGGAGAAACGAGAAAGGTGAAGTCATTTTCTGTTCGAGAAAAGAGCCGCTGATTGAGGTGTTGGGCGAAATGCTTAATGAAAACGATTTTACAGAACATTTGTCAATTCCCTACGGCGAGGAGAGAGGCTTCAAAACAACTTTAAAGTTCACATTTTAAACGGTTTAGAGCTTTTCCGCCAAGACTTCCCAGCGACTTCTAAGATAACCTTTCACCATCCGCTCGTTCAACCGCTTCTTGACTATTCTAAATTTTCGGAAAAGCTGCTTAAGCTCATCTTCATCCACAAAGTGGTGGAGCACACCCTTTTCAGGTCCGTTTTTGTCCATGAACGTGTTTTCCTCAACTTTGATGCCTTTTCCATATCTGTGGCTTCTTCTTGAGTGAAAGTTTACTAGGAAGAGACCCTTGTTCTTTAAGATTCTATGAACCTCTGACATTGTTTGTTGTATTTCCATAAACCTCTGATGATAAATTGTGTTTAGGCATATGACCACGTCAAAGCAAGAACTAATGAAGGGCGGTAGCTTCATGTCGCACCTTACGAGAGACGCTTCTAAGCCATGTGCTTTAAGCCTTTCCTTAGTCCTTTTTAAGCCAGTTTCCGACGTGTCAACACCATAGGTTTCAAACGTTTGTGAAGCCATATAAACAACATGTCTACCAGCGCCACAGCCTAAATCGAGAACTTTTAGGGCTTTTCGCCTTCTCAACAATTTGACGGCTTTAACAAGTATTTCGTCAGATTCTTCTGGAGCATACTCCGGACGTAGCAGAATATAGTTCCATTCAGTCATAACTTATTTCCAACGCGAACTTCATTAATATAGCAATTCGGTTCACCTTTATATTACCCTTCTCTATGGTTGGCTATTAGTAAAGGATAAGTGGCTTTTCAACAGAAAAATAGTTGGCGGAATAATGGGGAAAGCTTCCAGTATCGATGTTTTCGAGCTTCTTGCCAAGCCAGTTCAAGAAGGTTTAGCTGAGCTTGGCTTTTCAAAGCCTACCCTACCACAAGTTTTAGCCATTCCCAAAATCTTGGCTGGAGAAAATGTTTTATTGATTGCACCGACTGGAAGTGGCAAAACCGAGGCTGTTCTTCTGCCAGTTTTCTCAAACTTTATTCAGCACAAAGAAGCGAAGAAAGGCATAGGGATCGTTTATATTACGCCTTTAAGGGCTTTAAACCGCGACCTCTTAAAGCGTCTAACCTTTTGGGCTGATAGACTCGGCATAACCATTGAAGTTAGGCACGGCGACACGGAGCTAAGACTGCGGAGAAGGCAGGCAGTTTCGCCGCCCAACATGCTTGTTACAACTCCTGAAACGCTTCAGGCTGTTCTGCCAGGAGCACGCATGAAGGAGCATCTAAAGCATGTGAGGTGGGTGGTTGTGGATGAGGTGCATGAGCTTGCCTCCAGCAAGAGGGGAACTCAGTTGATGGTGGCTCTTGAACGCTTATGCGAGATAGTTGGGAGGGAGTTTCAGAGGATAGGTTTATCAGCCACCGTTGGAAATCCGGAGCAAGTTGCCCAATTCATAGCTGGAGCGGTTAGAAGCATTAGGGTTGTTCAGGCTTCACTTTCGAAGGGCTACAAGTACGTTGTTGAGAATCCAGTGCCAAAAGAAGCTGACTACGAGTTGGCTGGGAAAATTGGTATTTCGCCCGAAGGAGCCGCCAGAATTAGGCGTATAGCCGATCTTGTGGACAGCCACAAGTCCACACTAATTTTCGTTAATAGTAGGACTGTGGCTGAGATGCTTGGACATCGCTTCACCCAGCTTGGAAGAGGCGACATAGCCGTCCATCACGGGTCATTGTCGAGGGAAGAGCGCATCCAAATTGAGGACGAATTTAAGGCTGGAATTTTGAAGGCTATAATCTGCACTAGCACGTTGGAGCTTGGCATAGACATTGGAAGTGTAGACCTAGTTGTCCAATATCTTTCGCCGAGGCATGTTTGCAGCCTAATCCAGAGGGTTGGGAGAAGCGGACACCGCTTAGACATGCTTTCAGAAGGCGTATTAATAACCGCCTTCCCAGACGACTTGTTGGAGGCTTTGGCTGCTGTTAAAAGCGCCTATAGTGGCAGGATTGAACCCGTTTTGATTCATGAAAACGCCTTGGATGTTTTAGCCCACCAAGTTGCCGGCTTGCTAATGGATAGGGAAAGCATAAGCCTAGACGAGGTTTTGACTGTTCTCAGAAGATCCTACCCCTATAGGCATCTTGACAGGGAAACGCTACTGGAAGTGGTACACTTTTTAGCCAACTTTAACCAATTAAAAATCGACGAGGAAGAAAAGGTTTTGAGGAAAACGCGAAGAACGAGGGGCTACTACTACGAGAATCTTTCAATGATTCCAGATGAGAGACGCTACCCAATAATAAACATCCTGACGGATAGGCGGATTGGCACATTGGGCGACGAGTTCATGGCATTAAAAGCCCGAGTAGGCTTAAACATAATTGTCCGCGGAAAGGTTTGGCGCATAGTCCAGATTGAGGAGGAAACGGGCACAGTTTATGTTGTTCCATCAGAAGACCCGTTTGCCGCCATTCCCGGATGGGACGGCGAAATGCTGCCCGTCCCCTTCAACCTAGCCCAGGAAACTGGGAAACTTCGCCAAGAAATCGGCGAACTACTGAAGACTTTGGGGAATGCCAACGCTGTGGCGGAGAAGGTCGCTGAAAAATTCAGCATAAGCAAAGAGGCTTTAAACGAGGCTGTTAGGGAAATTGAAGAGCACATGAAGCAGGGGGCACCACTGCCAACGCATGATCATATCCTCATTGAGGCTTTTGACAAGTACCTAGTGGTGCACGCCTGTTTCGGCGAGATTGTAAACAGCACCCTTGGAGGTGTTTTCGATGCAATCCTCTCAGATAAAGAGCTTATTGTGGGCTGGTGGAACGACGGCTACCGCATCCTAATAGAGGCTCCACGAAGACTTTCACTCCGAAGTGTTGAGAAAATGCCAGAAACCCTTTTCGGTTTAAGCGATGAGCAGGTTGAAGAAGCCTTCAAAGAATATTTGGAGGCAAAGTTTCCATACACCTACAAAATGAAGTTTGTGGCTGAAAGGTTCGGCGCCCTCCCAAGGGGAAAAAGCATGGGTCCAAGGAGGCAGAGCCAGCTTCCAGCTATTTTTAAGGAAACACCCATCTACGACGAAACATTGCGAGAAGCCATGCTTGAAAAAGCCGACTTAGAAAAGGTTAAGGAAATTATGAGAAACATTAAGGATGGAAAAATTAAAGTCAGCACATTGTATAGGGCTGAAAATCCAACACCATTAGCCTACCATATTTTAGCGAAGTATGGCGAAGTTTCAGAGCTTATGGCTCCAGAACGCATTCTACTAAGCAACATCGAAAAAATGAAAAATGCAATAGACGCTAAAGTGGCGGCGTTAATGTGTATTGAATGTGGAGAGTGGGCTTCGGAAAAGAGAATCAAAGAATTGCCAGGACATCCAAAATGCGAAAAATGCGGTTCAAGGCTTTTGGCACTACTATATCCGAACCAAGAGGCAAAACGTCTTCAAGAAATATTGAGGAAAAGGCGTGAAGACAAAAGCCTAACAGAAGAGGAGCTTAAAGAAATAGCCCATGCAAGACGCACAGCCGATTTAATCCTTAGCTATGGAAGAAAGGCAATAGTAGCCCTAAAAGTTAAAGGGGTAGGACCAGAAACAGCCTTCAGAATCCTTGGAAAAATGCACCCTAGCGAAGAAGAGTTCTACATGGATCTGCTAAAGGCAAAAATCCAATACTTGAAAACAAGGGAGTTCTGGGAAGAAAAGGAAAGCCGCTTGAAAACCTTCGCCTAAAAGTGGCTGGTGCGGAAAATTTTGGCTGAAAACAAATCTCAGCATGGGGAACTAAAGCCAACTTTGGGTTTGTGGGATGCCACAGCCATAAGCATAGGCGCCATAGTCGGCGCAGGCATATATGTTGTGACTGGCATAGCCGCTGGTTTTGCCGCCTCAGCTTTGATTGTTTCTATGCTTTTGGCTGCAGGGATATCCATGCTTACGGCTATGAGTTTCGCCGAATTAACCGCCTGGAAGCCCATTGAAGGGAGCATTTACGAATATGCTTATCAGCTTATTTCGCCTTTTGCAGGTTTCTTAACTGGTTGGATGTGGGTTATCTCCAACACATTTGCAGGTGCAACTGTCTCCCTTGGATTTGCAAACTATTTATGCGCTCTTTCTCCAGCATTACCGCCGAACATTGTGGCGGCTGTCTTATGTCTTCTATTTACGGTGCTTAACTTTTTAGGGATACGACAGTCAGCCCTCCTAAACAACATGCTGGTGGCAGCTAAACTATCCATTTTAGGATTCTTCACATTTTACGGGTTCTTCCACATTAACCCCTCAAATTTTGCCCCCTTCAACCCTTTCCAAGTTGGGGTTTTGTCTGGCGCCTTCTACATTTTCTTTGCTTATGGAGGTTTCGCGAGAGTTGCCGTGGTGGCGGAAGAGATTAAAAACGCCAAACGGAATGTGCCTAAGGCTATAATGCTTTCATTGGCGATATCAACAGCAGTTTACATTCTGGTGGGTTCCGTGGCTGTTGGACTTTTGGAAACCTCAAGGCTTGCCGGTTCAAACTCGCCGCTTGCAGAGGCTATAAGCGTCACTGGAAACAGCCTTGCAGTCTACATAGTTTCTGCTGGCGGGTTAATTGCAACAGCAAGCGTTCTGCTAACCGCCATTTTGGGAGTTTCCCGCATGGCGTACGCCATGGCACGGAGAAAGGATTTACCTCAAGCCTTAAGCAGACTTCATCCAAAATATAACACGCCACACTTAGCTATATGGATTGTTGGCGCAGCTATGATAGTGCTTGTTCTCTTCGTGGACTTAAAAAGGGTTGTAGCCATAAGCAACTTCGCACTGCTCTTCTATTATGCTTTAGCCAACGTTTCAGCATTAAGGTTAAAGGCTGACAGTCGAATGTATCCGAAAATTGTGCCGCTTTTTGGTGCAGGCTCATGCATAACCCTCTTAATTTTCTCGCTTTTCGCTCTTCCCCAAGCATGGATTGTAGGCGTTGCAACACTGGCTGTCGGAACCGTCTATTACTGGTTTAAAAGTCTCAAAGGGCCGGCTGCTCATGAACGCCACGGATTTGGAAAAACTTAAAGCCTTCCCTTAATGTTTGACCATCACCTCAGCCATTTTGGATTGATGCCCATGCAATTTCATACGTATAGTCGCTGCTTCCATCATCTAAAAACATGATTTCGCAAAGGTTTGGGTATTAAGCCGCGCTTTTGAAGAGGCTTGTTAAGAATTCTGAAATGCGCTTTTCCCCGTTTTAGGCTAGCGCGATTATGGAGATGGCTGGATAATAAACCCTCTTGCACAGTCCAGCTTTCTCGCATGGTTTCCTTTTCATTAAAATTGCCCTTCCTCAGCTTTTACTTGGCTTTTTAAGATAAAGCGTGTATTCCCCGGCTGAAAATACGTCGAAAAACTATAGTCTAAAACTGTGTATTGCCAAATTGTATTAAGGGTTAAGAAGACATAAATATTCGGCGATTAACGTTTCTGATTCCGAGGAAAAGTCATGGAAGAAGACCTATCGCGTTACTACGCCCTCCTAAAAGACCCGGCGAGGCGGAAAATAATTGAGATTTTGGGCAGCCAAGATAAGATTGGTTTTAAGGAGCTCCGCCAAAATTTAGGCTTGGGCGTCGGAACAGTTTATTATCATCTTGACATGCTTTCGAATTTTCTTGAACAGGATAAGCAGCGCAAGTATAGGCTTAACGAGAAGGGAAAAGTGCTCTACAGAATCCTAAAGGAGGGAAGCGTCCCAGCAAGCCTCGGGATAAGCGAAACCCTCAGCCACCGTGCCGTCAAGTGGCTTTTCCTATCGCCTCTCTTCGCAAAAACAATCAAGCCTTGGAGGCTTCTGCCCTTTTCCCTAGCAATCCTAGTTTTAGGGGCTTATGGCTCAGCCGCCACGAGGCTTGAACCAGCCCTATTCTTCTTTTTTGAATATTCCACACGCAACCCAACGAGCATTATGACACTTTTCATATTCAACTGGATTGGACTGTTCCTACTCATGGAAACCCTAGCCTTCACACTTTTCAAACGAGCTGGAAACGAGCTACAACTCTTCACATGCATTGGACTGGCAGCCCTTCCACTGGCAATTTTCCCATACATATACGTGGCTGTGCCAACAGCCCTCGAAGGACTTAACCTATACTACATGGAAATCGAGATGATAAGACAAGCCATATTGATAATATTGCAGATCTGGAGCTTATTGCTGGTTTCAGCCGCCACATGCTACGGAAAAGGCTTGCGGCTCGATAAAGGCATAATTTTAGGCTTAACAGCCATATACCTAAACATAGCCATCCTCTTCATCCTAGGACGGTTCACGTAAAGGTTCTAGGTTTCTAGAACTTTTGAAAAGCAAAGTTCGGGTTTTTTGGAAGCGGTTTTCTTAATAGGCTGTTTTGCATAGTTTTTTCGGTGAAAAAGCATGAAAAAAATGAGAAAAACAATATTGGCTTTGGTTTTGGCTCTGCTACTGGCTGCACCAGTCCTTGCATTTTTAAACTCAACAGCCAAAGCAGACGATTCAGTAGAGGATATTCAAAGCCTTCCTGTTGAGGTGGGACCATGGAACACTTTATGGTACAAGTTTGAAACTCCTTTGATAACGCTGATCTTCCCAGCGAAGGGCACGAAGCCCATGTTCCTATGGTGGTACACAAACGACAACAGCACAATTTATGTGGTTAAGTTTCAGGGAGTCATTGAGTATTTGATGGTTGACAAGCCTTATTATAGGCATAGGTTCCACGCCGACAACACAACAATAAACGAAACACTATGGAACAACCACATCGAACCAAAACTGCGCCAAAGATACTACATTGGATACCGTTGGAGGTACGATAAAGCCGTTGGAGAATTCCTTGGACTCTTATCGGGCTTGCATAGGGCTTATTTGCCTTTCAGCGCCTGCAACTGGACCCTAACTGGACCAACACTTGTTGAAGACGGAGAGACCTCTTACTGGTCATTTAACTTTACTCTAACAAAAGTTAATGGCCATGATTGGTTGAAGTTTGCAGAGAATAATATTGAGATAAGATGTAGGTTCTACAACACAACATCCACAGTAACTTTAGATGAAAAGCATAGCTATACTGTTGCTGCTGGACAGTTGAAATTCGACTTTGTTGTGAAGCATTGGGAGTGGAACATAGACCGGATTAACGCTTTCCTCAAGGAATATGGTATTGATAAGGAGGAGATACTTGAAAGTCAAACTGGGTTAGCTTTATGGATTAACATGGCTTCCATAAAACTTGAAAATTTGACAGATGTTGGCAAAGAGGTTCAGAATCAAGCGGAGAACCAAGTTGAGGCTTACTCTCGCATGCGGGAAGCAGCTGTGAATGGCGAATACTGCATCGTGAATAGGAATGAGACTAGTCAGGATGAGAAGCCTGTGCAGGCCACGCTTCAGCTTAGGGAACGCTTCAGGGAGCGCATAAGGCTGCACTTTGCTGTTGGAGAGACGGATGTACCTGTGGGTTTCTTGGAGTTTGTTCCATGGGCAAGGCTTCTATATCCAAGCGGCACAACCTATGTTGATGTTACTGCTTCCTACGTTGCTGCTGGGGGTCATTTAAGGCTGTTCATCTGCTACCCGTACTTTGGCAACTACATATTGGAGCATGACCCAACAATAGGTTTAGCGTCAGCTCCCCTAATTCCAGAGTTAATAACTCCAAAGCTTCTGCTGGTTTTGATTGGCGCCACAGCCGTCATCGTTGTCATCGTCGCTGCTATAAAAGTACGGAAGAAGCCCATCAACATCCTAGCCGTTAAATAACCCTCTTTTTTATATGCTGGTTTTAGGAGTAAAAGTTTATATTGTGTATTGCTACGTAATATTTGGGATTCAAATGCGTAGAAAAGGAGAAAACGACGAAATCCGCTGGCAAGTGATAAAAGCCATGCTAGACGAGTTCCCAACCTTAAGGGAAAGAGTTAAAGTTTACATTGAAAAGCAGAGACATAAACAAAAGTCCTAAACGGGTTTTAGATGTGGTTTCTTTTTAGTAGGTGCGGTGGAGGAATCTTAACATTATTTTTGCCATTCTCGTTTTCAGACTTAAGAAGCCCCGTCAACTCGCGGTAGCGCTGGAGGAAATCTAAGCCTTTTGGCGTCGCCTTATAAATCTCCTTATCCTTTTCAACAATTCTGTCTATCAAGTTCACTTTCAGCATGAACTCTAAATAATCGTTAAGCTGTGTGAAGCTTAGATTGGCCCTATACATAATCTGGGTTTTTAGGACTCCGTCTTTGGCTATGTCTAAAATTTCGGCAATTATGTATAGCTTGTCTCTCCTTTTCTGAGACGGGTTGGAGCCCCAAACATTCATTTCCACAATATTCCTCTTTAACAAGTCTTTCTACGATAAAAGGGGCGGATGGAGTGTTTTAAGCGGTGTTTCCCCCAACCCACTATTACAATTATCGAAATATTCTCTAGAACAAACTTCTATAACTATCAGAAAACCTTTAATCCTCAACGCAGAACACTGCCTTAAAGGAGCGAATATGAATGCTTGTTGGGTTGATGGCTGATACGCATGACAACTTGCCAATGGTGGAAAAAGCCATAAAAAAGCTTAATTCGGAAAAAGTTGAGATGGTTCTTCACGCTGGAGATTACGTTGCACCTTTTGTTATACCAAAATTTAGGGATTTAGAGGCTAAGCTAATAGGAGTTTTTGGCAACAACGACGGAGACCGGGAACTCTTAAAGAAAAGGTTTAGCGAAAATGCAAAATTGGAAATACGCGGAAACTTTGCAGAAATAAACACTGGAAAGGTAAAGATTGCATTGCTGCATGGAAGTGAGGAAGAGCTTTTGAAAGCCTTAATCAAGGGCGGAGGCTTCGACATAGTGGTTCATGGACATACTCATAAGGCGGAAGTCTACAGAAGTGGTGAAACATTGGTAGTGAATCCAGGCGAGGTTTGCGGCTACTTGAGCGGGAAATCAACAATTGCACTGCTGGACACGGATAAACTTGAGGCAAAGATAATAGGCTTAACTTAAAAGGATTTATGGGTTAGTCTCGGTTTTGTCTTCTGTTATATGGCTGTCTTCTTTGGTTTGCTATTTTAAAAAGTTCAGTGAGTTCTTCGTCTGTTGCTCCTTTTCGCATGGACGTTAAAATGTCTACTGTGTTGTCGTTTCTCATTAGACATGGCTTGAGTTTTCCGTCGCTTGTTACTCTTAGGCGAGTGCAGTGCCAACAGAAATCCGTATTCTCTATTGAGTGGACAACCTCAACCTTTACGTCTGGCAAGTGATATATGCGGCGGTTTTGCATGTATTTTCTGGCTTCGATTTTTGTGGCTTTCTGCCTCAGCATCTCCTCATACTCGTCTAAAGGCTTGTGAAAGGTGGCGTAGTATTCACTGCTTATGTTTATTGGTTCAAGTTCGATAAGTTGCAGAACTGCGTCAACTTCCCTTGCAAAATTAATCATTTCTTGTACGTGAGAATCGTTTACGCCTCTTAAAACAAGCATGTTTAGCTTTACCGGGTTAAGTCCAGCCTCAACAGCCGCCTTAACGCCGCCTAAAACGTTTTCCAGTTTTCCGCCTGTCAGTTTGCAGTATGTTTCGCCATCCACTGTTGGCATGTTTATGTTTACACGTTTTAAGCCATTCGCCTTAAGCTCTTTTGCCAAGGGTTCAAGCAGCGTCCCATTGGTTGTCATTGAAAGTTCCTCTAAGCCTTGTATAGAGGCTAAACCCTTGACTATTTGTATTATGTCCTTACGGAGCAGCGGCTCCCCACCAGTAAGCTTAATCCTTGAAATGCCTAGGCTGAGGGCTATCTTTGCAATGCGCACAATCTCCTCGGCCGTCATTTCTGTTGTGTTTTCGGCAGTTTTGTCTTCGCCTTCAGCGTGGCAAAAACTGCAGTGTAAATTGCATGGTTTTGTGAGGGCTATTCTTAGGTTTAAGAGTGGACGACCGTAATTGTCAACAAGCACCATCGTTATTCCCGCGCGTGCTTAACGATGTGTGCCGCTTCCGGCAATATAAGCTTTTCAAGGCAAAGCCTAACAGCGTCCATAGAACCAGGAATACAAAAGAAAGCCTTGCCCTTCGCCACGCCAGCAACAGCTCTCGACAGGACTGCAGCTGAACCAATTTCAGCATAGCTTAGGAAACGGAAAATTTCTCCAAAGCCGGGCAAAACCTTCTCTAGGAAAGGTGAAACCGTCTCGATTGTTATGTCTGAAGGCGCTATTCCAGTTCCCCCACAGTATATAACCGCGTCTGCGTCAGAGTTTAGTGCTTGTTTTACGCTTTTCTCAATGAGCGTCTTGTTGTCTGGGATGAGTTTTCGGAAAGTGACTGTGTGTCCAGCGCCCTTTACAAGTTGTTCAATCAAGTCGCCAGACTCATCCCTAACTTTCTCGCCCTTCTTTAGTTTATTGTAGCGGGATGTGCTGACGACAACTATTCCAAAGCTTAGCGTTTTGGGAGCTTCAGCCCTATGCCTTAACGTGCTTTGGCTCATCTTGAAACCTTTCCTAGTTTTTAACGCATTAACATTTTAGATTTTCACATGTCGCCTTATAACCTTCTTGCGGGTTAATATGCAGATGCTAACCGCACTAACCGTTAAAATTGTCAGCACTGTGGCTGGTTGGAGTTCTGGAATTAGGTTTGGCGAGATGCGAATTAAGGCTAGGAGAGCCACCTTTATATGGCTTTCAAGCTCGTCCGACTCCACCCAGTTTAGGGTTTCTGTTGAGGTTGAATTGTCATATGCTGTGTGAATCCACCCGGCAACGCCCCTACTCCAAAAATCGCTATATAAAAGTGGATAGGAACAAAGCATGGTGCTTGACGCCACTGGAACAGCATCTGAAATCCCTAAATTAACACCCCAAAACTGCTGAACCTCCCCATTAACAGTTGCGGGTACACGGAATGATTCTTGATCTGAACCGCCTGGACTTTCTGTGGAAATCGGCACACCTAGATCTTGGGCTGCTTCAATTATTTTCTGTACCAGTTGGCTGTTTGGAGTTTCTGTTACGTATAAATCGTCGCTTCCGATGCAGTCAAGATTGATCACAGCCTCAATTTTCGCCATTTCACTTTTATGCTCTTTAACGAAATTTGCTGAGCCCACTAAATCAAGCTCTTCGCCGGCAAACGCCACAAACAAAATCGTGTAAGCCGGCTGGTAATGTCCCTCTTGCATGGCTTGGCTGATGACTTTGGCAAGTTCTATTACGCCAGCCACACCAGAACCATTGTCGCAGAAGCCGCAACACATAACGGTATCGTAATGAGCTGAAACAATGACAACTTTTGAAGGGTCTGTTGCCCCTTCAATTTTTCCAATAACATTGTAGTGTGTACCGTTTTGGTTTATGTGTGCCTTAATCTCTACGAAGGCAGATAGACGTGGATCAGCCTCCTCTTTCTCTCTAATCATTAAACCGTCGGCATAGCTTACAAAGCCAACAGGAATTTGGAGATCCCAAAAATATGTGCCAAGTCCGCTTAATGGTAAGCCACCAGCTGAAGAGTGCATGGGTGGAGTAAAGTTCATCCAGTCATACCACCATGTGAAAATAACAGCTGTTGGACGCTGCTCCTGCAGTTTGGTTTTGAACGTTTGTTCCCATGAGGAGCCCCAGCGAACTTCTCTGCCGATCAAAACTATTTTATCGGTGGTGTTTATGGCGTTCCATACGGTCATGTTTATGGGGTTTAAGTCTATTTCGCTTCTGTTTGCTGCTGGCGGCAATGGAAGAACCACAAGGTCTTTAAAAGTGCCCAGCCACAATGGTTGACTGTAATGCTCACATTGGAATGAATCAACAATAATACGGTCATTAATAGTTCCGGCGTCTCCATCTTGATCTATAACTAACAAAGGTTTGCTTTCTAAAGACCAGTTTACAAAAGTGAAAGGTTCAAGCCACGCGTTTAAACCGAAACTTTCGAATTGTTCTTTAATCCAAACTGCTGCTTCATAAGCCCCCTTAGAGCCTGATGAACGGAAATCTGGAAAAACTAGGGATATACCTCTAACGCCAAGTCATAACCATAGGCACGAGTGCTATTAACAAGCCGGACGATTTGTGCTTCAATGGGATTTAAAGAAGAACTTTGAAAACTACTGGTATTTTTGCCGTTAAACCACGACACAAGCGAAGCTATAATCAAAAAAAGCGTAGGGAAAACAAGAATTCTTTTATCCATAAACTTGTGCCCAGCCTATTTTAGATATGTTAAGCCAAATAAGGTTTGTTGAAAGGCAAGTTTCACTTTTTAATTTTCTCAACAACGCGGATCTCTTCAATAACTGTTGACGGATACTGTCCCTTCTCGTCCTTCTCGTATTGTTTTACCATGTCCCATATTGTTAGGAGGCTTATGGCTGTCGCCACCAAGGCTTCCATTTCGACGCCTGTTTGAGCTTCAGTTTTCACGGTGGAAGAAACCATAATTGTTGATTTATCTATGATTTCAATGTCAACTTTCACGTTTGTTAAGGGCAGCGGATGGCAAAAAGGTATTAGGATGCTTGTTTCCTTTGCCGCAAGTGTTCCGGCAATCTTAGCCGTGTAAAATGGGTCACCCTTCTCGACTTTTCCACTTTTTATTAGGTTTATGGTTTCTGGTTTTAGCCTAATCTTTCCAGTGGCTGTTGCCTCACGATAAACTTTTGGCTTTCCAGTTATGTCAACCATCGCCACGGGGAACCACGGCTCCCACTCTGAGGTTTAGAAGGCAAGCCTAATTATTTAATAGTTCTGAAAAGCTAAGCCGCGCTATTCAGTTTTCTCCCAATTTTCAATTAAGCTTTGTATAGCCTTAGCCTTTGCAGAGTTTATGTTGAATCGGTATAGGCGGATTCTTCCAAACATTTTATGCTGGAGAATGCCATCATTCTCCAGGATTTTCAGATGCTTCATTGTTGTTTTGTGGTTTGCCCCTATTCTTCTGGCTATTTGTGAAACGTTAAGCTCGCCCATTTGGTTTAGGATTTTCAAAATTTTTATACGCTGTTTGTTTCCAAGAACATCCTCTATTTGCATGTTCGCGTGAAGGTTTGGCGCATCCCATATTTAAGTTTGGTCTTGGTACATGTTGTCTACAACTTTAATCCATCTCGTAGCCAAAATCTGGTCGAAGTCCTCGCTTTTTGGGTCTAGATCTGAAGCCACCAAGTGCCAGTGGTCGTTTATTGTGGCGAAGGTGCTGTCCAAAATCACAAATTTTGGCGTATACTTGAAGACTTCGCGTCCTATTTGGGATATTATGTTTAGGGCGCGTTCATAAGCCTTATAGGGTACGGTGTGCTGGTGCCTCTTGTAAATTATCATGATTCTTTCCCTATGCCCCTTAAGGTTCTTAGTTCGCAAAACAATGAAGGAGTCATCCTCGTAGAAAATTTTCTCTTTTTGAAGGTCTAACTCACATAGGGGACAGTTAGCCGTCATTGCGTACACCGCCAACATCAAAATAATAAATGCGCGAAGAAGCATATGTGTTTATTGCATCATTCACCTCTGATTCCCCTTCCCAAAAGCGTGGTTAACTCCCTTTCAAGTTCATGCGTTGGGATTCCTGGTAAACATATAAGCGTGGTTCTTCCCCGCTGACCAGCAGATGAAACGCTTTTCTTAACTATGCCAAGGGCTGAGAACGTTTGCAAATACTTCCAAAGTTGTGTGTGGGTGTGGGGTTGCACTTCAAACTCTTCGCAGACAATGGCATATGCCCGCTCCACCTCTGTTAGGGAGGCATAGGCTCTATCACTGTTTTCTTTAAAGAAACGCGCCACGCCTAATAGAAAGAGCTTCTCATGCAAGCTTAATGTGGCTAGGTCGCTTTTCCTCGCAACCGCGTATATGCTTGACATGGCTTTTCTCACACATTCCGGTGTTACAGTGCCCAAATCCTCAGCGTCAGCGTATTTCCCAGCCCTCCATAAGAGTTCTATGGCGAAGCGGGCGTTCCCGCCTTCCGAATAGGCAAGCTCAGAGATTAGGCTTACAGTTTCTTCTGGAACCGTTGAAGGTTTGAAGGCAAGTTGAACCCTGTCATTTATAATGTCTATAAGTTGCTCTTGGGTGTAGGTTTCAAGGCGTACTATGTTGGATTGCAGCGTGCTCCTGGTGCTTAGGTCAAGCCCCTCAATAGCCTTTAGGCTTTTCAGCACGCATATGAGGGAAACTCTTTGGGGCTTGCCAAGCCTTGCCTCTTGCAAGCGTGTAAGCTTGTAAACTGGTTCTGCTCCTTCCCTTTCAACTAGGCTTTCAAACTCGTCAAGGGTTAAAATGGCGTGAGCATTTTGCTCGTCCAAAACTTGTAAGAAAATGTTTAGAAGCTCTTCTGCTGAAAAGCCACGTTTCGGAAAAGTCGGATGGAAAACTGAAACTGTGTGGTGAAGTATGAGGAATAGGCTTCCGCGGTACTGGCGACAGTTCACATGGATATAATTGAGGTTTATCCCCCTCTGCTTGGCTTGTTGAGTTATGTCGGCACCAAACCTTTGGGAAAGGGCTGTTTTCCCAGTTCCAACATCCCCCACTATTAGGACCCTTTGAGTCATTTTTTCAGGGGATGTTAACACAAAATTGAAGAATTCCTTGAGCAGTCGCATTTCAGCTTCTCTGTGAGGAAGTCTGCTTGGAACATAGTTTATGTCAAGCTTTGCCTCGTCCCTAAACACGCTTCTGATAACTGGCAACCTCTAAACCTAGAAAGAGAATATGCCTAAACCTCTGTTATGTTTTTCCCTTAAAAATTTGTATCGGCTTTTTGAAAACACAAAACTTTTAAGCTGATTTTCGTAATTTACAGCGAACAGTGAAATGATTCCAAGATATTTCTTTCTAACGAAGGGCGTTGGGAAACATAAGGAGCAACTTCAATCCTTTGAGTTGGCACTGCGAAACGCAGGCATTCACCACTGCAACATAGTGAACGTTTCAAGCATAATACCGCCAGGTTGCAAGCTCATCCCAAAAGAGAAAGGGCTAAAAATGCTTAGACCAGGTGAAATAACCTTTGTCGTTTTGGCTAGAAACCAGACGAATGAGCCTCATAGGCTTATTGCCGCCTCAATAGGCGTTGCAATTCCGTCTGGCAAGAATAATTATGGCTACTTGTCAGAACACCACTCCTTTGGGCAGACAGACGAGGTAGCTGGGGACTACGCTGAGGATTTAGCCGCAACGATGCTGGCAACAACCATGGGAATTCCCTTTGACCCCCAGACAGCTTGGGATGAGCGGAAGCAACAGTTCAGGGCAAGCGGACTCATAATCAAAACCGCGAATATAACGCAGTCAGCCACAGGCGACAAAAACGGCTTGTGGACAACGGTTATTGCAGCTGCAGTCTTCGTTCCAGGAAGAAGAACTTAGCCCCGCAAAAATCCTGTTTTCTTTCCTTGTTTTAATCTAAAAGGATATTAGGCTAATGGCATCTAAAACCAGCATTGCTGGTGAATAGGTCTTGCCCTTAAAACTTCAAACCCCGCTAATTCTCGTTAACTTCAAAACCTATTTGGAGGCAACTGGCAAGAAGGCTGTTGAGCTTGCAAAGAAAGCTGAGAAGGTGAGCCGCGAAACTGGTGTTCAGATAGGCATGGCTCCCCAGTTTACGGACATAGCCGCTGTCGCAGAAGCCACGGAAATTCCTGTTTTCGCCCAGCACATCGACCCTATAGAGCCCGGAAGCTACACTGGTCACGTGCTGGCGGAAGCCGTAAAAGAAGCTGGAGCTGTTGGAACAATCATTAACCATTCTGAGAGGCAGCTTAGGCTTTCCGAAATTGATGCAGCTGTAAAAATAGCTCAAGATAAAGGGCTTGTTTCGGTTGTTTGCGCCAACAACCAGAACATAAGTGGGGCTGTTGCAGCCTTAAATCCCGACGTTGTTGCTGTTGAGCCTCCGGAGCTTATAGGAACGGGCATACCAGTTTCGAAGGCTAAACCTGAAATTGTCAAAGCTACTGTTGAGCTTGTGCGAAGGGTTAACTCAAAAGTTGTGATTTTGTGTGGTGCTGGCATAAGCCACGGCGATGATGTGGCAGCAGCCTTAAAGCTTGGAACTCAAGGCGTGCTGGTGGCAAGTGCTGTTGTGAAGGCAAAAGACCAATATAGGGTTTTGCGGGAATTTGCTGAAAAGGCAAGAATTTAGGAGACCATCCCTTTGAAAGTCGAAGCCGAATGCGCAGCATGTATAATCAGCAGGGGCGCATCTGAAATCAAAGAGGCAACAACTAATCCAGCTCTACGTTTCAGAGCCATGATGGAGCTACTTTACATGCTAAGCAAAGAGTTTAAGCCTTCTGCTGTTCCAGCGGATTTAGGCACGAAAAGGGATCGCCTAATAAAAAGGGTTACTGGAAACAACGACCCATACAAGCGAAGTAAACGCTTATGCAACGAGAACGCCTTGAAACTCTTGCCGTATGCAAGGAAACTTGTTGAGGAGGGTTACACACAGCAGGACAGATTTAAGAGGGCTTGTCTCTGCGCCATGGTTGGCAACACTATGGAGTTTGACATTCCAGGGCATAGGTTCACTTTTAGGGGTTTAAGGAAAAGCCTAAGGGATGCGGGGAAAGACCTAGTTATCGACGATATCGGCGGAATTTGTGAAGTGGCAAAAAATTCCAGCAAAGTTCTCTATTTAACGGATAATGCTGGAGAAATCGTTTTTGACACGCTCGTTGTTGAACAGCTTAAGAACATGGGATTAACGGTCATTGTGGCTGTTAAGGGTGGACCAGTCATAAATGATGCGACTTTGGAGGATGCGGAAATCTCCGGTATAACCAAAATTGCCGACAAGGTTATAACAACTGGGACGGATGCTGTTGGCTTAGCCCTAAAGGAGGTTTCAGCCGAGTTCATAAGCGTTTACGAGTCCGTTGACATGGTTTTCGCTAAAGGTATGGGATACGCTGAAACATTGACAGAATATAATTTGAAGAAGCCTCACGCCTTGCTTTTTAGGTCGAAGTGCGACCCCGTGGCAAACTTTTTTGCCGTGCCCAGAGAAAAGAATGTTGCGAAGTTGATGCCCTAAATGAAGAGGTTTATGCTATCCATATGCCTAAACGGAAAAGCCCTCTCAAATGTTGAGGATTCACTGCAAAAAGAGTGGATTGTAACAAATGGTTTAGGAGGATATGCGTCATCAACGGTTTTAGGCGTGAACACTAGGAAATATCATGGATTGCTTGTTGCAGCTTTTAATCCTCCAAGAAATCGTAGGGTTTGTGTGGCTAAAATTGACGAAGAGCTAAAGATTGGCAACGCATTCTATCCGGTTTTTGCCAACGAGTTTCAGGGTGGAATATATCCAAAAGGACACGAGTTTCTCCAAGAGTTCTGTTTATCACCATTCCCAAAGTATGTTTACAATGTCCAGAATGTCAAGTTTTCAAAAACTCTTTTAATGCCGTACAGAAAGAACGCCACCATAACCGCGTACGAGTTCTTTAACGCTGGCGAAGCGGATGTTGAAGTTCGAATTTTTCCGATGATAACGTGTAGGCATTTCCACTCGGTTGTGGATAGATTGCGTGACCCGCCGAAATTTTCCCAAAAAATACATGGCAGAAGAGTCAAAATAACCGCTGAAAAACCAAAAGCCACAATCACCTTGGAGGCTACACATGGGGCTTATGCCCAAGCTGAAGGGTGGGTTGAGAGAGTTTATTTCCGCGAGGAGCACCACCGTGGGGAAAGCCACCTTGACGACTGGTACCAGCCAGGATTCTTCGAAATAAAAGTTGGAAGGAAATCCACTGAAAGATTTGCGTTGACCACTGTTGCCGGCGAAGATGAGTCAAATGTGGAGAAATTGGCGGATGAAATGCCAGCCACAATGTACGACGTTGAAAATTTATACAATGTCGAATGCGAGCGCCACGAACAGTTGCTCGAGAGGTTTTGCGAAGAACATAGAGGCGTTGAGCCAAAAGACTGGCTTAACTGGATTGTTTATGCAACGGACATGTTTATTGTCGGAGGCTTTGAAAAGGCTCGGAGAACCGTTGTTGCCGGCTATCACTGGTTTGAGGATTGGGGCAGAGACACGTTCATAGCCATGCCGGGGCTGATGCTTGTCACCGGAAGATTTGAGGATGCCAGACAAACTTTTCTCACATTCAACAAACAATTTATGGACGGCTTAATTCCAAACTTTATTGCAGACTTGGACGCCAAATCAGTCTATAATGCTGTTGACGCCACGTTATGGTTTGTGAACGCCGTCTTCCAATATCTGAAGTATACTGGCGACTTTGAATTCGTCCATAAAAACCTATGGGAAAACATAAGGGCAATTGTCGAAAACTTTGAAAAAGCGACAAGTCCAAAAATCCGCATAGGCAATGATGGACTCATTCTGCATGGACCACAGCTAACATGGATGGACACAGCCATAAACGGGCAGCCAACAACGCCAAGGGCTGGAAAGGCTGTTGAAGTCCAAGCATTATGGTATAATGCCCTCAAAACACTGGAGCTCTTGGCTAGGAAATTCAAAGAGCCGAGCAATGCGGAGAAATTTGCGTGCTTAGCAGAAAAAGCCAAAGAAAGCTTCAACGCAAAGTTTTGGAATTCTGAGAAAGGCTGCTTGTTCGATGTTGTTGATGAAAATGGCTTTGGCGACGCGTCTATTAGGCCTAATCAAGTTATCGCCATTGCACTAGATTTTACCATGCTTGACAAAGGGAAATGTGACAGAGTTGTTGATGTTGTGCGCCGTGAGCTTCTAACGCCGTTTGGTTTGAGAACCCTTGCGAGAGGCGACCATAGATATGTGGGCGTTTATCGTGGGGATAGGCGGAGCAGAGACCTAGCCTACCATAATGGGACGGTTTGGCCTTGGCTCTTAGGACCTTTCATTAAGGCTTATTTGAAGGTTGAGGGTTATGGCGAATACACGCGGGAATATGCTTTCAGAAGCTTCCTCGCGCCACTTTTTACGACACAGGTTTTTGTGGCTGGGCTTGGAGCCATAAGCGAAGTTTACGATGGAGAACTGCCTCACAAGGCTGGTGGTTGTATCGCCCAAGCGTGGAGTGTGGCTGAACCATTAAGGGCTTATGTTGAAGATATCCTTTATTTTAGACCGCCATTTGAAAGGGAAGTTCTCAAAATTTTAGGGCGATATTGCTTTTCTTAGGCTTTCTGCGGCTGTTTCAGGGGAAACTGTGTTTATGTATATACCTGTGCTTTTTTCGAATCCAGCCCAGATGGCGAGTTTTGGGTAAACCTCCACATGCCAATGATAATATGGGCTTGCAGTCTTGTCTAGGGCTATGTGGAAGCCGAAATTGTAGGGCGGGTCGTTTAATAGGTTTTTTAGTGCGCCTAGGCATGCCTTCAAAGTTTTTGCAAAATTTTCCCTTTCTTTCTCAGAGAGTTTGAGGGGTGAAGCCTCATGTTTTTTTGGGAAAATCCAAAACTCTAATGGGTTGGCGCTTGCGTATGGCGCGAAAACCAGAAAATCCGAGTTTTCCATTATGAAGCGGGGGCTTTTTCGCTCTTTTTCCATGATTTTGCAGAAGATGCAATTATCGTTATTACGCCAGTGCCTGCGGCTGGCAGCTAACTCCTCTTTAACGATTTTTGGTGTGAAAGGTGTTGCTATTATTTGGCTGTGGGCGTGGGATAGCGAAGCCCCAGCCTCTAAGCCGTGGTTTCTGAATATGGAGACGTAACACACATATGGTTTTGCGGAAAGCTCGCGAAGTCTGTCTAGATAGGCGTTTATGACATGGACTAGTTGGGGGAGCCGCGCATCCGATGGGTGCTCATCATGGTTCGGCGACTCCACCAATACTTCGTGATGCCCAAGAGCCAAAGCTAAGTCACGACTTTTCATGATTTTTTCTTTGTTTGTGTTTTCTTGTGGCGGGTTGAAGGCTGGGAAAAGGTTTGGAAAACAGCGGACAAGCCAATTTTTATGCCTAAAACCGTCTTCGTCTTTTGCCTTTTCAATTTTTCCATCTGATTCCAAATAGACAAGCACTGCGGGTGGGGTCATGTGCTCGTTTCCTGGGCAGAAGGGACAAACGCCTATTTTGGCTTGTGCTCTTTCCTTTTTTGCAAAGTCTGTGGGTCTGCGTCCCCTTACTGTGGCGATTACCACCCATCTGTCTAGAAGGTAGTCCTTGCGAAGTTCGTTGTGGGGCATGCCTATAAACTCCAGTTGAAATTAAGATTTGCGCCTATAGGATTTAGCGTTTTCGAACATGGTTTGGCTTGCTGGGAAACCAATAGTGCTAGCTCCCTCTAGTTTTTCCACTCTTTAACTGGCTTTTTCTTCGATTATTTTCTTGTAGGTTTTTGCGCTTCCCCGCATTTTCCGCTTTTTAGTTTTGAGGTCAACTGTGATTAAGCCGAACTTCATTTTGAAGCCTTTAGCCCACTCGTAATTGTCCGTTAAAGCCCAGTGGAAATAGCCTCTAACGTCAAGTTTCTCCTCTTTTACTGCCTTTTCCAAAACTGCGATATGGTCTTCTAGGAATTTTGGTCTAAGGCTGTCCTCTGCGTCGGCTATTCCGTTTTCTGTTATGTAAAGTGGCTTTGCAAATTTCGCCATAGCCTTTAAGGCTTCAAGTAATCCTTCAGGGTAAATTTCCCATCCCATTTCTGATGCTGGCTTGCCATCAGCTGATTGGCTGTTGGGCTGGCATCCGAACCCGTAGTTCGGCATGATTTCTGGAACTGCCGGGATTCCAGCGAACAACTTAGCCAGCAAGTTTCTCTTTCCCTTAATAACGAAACGCGTGTAATAGTTGACGCCAAGCCAGTCTAAGTGATTAGTCAAGTAGCCTTTCACTTTGCTTTTTTCTTTTAAGCCGTTTAGGTTTTCGTCCAGCCAGCCTTCTGCAACAGCCCTTGGGAAAAACTGGTTATGCAAGTTATCCATAAAACGCGCAGCTTGAACGTCGAGCTTTTCCTCTTCAATTAGGGGATAGGTTGGAATCACATTGTGGATAAGCCCAACATAGGCTGGGCTTGGACTATCGCCGCCAGCCTTCACAGTGTCCCAATGTTTTATTGCCTCGTAAGCGCAAGCGTGTGCCAAAACCATGTTTTTAGCAGCCCTTTTAGCAGCCATAAAATTGTTCACGCCTGGCAGGAAGCCAGACTGTGCCATCATGTAGCCAGCCTCGCAAACAGCCATAGGCTCATTAAAAGTTGCCCAATTGTCGACCAAGTCGCCTAAGCTCCAAGCTAGAAAGGCAGCATACTTCACAAACTCGATTATGGCGGTTTCTTCAAGCCAGCCTTTTGGTCCCTGCCTAAGCCTTGTCGCCCGCACAGTTAATGGGTTGTGAATCCATAGGGGAAGGGTGAAATGGTTTAGGCAGACGAAAACTTTGAAGCCTTTCGTCCTCAAATCCTCTATGATAAGCCTATAATGGTTTAAAGCCTCCTTATCCGCCATTTTCTCCAGCTCTTCAAGGGCTTTTTCGTCCACTTCCACCTTTGATATGTTGCCGTCAGAAGCCCTCTCAACCCCAACATGAACTGTTGTGGTTGCTTTTGGGAAGATTCTGCTCCACTCTATGCCAATTCTATAGGCGTTTAGTCCAAGCTTTTTCGCAAGTTCATGGTCTTTCGCGTACAAGTGCCAGTAATCAATGCCGTTTTCTGGTAGGTCGCCGCTCACTATGCCACGCCTAATGTTTTCGGCGTCATGCACCCAAACAAACCAGTCAGTGTTGGCATCCACACCCTTGCCAGAAGGGTCGCCCATTTCAAACTGGAAGCCGCTTGAGGAAACGCCCCACAAGAACTTTTCACCATAGCCCAAACAGTGCCACTCCAACAAAGGCCTAGAGGAGCGGCGGTGGGTCACTGAGGTTCGACGCCCAGAATCCACTCACTCCCCCAAACCCTACACTCGTACCCGCACCCCCTTGAGCGCCGAACGTCCAGACTTAGGTTGCTCCCTCCCGGGCCTAGCCGGGTTCACCTGACAAACGCCGGAGCAAGCTTCCCTACGGAAGCTGCCCAGCGACCGCCAGCCCCAAGGGACGGATAGTCACCGCTTCGGAAGTGGGGTTTTGGGTGGCCACGGGCGCCTCAGCCTCAGCTTTCGGCCCGTCATATAGAGGGTTTACGGTACAGGGGACCCCTAGCCCCCCGCCTAAGACCCACCGCCAAAACATTCATGAGCGTATTCAAAACTATAAAACTTTACCTTTCACTACTATGCCGTTTTTCAGTATGCTCGTTTGAAGATTTTTGGGCAGATTTTCCAATTCAACCATATCAATAGGTACGCCCAGTTCAAGTTCTATTTCGGCGTTTAAATCTAGGAGTTCTTTAAAGTTTAGTTTAGGGTTTGAAGTTATGCAGATATCTATGTCCCTTACATAGTCTCGTGTGGTTATACTTCCGAAAATTATTGCAAGATTTATTCGCTTATTTCCAGCTAAGAATTCCTTGATTCTTCTGATTAATTCTTCTTTCTCTTTTTGGCTGAACTCATAAAGCCTTATTTGGTCATAGGTTGATTGCATACCTTTCCTTCACGCTCTTTAAGAACCCTTCAACAGCCCTAAAGTTGCTCTTAATGGCGTTGTATATTTGATCGTCGTTTATTACCCAATAACGGTGAACCAATAGGTTTCGTAAACGCACTAAGGCTGTTAAATCCTTAGCACAGTCACAGACGCCTTCTTCTTCTAACATTTTGAAACATTGCGAGTAGATTCTGGAGTGCGATTGAAATCTTCTGCAGCTATTTGAAAACATAAACTTCCCAAAGCCTCAGCAAGAACTATGATTTGGTACCTGATGGCATACTTTTCGTCAAGACTTAATTCAGCATAGGACTTTGATGTTAGGCGTTTCAATTCATCTCTTGTTTCAAGAATTTCGATAATTCTCTGCCTTATTTGCTCGACGTTTACTGGCATCTCAACCAACAACACAATTAATCAGCAAAGAAGTAAATATGTTATTTGCCCTATTCCTTGGCGAATCATTTTAGACTCTCGTCAAGCCATTTCAAATAATCCTTTAGGCCTTCGACTATTGGTGTGGCTATTATTTCTGGGACTTGGTAGCTGTGGAGGGCTTTCACCTTCTCGGCGAGTTTGCTGAATAGGTCTTTTCTGGTTTTCATTAGGATTAGGTGTTCTTGGGCTTTGTCTATTTTGCCTTGCCACCAGAAAAGCGAGTGCACTGGACCGATTATGTTGGCACATGCAATAAGCCTCTCATTTAGCAGCGACTGTGCGATTTTTTCTGCCTCTCCCTTATTTGGTGTTGTGACTAGGACGATTATGTGTTGTTTTTCCATGTTTAAATCCTCCCCAATCGCTGGATAGGAAGTCATTTATTTTGAAGAGTGGAACTTGTTTTAAGGCTTTGGAGAAGTCATGGTGGAGGCTGCCAAATGAAAACGTTAGGTGTTGCCACTAGTGGTGGGGATGCTCCCGGGATGAATGCTGCCATTAGAGCTGTTGTTCGTTTAGCAAGTGCCATGGGCTTTGAGGTTCTGGGTTTCGAAAGAGGTTGGGAGGGCTTAATTACTAATCGTTTTAGGCGTTTGACGCCGCGCTCTGTTGGCGGAATAATTCAGTTGGGCGGCACAATCCTTTTGACTTCTCGTTGTCCAGAGTTTAAAACTCGGGAAGGCGTTAAAAAGGCTGCTGATAATCTGGCTGCTGACAATGTGGATGGACTTGTGGTTATTGGTGGGGATGGCTCTTTTAGGGGCGCGTTAGAGCTTAGCCATGAAACAGACGCTTTGATAGTTGGTGTTCCAGCCACAATAGATAATGATGTTTATGGCGTTGATGAAACCATTGGTTTTGACACAGCTGTTAATACGGCGGTTGCGGAAATAGACAAAATCCGCGATACTGCCATATCCCATGAAAGGGTCTTTGTTGTGGAAGTTATGGGACGGCGAAGAGGCTTTTTGGCTTTGACTGTTGGCTTAACCGTTGGCGCCGAAGTCATCTTGGTTCCAGAAGTCCCAATAAATATGGGAGAAGTTTTTAAGACTGTTAAGGAAAACGCCGCTAAGGGTAAACGGTCTGGCATTATTGTGGCTGCAGAAGGCGTTGGCGACACGCGCAGAATAGCCGAAGAAATTGAGGCGAATACTGGCGCAGAGGTTCGTCTAAGCATCGTTGGCTATGCCCAGAGAGGGGGAAGCCCAACTGCCAGAAGCCGACTGCTGGCAAGCCTATTTGCGAATGAGGCTGTTAACCTACTGGCTAGTGGCGTTGGAAAATGTGTGGTTGGATTGCAGAAGAGCGAAATTAGAAGCATAAGCCTAAAAGAAGTTTGCAGTAAAGAAAAGCCCCTAGACACGCGGCTGTTGGGATTGGCTAGAACCCTTGCAACTTAGCCGAAGAACACGCTGGCAAGTTCGTAAAGTTCAATGTCAACTGTTTTTCTTTTGCCAACAACATCTTTAAGCGGTACTGGCACGATTTGGTTTCCCTGAAGTGCTACCATATAGCCAAACTTTCCTTGGTGGGTTAGGTCTACGGCTGCCACTCCAAACCTTGTGGCTAGTATGCGGTCGAAGGCTGTTGGTGAACCGCCCCGTTGCAAATGTCCCAGAACAACCACGCGGGTTTCTATGCCGGTGCGCTGTTCAATCTCCTTAGCCAGATAATAGCCTATCCCGCCGAGGCTTATGTGCCCAAACTCGTCTATGCGTTCGCTGTAAACTATTTCCTTGCCGCCTTTTGGTTTGGCGCCTTCGGCAACCACTATGAGGCTGAAGTTTCTGCCCCGTTTTTGTCTCCGCCTAATGTATTCGCAGACCTCGTCTATGTCGAAGGGCTTTTCCGGTATTAGGATGGCGTCTGCCCCTCCGGCTATTCCGGCTGCTAGGGCTATATGCCCAGTATAGCGTCCCATAACTTCTAGGATTATGACGCGGTTGTGGGCTTCTGCCGTGCTGTGGAGCTTGTCTAGGGCTTCTGTTGCTATGGCTACGGCTGTATGGAAACCAAAAGTGTAGTCTGTTCCCATCAAGTCGTTGTCTATCGTTTTGGGAACGCCTACACATTTAAGCCCGTAATCAGCCATCTTGTGGGCTACACTTAAAGTGTCGTCTCCCCCTATGGCTACAACCGCGTCTAATCCAGCTTTTCTGGCGTTTTCCATTATTTGTTCTGGTCCCCTTTCACGTTTGAAGGGATTTGTCCTAGAAGTGCCAAGGATTGAGCCTCCTCTTGGCAGTATGCCTGAAACAGCCTCAAGGTCTAAGGGGGCTGGTGCGCCTTCTAGCAGTCCACGCCAACCTTCCCTTATGCCTATTATTTCGTCTTGGTATGTTTGTATTCCCCGTCGGACAACAGCCCTTATAACAGCGTTTATGCCTGGGGCGTCTCCCCCACCGCTTAATACGCCTATTCGCATTTCTCTTCTCCACCGTTATTCTTTTCCAGAACTCCCAAACAAGCGCATTTTCGCCTTAACAACTTCTTTCATGGTTTCCTTTGCTGGACCAAGGATTTTTCTGGGGTCAAATTCTTTTGGTGAGTTTGCCAGGACTTCGCGGACTGTGGCTGTAAATGCTAGCCTTAGGTCTGTGTCTATATTTATCTTTGTTATTCCAAGTGAAATTGCCTTTCTAATGTGGTCTTCTGGTATGCCCTTTGCTCCCGCCAGTTCTGCCCCATATTTTGTGGCTTTCTCGATTATCCACTGGGGGACGCTTGAAGCCCCGTGCAGAACCAGTGGCACTTCAACCCTTTCGCGTATTTGCTTCAGCCTTTCGAAGTCGAGTTGGGGTTCGCCCTTAAACTTGTATGCGCCATGAGAAGTGCCTATGGAAACCGCCAATGCATCCACACCTGTCCGCATAACAAATTCTTCTGCTTCCCTAGGGTCTGTTAGGACAGCCTCCCTTTCCTCAACAGTTTTCTCTTCAACTCCAGTTAGCCTTCCAAGTTCGCCCTCAACAGAGACGCCCTTCTGATGGGTTAGGTCTACGACACGCTTTGTTAGGGCAATGTTTTCTTCAAAGGGCAAGTGGGAGCCGTCAATCATTACTGATGTGAAGCCCGCCACTAAGCACTTTTTGACTGTTTCCACGTCTTCTCCATGGTCTAAGTGTAGGGACATGGGAATCGGTAAGGCTTCAGCTGCGGTTTTAACAAGCCCTGCCAAATAGTTTAGCCCGCCATATTTTATGGCGCTTGGCGTTACAGCCACAATCACTGGTGATTTTTCTTCAACAGCGGCTTCTACAACCGCCATCAAGCTTTCAAGGTTTTGGATGTTGAAAGCTCCGACCGCGTAGACTCCCTTTTGAGCCTTTCTTAATAGTTCCATGTTGGTGACAAGCATACAATTTCACTGCCAGTGATATTCTATAGCCGAAGATATAAAGCATTTACAGATTTTTAGGCTGGATTTAGTGTACGTAGCTGAAATCAAATTTCAAAATATTGTTCCATATTCGAAACGGATGGTGGGAAAAGTTTATTCTATTACAAACGCATTTTAAGGCTTGAAAAAAGCAAAGCCTGGTGATAAGTTGAGTGAAGGCGGCTTCAGAGCTGGCTTAATCCATTTGGCTACCGTTCTTGCAAGCGTACTCTTTGGAGTTTTTTGCGCCTATCTATTGTTTGCGTCTCCTGTTGAGCTTTACAGCGTTACCCCATTTTCGGAGGATCCAGCTGGCTCACTTGGGAACGCCCTATACTTTGTTGTTCTAGTCGGGATTGGCGCTTCAATTCTTTTTTTCCTTTTAAGGAGAAAGCGAGAGAAACTTATCGTAGTGGTTGTTGGTTTTTCCTTGGCTACGGCTGCCTTTCTCCTCTCATTCGTCTACCTTTTCGCCGCTCTCACACTTTTTGGCTTCTCATTTATCGAAATTTTAATTCCCATATCAGCCCTCCTAACAGTGCTTGTCTGTTACATAATTTTTAAGATGGGCGGCAGGGCTGGCGACTTCATTGTGGTTTTGTTAGGTGGGGCTCTTGGAGCCTTTCTGGGGGCTTGTGTCCCAACCCTAAGCGCCGTTCTCATCCTGTGTTTTTTGGCTGTTTATGACGCCTTTGCCGTTTATCGTGGACCAGTTGGTAAGATTGCCCGTGAAGGTTTGGAAAAGTTTAGGGGTTTAAGCTTCTCCTTTAGGGAAATTCACATGGGGCTTGGCGACTTAACCTTCTATTCTATGCTTGCTGGGCACATGCTCTTTTATTTTGGCTTCCCGTCCTGTCTAGCCTCTGTGGCTGGCATCATGTTTGGCTGTTTTTTGGCTTTCAAAATGCTTGAGAAGGGCGGTGTCTTTCCAGGCTTGCCTTTCCCAATAGCCTTTGGTCTGGCTTTCGGCTTTCTTGTTGTTTGGCTTTTGGGCTTGTTGGCGGTTTAGTGAGCTAGCACCAAGCGGGTTGTGTTTACGTCCACTTCAACTATTTTGCAGTTTTTGAACTCCTTTGTTTGTCCTGAAACATCCTTAACTGTTACTTTTCCGCCTTCAGCTTTTGCGTAGACAACGTCGTTCCAGACTTCTTTTCCGTTTAATATGACTTTAAATTCGCACATTGACTCTCGACCTTTCCCGTTCATGGGCTAAAGTGTCTTGTCTCGCTATATTTTTTGTGGTTTTTGTTGTGGATTTTTGATATTAATTTGGGTTCATACCTAATTATTTGTTGACTGTTAAAGCCTTATGGTGGTGTGCTGAATTTGACTTTGTGGCATGAAATCGAAGACCTTCAGAAGAAGAAGGCAGAGCTGGAGTTTCAGCTTCGTTCGCTGGAAGAGAAGGAGAAAACCCTTGAGGAAAGAGCTAGGCTGCTGGAGGAAAAGTTAGCCATCAAAGAGCTGGAACAGAAAGTTAGGATAAAGACTGAAAGCATCGAGAAACTTGAATCCCGCATAAACGATTTGGAGCAGAGGCTCGGCGTTTCCGCAGACGTTGTGGCTGTTCCAAGGATGGAGCCGCAGACAAGCACTCAGCATGGCGAGAACAACTATAATCTTAGGAAGCTTTTCAGCGAATAGCTGGCTTTGAAAGTCTTTGTGTGTTCGAGGCTGATGAGCAGAACGAGTTGGATAGTTGACACCATAGATTTTGATGTGCGTATTGTATGCTTATTGAATAAAATAGTTATAATGTTGTGTGGCTAATACTTTCTTCAGAGAATTAGCAAGATGAAATCGGGATGGAGAAGAAAGGCGCCAAGCCCAGCGAATCCGCAGTGTCTGACATATTTAGTTTACTCGTTGAAACCAGTGAGAAAGAGAAGCAAAAGCGCAGAGAAGCACTTCTCTCACCTTTAGGCGTTAAGGAATTCTTTGTTGGCGGAAGCATAACAATAGACAAGCGCACATGCAAAGGCGTGGAATGTAAACTTTGCATTAAGGCTTGCCCCACAAACGCCCTTTTCTGGCGGGCAACAGGCGAAGTTGGAATAACGGAGGAACTTTGCATATACTGCGGAGCATGCGTACTAAACTGCATAGTGGATGACTGCATAAAAATTGTGCGACGAAGAGAGAATGGCGAAACAGAAAAATTCAGTACGCCAAGGGCTTTCACACTATTGCAAAACGCCATAAACACCAAAAAACGCCACGAAAGAATTAGGGCAATATTCCCAACAACTGAAGAATACCTAAAGCTATACAAGCCACAAATGACATAAAATAGGCAGCATGCTGTCAATTTTGTTGATAATAATGAACTGCAAAATTGCTAGCTCCTCTAGAGAATTCGGACAGTTTTCAGACACTATTTTCGCCTACCCCTTCCTCTATGGAATTTTCTATCTCTAGGTTTTTCCGTGGCGCGTTTCCATCGCTTTTCAAGTCCAATTCTCTTGCAAGTTTGTTGAAGGGTTAGCCTTACCTTCCATAAATTCGCCAAATAAAAATCTAGAAGTTTAAAATGATGGAGTGAGAAAGCTTTAACAAAGTGGTTTAGTTTAGGGATTCTGGCTTGTTTGCCATTTTTCTTGTAGGAATTTTGGTATGTCCGAAGAGTCTCTTGGTCCGACTATGACTTGCCATCCGCTTAGTTCTTCTATTTCTCCGCTTAGGCGCGCCGCTTTTCCAGGAATTATGAGTTTTCTGTGTTTCACCTTGTTTTCTATGCCCGACGCTTTTATGGCTTCTGCTACTTTTTCTGCTGTTAGTTTGCGTCCGGCTACTGCGCTGTCTACTGCTATGCCTTCTGTGTCCACAACCAGCAAGTAAGCGTTAACTTTTGCTGATTCTATGTCTGAAGCAACCGTATAGTATGTTAGGGCGAAGTTGGTTGTGAACATTACTGGCGAGTTCTCGTCTGGAGTGCCAAAAACTTTCAAGCCTGGCTCCACGGCTACTGGCTTGCGGGGATCGGTGTAAATGTTAGCCCTTAAAATGACGTTCGGCAGCAAAGCCCAACCGTCTGGACTGTGCATTATTAGGATGTCTGCGAAACGCACTATGAGCATTGCAGCCAAATATGCTTCTCGCCACTTGACAATTTCTTGGGCTACTCCTGCGCTGTCAAGCCAAACGGTCATGGGCACGCCCATTAATGGGAAGCCTAAAAGCTCGTCGCCCCGCTTGCAAGCCAAACGCCTAATCATCGTAAAATTGTTTAGGGTGTCTGCCAAGCCTTCGCCGGCGAAGGTGCCTGGGTCTAAAACAAGGTCTTCAACGCCATATTCCACGAGTGTCTTAGCCAGAGACTTCAAAAGTTTAAGGTTGCCAGGTGCAAAAACAGCCAGTGGACAGCCGTACATTAAGGCGAGTTCAGCCATCTCCCGCCAATTGTCCTTAGTAGCTGCATACAAAAGTGGTCTGGCTTTAGGCGCAGCCATCAAGCCAGCCTCCAAAACCGTTGGGTTCAACGAGCACAAAATCATCGGCAGTTTGGCGTTTTCAGCCACTTTCTTGACTGTTGCCTTAAACTTGTCCGGGTCGTTGGATGTTGAGCGAACGGCAATCATATCTAACTTCAAAATCTGCCCAATATATTCGAAGCGGAACTCTTCTGTCCGCTTGATTCGGCTTAGGATTTCCTCCTCTGGCATCTCGTCTGTAATGTCTATGGCTATGGCTGTCGGGTTAAAGTATGTGAGCTCGTGGCGGTACATGACGAGTTTTCCGCCAATTTTTACAGCCTTATCGCCAGTGCCCACAACAACCTCTTTTATGGCTGGTTTGAGCATCTCCTTAAGCTGCCTGTAAGCCTTCTCAAACTCCTTCTTCAATAAGGGCGGGCACTTTTCAATGGAGACCTCGCGGTTCACAACTTTAGTGGCGAAAGCCATGCAGTTTTCTTCACCGCACTCCTTGCAGTTGGTGCGGGGCAGAAGCTTGTAAACGTCTATTGGGCTAAGCTCCTTAACGCCAATTTTGCCTTTGCCTTCCCTTTCACTCATAAGCCTTTTCAACCTCCATTTAGACACCTAAAACTTAACGGTAACCCATTCCATGAGGTGTTCAGCGTTGCCAGACCCGCCGCCCATAAGCTGGGCTATGACATCCTTGACTGTTTTGACGGCTGCTGGATGCATCATCATAAATAGGTCTACGCCAGCCAGCAGAAGTGTCAAAGCGGTGACAACCTCCCATAATGGTCCTCGGAGTTCGCGGGGCTCCCATTCTGGAGCCATTTTCAGCCAAGCCTCACGGGCAGCCCAAGCGTTTGTTGTTCCAGAGGACATGGGATGAGCCAGCTCCGGGTCGCCCATCAAAGCTGCTAGGCGGGCTCTTTCCATATTTGTGAAGGCATAGTCCAAACCGTAGCCCAAAGCCGCAGTGGTCAAGTCCATGACGATATCCTCTTTAGGTAAAAAATCGTAAAGTCGGCGGTTCAGCTCCCTAGCCAAGTTCAAGTCCATAGGCGTGAAGGAAAGCGCAACATGCCCATTCTTCTTGACAAATTTGGCGCAGCGTTCAACATCCATATCCCTAGTGATGGAGCTAATCAAGAAACGTTCGCCAGCGAAGGTTTCAGCCACCTCTTGGAACACATCAGCGTCCTTTACAGGGTCTCCGCAGCCTCCAATCACCAGTGGCACGTCAACAGCCTGAGCAACTGTCTCAACAGTTTTAACAGCCTCTTTAGGTGAGGCATCCTTAACAAGCGGGTCGATGCTGATTAGATGAATTGTAATCATGTCGGCGCCAAACTTATCAACAGCAAGCTTAGCCCAAGCTGCAGGGTCGCCTAAAACGTCCTTAACATGCATTTTTACAGCTTTAGCTAAAGGCACTTCGATGTCAAAAACGTCTAGGGATATGACTGGCGGGTGAGGCGTGGGTCTCTCAAAAGTGTAGAAGGCTGGGGTTGTTTCGCCTCCAATAACCACCGTTCTGCCTCTTGTTCCGCCTTCACTTCGTGTGGCGCCAAGCTTAACCTCCACAACCCTACCGGGATAAGTTTCAACTGGCGGAACAAACTCAGTTTCAATTATCTGTGTTGGTTTAGCCTTAACTGGTGGCACAACTTTTGGCGGAGCAACCACCGGAGCTGCTACAGCGCCTGGCTGAAGCCAAATCTCCAGGTCGCCAACTTCCATCTCAAAGTCTTCAAGCTCAACTTCCTGAAGCTTTGCCAGAAGCTCCAGTAGCCGCGAGTTCAGCTTTAGCCCTAAAACTGTTTCATCCTTTTCCTTCTTTTCAGCCAAGTCCCTTTCACCTTTTCTCAGGCTTCTCGCTTTTAACAGAACGTATTATGACACGTTTTGCGTAGATTTTTGCATCTTTCAATATGATTTTGTATCCGCCAGCAGTTATGGGCAGTGTCGCAGCAGTAATCGTCGGAACCATTGCGGGTGCAGCCTCTTCTCGTGCTTCAGCCTCAGCAGGAACAGCCTCTGGAACCGCCACAACCTCCTCTTTCCAGCGCTCAACAACTGGATGGTTGCGCTCCTTTAGAAATGCCTTCAACTCGTCTATGGTTTTAGCATCCTCCTCTGTGGCGATTTTGTCCACAAGCTCGGCTGGGAAGAAGTTCTTTACGCGTTCCTTAACCTCTTTCGGCATCCAGACGACGCGTTTGTAGCCGCCGTCAGCTTGCAGAAACTTTGGAGAACGCATATACTCGATGGATATGCCGTGGAAGCCGTCAACTTGGCGTCCGCCAGCCGTTGAGTCCGCCAGCGTGGAGAAGGCTAAACCGTTTACGGTCACATCCTTGTAGCCTCTGTGAACTATGCCGAAGCCGTCTACTTCTGGAATGTAGAAGGCGACACCCTCAAAGCACCCGCAAGAGGTGTGCGGATAACCAAAGGCGGTGTAAAGCCAAACACGGGTTATCTCGCCTAAAGTCCTCTTCTTAACGGCCTCATTCACGCCAGCGTACTCACCCTTCTCCGGATCTAAAAGTTCGCCTCTGTCAATGTCAAATATGGGACCTTTAGGGTCTATGTTTGCTGAAGCTCTAGCGTCAAACCAGCTTATTGCACCACAGTTAGAGTAACGCTGAGGCGTAATCACACAACAGTGGGTTGGCGCAAAAGACTGGCATAGGATGCAGCCGTAAAACTTGTCTACTTCCTCATCTTTAAGCCCCCTAGCTCTCGCATCTCTTGCCTCGTAAATCTGCAAAGCTTGGGGATAAAGCTCCTTCACTTTCTCGGCATCGGTTATGAAGGTTATTTGCATCTTCTCGATTATTGGGAGTTCGCTCTTAAACAGCCTATGCAAGACTTTTCCAATAAATAGAAAAGAGTTTAAGCCTTTCTGGTAAGACTTCTTGCTTAGCCTAAGCCAAATGTCATAACGCTGGTTTAGGTGCATAAAACCCTCAATGTAATTGCAGTAGGCGTGTATACGCCTCTCAATAACGCCCTCCAGTTCTGGCTCAAGCTTGGCACCAGCAACCTCAATGAGAATGCCGAAGGGGTAGGTTTTGCCCTCCTCCATGTCCTTAATGTCTGGTCCAATGATGGTTATTTTTCCATCCTCGATTTCTTCTGGCTCTTTGACTCTTGCAAGCTCGAATTTTTCTTTGACGTCTGGTCCGCCCAGTTCCACGAACATGTCTTTTCTTCGGATGCGTTCGCCCTCGTAGATTACGCCAACGTCGACGGGTATGTCCTGAAACATACTCATTTCTTATTTCGCCTCCTTCAAACTTTCTCCATTATGACTTTAAGGTTTTTCACCCACTCATCGTGGGAAAGGTTTGGGAAAGACCAACTTGCATGGGGATGATAAACATTATCAAAAGTTATAGTCTTTAAGTGTTGGGCGAAGTGCTTCAATCCTGACAAAATAGTCCACTCCATGTAATAGTAAAGCCCAACAAACAGGGCTAGGTCATGCTGCCCTTTGCCGTCAACGCCAGTCCAAGAGGGGTCAACGAGGCGGTTTCCGATGTCTACAGCTGGCATAAAGGTTGCTGGCTTGAAGCCGCGCTTTGTGAATTCGCCTATCATGTGGGCTGTTGCCACAACTGGAATTTCGCTCTTTTTTGAAAACTCGATGATGAAATCTATGAGTTTTCCGCCCTCAAAGTCTGTTTCAGCCGCCTTATGCCCAACAACAAGCACCGGACGCTTAGCCCTCTTAATCATGGCGGCAACAACTTCAGGCTTTGTTATGACAAGTGCCTTTTTAGGTCCAGGAATTTCAGCCGTCTGCCAAGGTTCAGCCGCCATAACGCCTACTCTCCTATCACTCCTTCTTTTTCCTAATAAGCCTAGGCAAAAGTGTCGGGTCTGGAATTATCGTCTCCTTCCAGCCCTTCTCCTCAAGAATCTTTATGATTTCATCCTTCATTGTCACTGGAATGTCGGCAACCGTGCGAACAAAGCGGTGGATGTCTTCGGGCATTGTTCCATAAAGGCGTTTGTGCAAGTCAATGTAATGGGTTAGTTTTATGGCTCGCCCCTTCGTTGTGTCGTTGGGACGCATGCAGAGCTTTGCAATCATAACCATGGCTTCCTCCTTAGTTTCAGCCGTATAGAACAAGTGTTCGGGTGTTGGTCCAACATACACCCTCTCGCCAGTACGCGCGTCATAAACATACCAGTCTTCCTCGCGGTCAGCCCTCCCCAACAACATGCGCCTATACTTGATGCCATGGGGACCAACAATCACTGGAACGCCTAAACGCCAAAAGCCAGAGGCTATGGAAGCAGCCTTCTGGGAGTAGGCTCCCCACGCCACGCCAACGGCGCCCACACGGTTGAGGATGTAGTCGGCTATCTCCTCATAATTAGCCCTCAAATTCCTTTTTGCAAATATGTTGGCGATTTTTATGGCTGCACCAGCAATATGCGCATTAGCAACACATGAGCCGACGTTAACCATGCATCCAGCCGTAAACTCGCCAGTAAACTCCTCATATGGTGTTTTGCCCTCCTCATTCTTGTACATGCCAGCCGTCATGGCGGCACACCCAGAAGTCACAACAATGTAACGCCTGTTGGCGAATTCTCTGCACATTTCTGCAACTTCAATTCCGCCCTTCGGATAGTTGGCGCATCCCACGAAAGCTACTACGCCGGGGATTTCGCCAAGGACTATGGGGCTTCCAACATTGCGGATTTCCACATCTTGTATCGGGCCTCTTCCAGCCCGCACCTTGTAGGTTTCCTCTTTAAGCTTCTTCTCCCCAGCCTTCACAATAAAGCTGTGGACTTGTAGGCCGGCTGGACATGCTTCTTCGCATCTGCCACATCCAACACATGAGTCATATAGTTCCGCAAGCTTTTCTAATGAGCCTTCCATTGCAGCTTTCATGGCTTCTGGAATATGCAAGTCTTGAGGACAAGCCCTACGGCAGTCACCGCATTGCCTACACTCTTTCGCTTTTTGCAGAACCTCATCAACTTCTGGGAGAGCCTTAAACTTCTTCCTTAAAGGCGCAACCTTTAAAGCGACTTTAACAGCTACTTCGCCCACTTTCTCTGGGTCAAGAATCAATGCGCCTGGGATTTTTTCGCTTACAAGGTCTTCAACTATGGCGTCGGCTGGGTCGTTTGTTCGGTTCGGCAATCCCATGCAGTTCTTTTCAGAAGCCACTATGACTGGTGCCTTAATTCGCTGTGCCTCGTAAAACGAGTCTGTCCGAATGCACTGTTCATCCAGCACGACGACGTCGGGGACCCCGCTTCTAATGAAGCGCAATTGCCATGAAATCGGACCTATGATTTTGCCGCGTTTATAGTAGCGTGTAAAGTCGTGGGCTGTGCAGCAAAGCCCGCAAACCTCGATTTCGCCGTCAAGCCCATTCTCCTTCATATAGTCAATTATGCCAACTGAAGGGACAACATTATGCCCTATGCATAAGATTACGGGTTTCTCAATGTTAACTGTGCCATAGCCCAAATCCACGAGCGGCGCTTCTGGGTCTCCTTTTGGAAAGTTGTAAGCTGCTATTTGGGCTATGTCAGCCACTTCCATGCCAACGTGGTCTAACATGCCTACATGGAAAACTTTTGATTCAAAGTCAAGATTGCTGCCTTCCTGTCCAGTGTGGCAAACAGACAAGCAATGGGTGACCTGCGTTTCCACATAATCCAATATTTCTTCAAGGTCTCCGAGGGCTTCTGGTTTAACTCCACAAACAAGCCTTGTAACAGGCGCTTCCACCTGAACGTTTAACCCACCGACATCTAAAGGCATTCTTCTACCATATTTTTCAATGAGGTGCTCCACAAGGTGGCGAGCATGTCCAGTGTGGGTTGCAGCCCCTATACAGCATGCCAAAAGCACTATGCGGGACTGTTGGGCTGCCATGTTTATGCCGCATGCGCCCCGCTTATTCCCAGTTAGGTCACACTTGCCGAAAGTGCAGAGGCAACAGACATCACAGAATGGCAAATAAAATGGCTTGTAGCGCTGCAGAAGCTTCATGTCCCATTCTCGTAAGGTTGTAAGCGATGGGAAAGGCGTTGGACCCATCGGTTCAGCCCATGCTTCCTCAACCACTTTGCCAATGGATAATTCAAGATTCTTTATAAGTCCAAGGTCTGTCTTCATTTCCCCAATTTTCACGTGTAATCCTTTTTTGCTCAATGTAAGCACAACCTAGGATAGAAGGTTTAATGTCAGCAGCCAACATTTTAAGCTTTTCTAGACCATTGTGTCAAAAGGATATGTAAGATTAGCGATTATGCTTTGCCGTAACCAGCACTTTCCATTATCTTTTTAACAGAAAGATAAGCCGTGGTGTCCGACGATAAGCCTAACAAGGATTTTCCAGCGAGAACATAATCCTCAACATTCTCGTCGTAGGCGACTCTGCCCAAAAACTTGAAGGGCAACGCCTTTCTGGCTTGGTTTTCTAGGCTTTCTGGAAAACGGAAACCGCCAACAACATAAAAGTTCTGGAAGGCAATTTTAACCTCCCTGGCTACGCGATAGGCGCGCTCCACATGGTCAAAAGACTTTTTCGAAGGGTCTATAACGTCGAAGATGTCGTCCACCTTGGATGTTATCCGCCTATTCAAGTGTTCCAAACCAGCCGGCGAATCAATTAGAACGTACTTGTAGTTTTTTGTTAGCGACTCTAAGGCTCCTTTCAGGGCTGCGTTCGGTAGGCAGTAGCACCCCTCAACCCACTTTGTTCCAAGTGCAATAAAGTCGAAGTTTTCGCCCTCACGCATTCCATGAGCCCAAATTCTGCTTTCAATACGCTCCGTTGGCGGCACACCAACAGTAGTTCCACCCTCTTCCAGGAAGGTTTCCACAAGAAGTTCTGAAATGGACTTTTTGCCCGCTGCATGGAGGTCTACGCCAACCATCTCGCCCAAGTTCTGGTCTGGGTCAGCATCCACAAGAAGCAGCGGAGCCTCACCCAACTCTATGAAGTATTTTGTCATCAGGGCTACGAAGCTTGTTTTTCCAGTTCCACCCCGCCCCATCGTGACAAGAATTTTCACAGTTTCTTTGCCTCCTCTGGCTTGTTCATCATATTGCCTTAGGCATTATTAGGTGTTGCCTTGCAAAAGCCTATCACATAACCTTTCTATGGCTTTAATGGCTGGAGCATCCTCATACTTTAGGGGTGTTTCTCCCTGCATCTCAGCCTCCACAACTCTTTGGTCAAAGGGCAAATAATCTAAAACTTCTAGGTTGTTTTCCTTCGCGTATTTCTCAACAGCCTCTTTCTGAGCCTCATCCTCAATTTTATTCCCAACTAGAAGGATGTGTTTCATCCCGGCTTTTATGCCCAGCTCGTGGATGCGTTTTGCTGTTTCAAGAGCCTTTACATTAGCATTAACAACAACAAGCATAACGTCTACGTGTCGTGCTGTGCCCCGCCCCATATGCTCAACGCCAGCCTCCATGTCCAAGACAATGGCTTCATCTCGCTCAATAACCAAATGTCTTAGAAGCGAACGAACAACAGCGTTTGCTGGGCAAGTGCATCCGGCCCCAACAGAACGAACAGTCCCCATAACAATAAGGTTTACACCAAAGGGCGTCGCAACAGCATAGTCCCGCACAATATCATCGACAGTAAAGGTCAAGCGGAAAACACCAGAATAACCAGTGCTCGTCTTAGCCTCAATAAGCTGCTTATTCTCGGATATAGGCACTATGCGACTAGCTTCCTCGGAAGACAAGCCCAAAGTCAAGGCAAGATTAGGCGAGGGATCAGCATCAATGGCAATTGTCCTAAACCCTCTTCTGGCTAAGGCATAAGCCAAACCAGCAGCCACCAATGTTTTGCCAACACCACCTTTACCAGAAACAGCCACCTTCATAGAAACACCAACTATCAATCAAACTTTCATTTCAGCAAGGGTATGCACTTTCACCTCTTTAAGTAGTTTAAAGTGGGGGTCCTCCGTCAACAAGATTTCAGCCTTTTCAAGGAATGCTGTGGTTGCTATTATACAATCTCCCCATGGAATTCTCTCTTGATACTTGTGTCGGAAAATTCCAGCCTGTTTTGCTATTTCTGCTGTTAAATCGGCAATGCATAATCCTGAGTTAACAAGCTCTCTAAAGTATCTTTCAGCAACATCCCTACCCGCTGTTTTGCGGGTTAGTGCATAAAATTCCCCAAGCACTATTGTTGGAAGTATTCCCTTATTTCCGAGTTTTCTGCATTGAGTGAGAATTTTTCGAGTTTTATTTAGGACATCTTCTTCGTTAGAAAAGTAGTGGAGTACAAAAAAGGTTGTGTCAAATGTTATAATCATGGGATTCCTTCAGCGGAAGTTTTCCTCCCTAGTTTTTATGAGTTCAGCAATTAACTCTTCCGGATGGGCATATTTTGCTAATTTGCCAGCTGAGTCAATTATGTCTGGTACTGGTTTTATAATTAAGCCTTCCTCCGTTTCTTCAAAAACCACAAGGCTTCCTTCTCGAAGGTTATACTTCCTTCTGAATTGAACTGGAATTGTTGTTTGCCCCTTTTTAGTTATTTTTGAGTAAGACATTACTTTCATCTTACAATTTTTATAGTTTTACTTTGTAATAAGCATTACTGATACGAATCAATCGCTGCAAACATATTTTTCGAAAAGTTTTTTGAGCGCCAACTATCAATGCCTCCTGGAAGTTGGAGAAAAGAAGATGAGCAAAGCGGAGAAGATTTTAAGTGAAATCGAAAACAAAATTAAAAAGGACGAGTTTCTACCATCATTGGACCTGACAGAGGACGAATTTTAGTCAAAGTTATCCGCAAGGTTAAGCCTAAACGTGTGCTGGAAATTGGAACATTCATTGGTTATTCAGCGATTCTCATGGGAAAAGAGCTTGGAAGTGATGCGCAACTAATTACTATAGAGATTGATCCTCGCGCAGCAAAGATGGCAGAGGACAACATAAAAAGGGCGGAAATATCGCCAAAGGTTGAAGTTTTGGTTGGTGATGCCCTTGAGCTTATCCCGAAATTGGAAGGCGAGTTCGACCTTGTTTTCATCGACGCTGATAAGCAGCAGTATCTGGATTATTTACGGCTAATTGAGGACAAACTCCATAGGGGAAGCGTTGTAGTCGCAGACAATGTGGAGCATGCGCCAGACTATCTTGAGTATGTGAGAAAGTCGGGAAAATATAAAAGCAGACACATACCAGCTGATGCAGGCGGTCTTGAAGTAAGCGTTAAGCTCTAGAAAAGGATAGGCTAAGAATTCTTGAAAATTAGGAAAGCATTTCAGAGCCTTTCGAGAAGAGCTGCGTACATTATTGGTAGGGCTATTGTGGCATCTGCCTCTATAGTTACTGTTTTTGCCTTTTCTCGGATTTTTCCCCATGATATGGCTTCGCGGGGTCTTGCTCCTGATAGGCTTCCATCATATTCGACGGCTGTCGTTATGTATACAGCGTAGTCTAAGCCTTTCTTGAATAGGTTCCACCATAGGACGTGGTGTTTTGATATGCCTCCGCCTATTATTAGGGCGCCGGATTTTTTTGCTTGCCAAACCATGTCGTTTAGGAGTTGCTCGTCTTTGAGCACGTTTATTTTTAGGTCTTTGTGGTCTTGGCTGAACATCCACAACTGGTAACCAACAGCCCCATCTGTTATGCCTGGCACTATGACGGGTATGCCATTTTTCCAGCACCAATATAAGATTGAGTTTTCGTTGAGGCGTCTGCCAATCTCCCAGCAAAGCTCGTAAGGGGCTAGTTCACGCTTGCCCTCCGCGTATATGCTTTTCAAGAATTCCGTCATTTTCTCTTCGATGATTTCGCCGTATGAGGCGTTTGGCACTAGCACGTTGCCTATTCGGCTTATGCCTTTCCTATGCAGTTCTTTGTCGTCCATGTAGAAGTCGCCCTGATAATAGTCTCGGTAACAGCGTGCCAAATCGTGGTCTAAAGTGCCGCACGTCGTGACCAAAACGTGGAACCATTTTTGTTTAACCATTTCGCGGATTATGCCCCTCGTGCCAGTTGCGATGATACAGGCGGGAAAAGAGAGGAAATTAAGGATTTCTTGCTCTTTCAGCATTGCCTCGAGGATGTCGACGGCGACGGCGAGATTTTTGGCTGTGAAGCCTCCGCTTTCAAGCATCTGCCTGATAATGGCGTCTGCGGAAGCGCCCTTCGAAATTTCGAAGTCTTTCACTTTCTCCATTGCATACGCCAGTAGATTATTCTAAGCCCTTAAACAGCCAAGACAAGTCTGGAACCTTCGCCCTCTTATCAACCTTTTCTGCCAAGGCGTGAACCGCTATTGGTAGGGCTATTGTGGCGTCGCAGTAGCACTGCACATTCCGCCCTTCTTTAGCTTCTTTGCCCCAGCTTATGGCTTCCTCAAAAGTGCAGCCAGAAAGCCCTCCCCAGTGTGGTGCATCCGTCGTTATTTGTATTGCATACTTGTGGGGGTAAACACGCTCATATTTTCTAGATTCGGTTAGACTCCTTCCAACAGTTGTTAGCTGAATGAAGTCTTTTGGGACACCGCCGCCAATGTAAATCACGCCGCTTTCTGGGGCAGCCTTGGCTTTTATGTCCACAAGCTGCTCGAAGTCCCGCATCTGGTCGATGGTTATGTCGAAGTTGCTTTCAAGCTTCCTGTTTAGGAGATAAGCAATTCCATATCCGCTGTCAACTATTGCTGGACAGAAGACTGGCACTTTGTTCTCATAGGCTGTTGCAATTATGCTTTTAATCCCCATCTGAGAAAGCTCTTTCCCAAACAAGTGGAGAAATTCCGCAGACGAGTATTTGCGGTTTGGGCTTAACTTTTTCATGAAGTTTGCAATGAGACTTTCCATTTGACGGTATTCAAGCTCATCCGCAAAAACGTCATGGAAGCGGTCAATTTTATACTCTAAAAGCTGGTGGTCATCAACCAAGTGGTTACCTTGCCAATAAGTGCCACCCATAGCTTCTAAAATGTCTTCTGAAATGTTTGCGCCCGTTGAAACTATAACGTCTATGAAGCGGTGTTCAATAAGCCAATTAACAATTTTCCACTGCCCAGTAGTGCTCATGGAACCGGCAAACCCAAAAAAGACCACAACGTCGTCTTTGAACATTTCCTCCCACACTTCGACAACTTCGCCCAGTTTTCTGCCTTGAAAACCAGTTTTAGCCATTTCCGCGAGCAATTCCGAGATTTTCTTTGGAACTTTAACCTCTATCGGCTCAAGCTTCCTTTTAAAGAAAGGAGTTTGTCTTTTCTCCCTTATCACCGAATTTCAACTCCACAATTTTGGAATGCTTTATTTTCAAAACCTCACTTTTAAATTTTTAGTTTCTCAGAAAACCCGCCACAAGCCGCACTAAAGTTAAAAGCGTATAGGTTTCCAACACTGTTCCAGACGAAGGCTTTTGGCATGGCACTTGCAATTGCGAAGGCACCCCTCCAGCCAGTGCAATGCATAGGCGCAATCAACTTGGGCTTAAACTGTTTAACCATATCCACAGTCTTGCCTATTCGCTCTTCACATTCCTTCCCAGATAGGTGGAGGCCGCCAATTATGGCGTGAACCTTTTCGATTCCGGTTATTTGCCGAGCATAAAGCACAGTGTTAACTATCCCGGCGTGGGCACATCCAGAAAGTATCACGAGTCCTTTGTTTTGACGTGAACAGCCAGTGCGCGGTCATCCCAAACCCAGAGGTCTGGCTGCCACTCCCCATCAACAAAGGCTCGCTGTTGCGTATAGCCTTTCTCAAAATCCGTTTTTCTTGGTATTTCGCCAGTCACAAGTAATGCGCCATCAGCCAAAAAGTAAGGCTCTTTTGTCTTAACGAATTTTGCCGGACGGATTTGAGCCTCCTTTGGGAATTCTGGATATCGCCTAACAGAGCCATCTGTAAAGGCTACACCTCTTGTCTTAAACATGTCCTCATGCACTATTATTGGCAAATCCGCCTTACCAACAGCCTTAACAAAGCTGGGCAGTCCGCCAGAATGGTCGCAATGCCCATGAGACAAAACAACAGCCTCAACTTGCCCCAAATTCACGCCCATACCACGCGCATTTAAAACAGCCCCCTCTGGGCTTACACCAGTGTCAAAAAGCACACTGTGCCGCCTCCCATTACAAGTCACTGTGACAAGCATTGACAAGCCATGCTCAGCTATTGGCGGGCGAAAATTCCTTTCAAACCATTCTCTGCCCATGTGCTTTGCAACCCAGCTTAGAGTGCCTTGAACCTCTCTCCGACTGATGGAAGACATGAAATCCACACAATTGTCCATTAGGCATATCACTTCTAGGCTTTCAGCCTCCCTAAGCGAGACGCTTTTGACGGACAACAGCACAACGCCTAGCCATTTTATAGGAAAAGGTCTTTCTCTCTCGGTCTTATAAGCTCCGTAGCCTTCGCATCCTTAGATTTTATGTACTTGTAGCCGCGGATTATGGCTACTGGAACACCCTCATCCGCCTGCCCAATAACAAGCTCAGCCGCCGAAGAAAGCTCATCGGCTACGGCTGTCTGCTTAACCCGCAAAATATAGCCAAACAAGTCCTTTTCGCCCCTGCGGTCCCTTATTGGCTTTAAGCCTGAAACACCAACAGCCACGTTTATTTCGCCCTCCCTTAGGGGTCTGCCATGCGTGTCAGAAATTATGACAGCCACATCACAGCCCGTCAAACGCTTTATTTCACGCCTAATTCTGGCGGCGGAGACATCGGGGTCTTCTGGGAGCAAAGCCACAAAGCGTTCTCCTGGAACATTAGACTTGTCAACTCCGGAATTGGCGCAAACAAACCCATGCCTTGTTTCCGTGATTATTTTGCCGTCAGCCATGCGCCTAATGCTCTTTGCCTCTCTTAGGACAACCTCAACCATGGCCGGGTCCTTGTCATAAAGCTCCGCGACCGTTTTTGCGAAAAGCGAAGGCGTAACCTCATCCAAGTTTACAACTCGTCCCTCAGCCCTTGAAACAACAACGTGTGTAACAACTATTATGTCGCCATTCTGTATTGGTGTTCCTTGGCGTTCGGCAGCCTTGCAAATGAGCTCTGCAAGGTTGTCTCCAGCCTGTATAATCGGTAAGCCTTCAACACCAATTATCTGAATTATATTCATAATGCTTCACGGATGATGTTATAATTGGCGGTGTTCTTTACAATTTCGCCCCTTCAAGCGTAAAGCATGTTTTAAATCATGGTTTCGGCGTTTTGTATGCAAAAATTTTTAATGCTAAATTTTTCTCTCTAAAAGGGCGAGATGAGTTTCAATGAAAATATTGCACGAGTTTGTCCCCACACGCAAATTTTTGAAACTTGCAGAGGAAGTTAAAGACCTTGTTGACGGTTGGAACATAACCGACAGTGCCGCCGGGATGCCGGCACCCAGCGGCACAGCGGTGGGCTGCGTCCTCAAAACCAAATACCCAGATAAAATTGTCATACCAATATTCATACTCCACTACAAGGGACCCGTCGAAGTTGGAGGCTTGGCTTTGGCTGCCGACGCCGTTGGCTTGGATGGACTTGTAATCACCATGGGAGACATACCAAAATATGGCGAGCCAATAAAGATGTTTAAGTCTTCGGAGGAGGCGCGGGACTTTCTACGCACAACAATACGCTTAAAAAATGTTAAACTTGGATGCTTGCTAACCGCACGCAGAACCATCGAGGAGACCATAGCAAGGGTAAAGGAGCCGTGGGACTTCGTCTTCTTCATGAGGCTTGAAGACAAAACCTTCCCAGCACTGGAGCAAGTGGCAAAGGAATGCAAACGCCTAAACAAGCCCATATACACATACTTCCTAGTCGGAACCCCAAAAAACGCGGAAATGGTCAAATTAATTGGTTGGCCAGTAACCACAACCATGGAAAAGGTTGAGGAAACAGCATCAAAACTTGAGGGTTTGGTGGATGGCGTAATAGCGACATGCGCCGGAGACTATGAAGGCGACAAAGAACTTTTGACAAGGCTTCAAAAGTTTAGGAAATAGAATAGCATTTAAACTGCTAACATCCCCTCTCTTTTGTTCTCTGACTTGTCCAAAAATTGAATTTGGAAAAAGCCTCCAAAGGCTTCCTAGGCGGAGGCTCCGGGTTCTCGGCTGCATATCCCATAATGACCATTGCTTGAGGCTCAATTTCACTGGGTAAGCCTAACGCTTTTCTCACAGCGTTTTGGCAAAATAGGGGTGCACAAACCCAGCATGCTCCAAGCCCATAATAATGCGCCAAAAGAAGCAGATTCTGAATGTAGGCTGCAACGCTTTGGACGCCCATCAAATATTCCGCCTTCCGCCGCCTCCTATCTGGATATTTGTGCATATCCTCCATTGTTAGGCAAGCTATAAGGACTACTGGGCTTTCCGTTATCCGCTGCCAACTCTCAGCCCTAAAAATTTCTTCTGCTTTGCTTTTTGGGACGCCGTCCTTAAGCATATCTGAAAGCCAAGCCTTCCCCATTAATGTGGCAAGCCTTTCCTTAACAGCATCATCATCTATTATTATTATGCGCCAAGGCTGCGCATTATGCGCTGAAGGAGCCCACCTAGCCAAATCCAAAATGGCGCTTATAACTTCGCGGGAAACTTTGGTTGGCTTAAACTTGCGGATGCTCCGCCTAGTCTTAATAAGCTCAACCGCATCCAAATTCATGACACCTTTACAAGAACTTTTATGAGTTGAAAGCCAATTAATATAGGTGTGGTTTCATGGGCAATGTTGTGGCTCTGGCTGGCGGTGTTGGAGCAGCAAAACTCATTAGAGGACTTGTGAAAGTGGTTCCACCGAAAAATGTCTTCATAATTGGCAACGTTGGCGACGACATAGAGCTCTACGGACTTCATGTAAGCCCAGACCTAGACATAATAATGTACACGCTTGCGGGCGTGGTGGACGAAACAAAAGGCTGGGGAATAGCCAACGACACCTTTAACTGCCTCGAAATGCTGGGACGCCTAGGATTTGAAACATGGTTCCGCCTTGGAGACAAGGACTTGGCTACTCACATAATAAGGACAAAAATGTTGAGGGAAGGCATGACGCTCTCGCAAGCCACGGCAAAATTGTGCAAAATGTTTGGAGTTGAAGCCAATCTTATACCAATGAGCGATGACCCCGTGCGAACAAAAATTAGGTCTGGCAACATGCTCCTCGAATTCCAAGAATACTTCGTAAAAAGGGAAACCATGGACAACGTTACAGACGTGATTTTTGAAAGCGCCGAAAAGGCTGAACCCGCACCTGGCGTTATCCAGGCAATAGAGGAGGCGGAACGCATAATAATCTGCCCAAGCAACCCCATCTTAAGCATAGCCCCCATCCTAGCCATAAAAGCCATAAAAAGGGCGCTAGAAACCGTTAAAGCACCGATAGTGGGCATAAGCCCAATAGTAGGCGGAAAAGCCCTAAAAGGACCAGCCGACAAGGTGATGGAAAGCATGGGCTATGAGCCATCAGCTTACGGCGTGGCAAAATTTTATGGACAACTCCTAAAACACTTCATAATCGACGAAGCTGACAAGGAGCAGAAAAGCCGCATAGAAGAACTTGGAATGAAAGTTACTGTAACAAACACCATAATGAAAAGCCTTGAAGACTCAATTCACCTCGCAAAAACTGTAATGAGCACAGAATAGCCGCGGCAAATAAATAAAAACTAGAGCGCATTATTAATTAGTGATCGTGAAAAGTCGGGATAAGATTGAAAATAATGGAGAGAGTAGATCAGCAAGTAAACCAATTGACAGAGCTTGTACAAGAGTTAAAGAGCGAGAGAAGTTACAGAGGAACAGAAAGACTCGTTCAGCTAGTAATACAAGCGCTTCTCGACTTGGGAATTATGGCAATTTCAGCCGTAGGTGGAAGAACACCTAAAGGATATTCGGAAATAGGTATGCTGCTGGCAGACCTAGGATTATTGGATGAAAAGGATGCTAAAGTTTTGAAGTCCATGGCTGGCGTGAGGAACATCCTTGTGCACGCGTACGCCATTGTCGACAGAAACATAGTGATGAGCTCGGCGAACAGACTTGTGGAAGACGCTTCTAGAATCGCTAAAACCCTTAGAGAAGGCTTAAAGGGGAGAACCATAGACCCCCCAGCCATGGACGAATTGCAGAAAAATCTGCAAGAAGTGTTTAAGGGAAGGGTTAAGGCGGCGTTTTTGTTTGGCGGTAGAGCTAAAGGATATTCTTTAAAGGGCGATTATGACATTTCCGTATATTTCGGGAAGCCCCATGACCTATATGATTTAGGAGAACTTGCCGTGGACGTGGCAAAAGCCTTAAATGTTGACGAGGATAAGGTTGACATCATCGACTTGGATTCCGCGACTCCTGAAATTGTTTTGGAAGCGTTAAATGGAACACCGTTATTCGTAGAAGATGAATATGTGGTTTTTGAGCTTAAGGTTAAAGCCACTCTTGCATTGCTAGACATACAAAGCGGAATTCATGCCTATTTAAAAAGGTAAATTCTGCTATATTTCGCGGATTTCGCATCTGAGCTTCTTTATGACCTCTTCAGCCTTTGAAGGTTCAACCTTGAAGGTGTAGAGCATCCTTGGAGTGCGGAGCTTAAGTTTCACGACATCTTTCAGGCGTTTAACTGCGCAGTATTCGGCTCTTTCGCTTATTTCAACGAACTTGTCTACGTCGAAGATTTCCGTCGGCATATTAAAGTCTCCAAGCTGAAGCTTTTGCTTCAATCTAATTTTTATCTGTTTTGGTCTTCCATCGACCCCTAAGCCAATCGCAAAACCTGAAAAGCTCTTTCCAGGTGGGGTGCTTGCCTTCATGATTCGATATGTAGTAGGCTGCAACAGCGTTAGCTAACGTAAGCCTAACAGCATTAGCCAACCCACAAACCGTTCCCAATATATTACCAGCGTTCCAAGCGTCGCCAGCACCAGTCGCCCTCAAAACAGGAACACGAAAGGCTGGAACAACTGTTTCAGTTTTCCCAGAGAAAGTTGCAGAATACTCGGTTGTGTGAAGGTCTATCCTCGCCTTTAAACGTGAAGCTAAAAACTTGGCGGATTCCCTCGCTAAATCTTTAAAACTCAAGCCTTTCTCGGGTTTCCCAGTTCTGCCTTTTATGAGTGACGCAAAGAAAACTGCCTCATTCTCGTTTAGGCTTAAAACGTCCACCAAGTCGCTTTGCAGAACCTTTTCCAGCAGTTTTCTGGCTTTCCTCTTGTTTGGTGTGGGGTCGGCAGGGTCAAAGTAGGTTTTGCTCTTCCCCCGGGCTTTGGCGTAGCGGAAAACCGTTTCAGCCAACTCAGTGCCGAATTTCCTTGTTCCAGCCCAATTGAAAACGCATATGCAGTCAGCCCTCTCAATGGCTTCAAAGTCCTCGGCGTCTAAGTTTTGCGGTCCAAAATCTGCTAGGGAGCCAACATCCCTAAGCATGACGTTGACTTTTCCATCACTTGCTTCGAATTCTAGGGCTGTTGTTATTGATGGCTTCTCCACAATTTTTATGTGGTCAAGGTTAATTTTTGGCGATTTAACGTGGAATCTGATTATTCGAAGTCCAAGCTTGTCTGCGCAAACTATCGGTGTGACTTTGACGCCTAGGTTTGCTAGGGCGGCTGCAGTGTTTATGGCGTTTCCACCCCTAAACTCTTTTTGACTTATTAGGTCTATGCTTCCGCCTTTCCTTCTCACGACATCCATAACCATTTTGAAGAAGCGGTCTGGGCTTGTGTTTAGGCTTACGAACCTATCGAGGAAGAAGTCTGGCATAACAACAACTTCTGCTTCTCTTTGCTGGCTTTTTAGAAAATCCTTAACTTCATCCAAATACTTGTCTAGCAAGCTTACGCCTTCCTAAAAAAGTATTGCCTGCTAAACGGAATTAATTCTTTTGAGTGTTTATCCTCCCATAAAAAGGCGGACTAATGCCCAAACAATGTCTCCATAAACCAGTGCCACGACTAAACTGGCTGTTATGAAAATTAGCATTGGCAGTCCAGGTGTCGCCCAAACTTTTCCGCGGATTTTTCCAGCCTCAACAGCCTTTTCCAGCCTTTTGACTATGGCTTCTCTTTCCTCATCCTTTGGCAAAACCAAGAGTTTCCTTTTAATTTCGTCTTCCTCGGCATTTTCCACGTCTTCTAGGGGGTATATGTGCCATTTCTCCTTCAACTTTTTAAAATGAATCTTGTAGCCGGTTACCAAAACCAAAATCTTTTTGCCTATTGACTCTTCTCGCTGTTTCCCCTCGAAAAGCGGGTTGCCAGTTTTTAGGCGCCATAAAAGGTTATGGAATATTAGGTATATGGCTGTTAGGGCTGCCAAAATGACTGAGTTGCTGAAAACTGTAACTGGAAAGAAAAGGTTCGTTATTGGTGAAGCTTCGCCTAATGGTTTTAGAAGTTCAGACGGATAGAAGGGTAAAGCCAAGGCAAGACACATCAAAGCCTTCGCGTCTGCCCCGCCAAAACCTCCAGCATAGAAGAGGATTATGGCGAAGGCTGATGTTAAAGCGAAGCACAAACCATAATATGGAAACATGGAAGAATCGAAAAGAAAAAGTTCTGCGAAGGTTAAGGCGAAAGCTGGCGGTGCATATAAAATCCAGACGTTGTTGCTTACTTCGCGAGTTTTATAGTCGCTCCAAGAGGCGTAAAGTAGAAAAAATGTAGTTAGGCATATTTTGGCGGCTTCGATGGAAGCTTGAATTTGCATTTCTAGTCACTGCTTATTTTGGGTTTAGAAAAAGTATCTTATAAACGCTTAACAAAAGTCTTGTTTAAAGTGTTAAAAGGGTTTAGGGTGATGCTGGTGCCTTTGCGCTACCTTCCGCTGCTGGTCCAGTTGATGGAGCAACCTTGAAGTAGTATGTTTCTAGAGGTGTCCACACATAGGTAATCGTTATCTCTATCATTCCTCCATTAGCTACGACGACCTTGTTAGTCGGGTTGAAAGTTACATCATTTTGTTTTACAAGGTTTTCTGAGGATGTACCTACATAAACCGCGTCGACGGTTGCATCTGATGTTCCAGTGTTTCTTACATAAAGTTTAATGGTGCTGTTGGTTGGCCAGCTTATAGCCTCTATATTGAGTTGTATGCCTGCTTGATGCCCTGCGCTGCGCATGTATATCATTATCCATGCGTATGTCACAACTATGGCTGCTACGGCTATTACTATGAGGAGAAGGGTTGCGAGGATTGGGGATATACCCTTCCTAGACTTTAACACTGTTTTGGTTTTCATGGTGGCTGCACCTTCTGCTGTTTATGAAATCTGAAGAATACTTATTTAACTTGTATGAACTTCCAATGTGGATTTCAAATAAGTTTTGCATTAGGCGATTACCTCCACTTTAGGCGGATGCTCAACAACAACCCACAATCCAACACCCGCCTTGTAAATGAAGTCGCTGTTCTGCTGAATCGTAACAACAGCGCCAAACCATGTAACATCAAGTGGGAAGCTGAACGAAACCTGCCTAAGCCTGACTGGAGAAAGCTCAATTATTGTGCTCCTTTGCTGCACTTCCACTTGCACTTCAATCAGCCTTTGAGAAGCCAAATTGCTTCTGCTTTCAAGTTTTATGTATCTGCCCTGAGCTTGGAACTGACCACTATTGACCCATCCACCGCCATCAATCCGTCCAGTCCATACTGCTGAACCCCAGTTTTGGGGGTCGTTGCTGATGTAGATGTTTATGCCAGCAGTGCTTCCCCAGTCATTGACGCCTTGGTAAATCCTTACTCTTGAGATGTTCATTGTTTCGCCTAGGTCGTAGATTATCCAGTGGTAGCATGTTGAGTCATGCCGCCAATATGTTGATGTGCTTCCATCTATGGAGTTTGCAGCAATGTTGCCGCCGGATTCGCCGCATTTATTGTAAATTGCTTTGGGGGTTATCCATTGGAGGCCTTGGGTTGTTGCTACGTTCAGTGTTCCGGTGCTTTGCCCTATAAAACTGTCAAAGAGGTAGAGTTTTAGGTTGTTTAGGTCGTTGAACATTATTCCGGCTCCAGTACTGCCCGTATAGTTGTATTGGGTCCAGTGGTGTTGCCATTTTCCATCTGAAAAGTTGTAGAATGAGTAGCTGCCAACATAGGTTTCAACAGTTACGGGTATTCCATTGCTTGTCCCATTTTCAGTTAACACTTGCAGCGTTGTTTTCCAATCGCTTAATATTTTTATTGGGGTTAGGTTGGTTATCACTCTGTTTTCTGGACATATTGAAGCATTTACAAAAATTAGCCTTAAGGCGTATGTGTAGTATGTTGCGTTTGCTGGAAAAGTTAGTACTATTTGGGCGTATGTGTTTGGAAAACCCCAACTGTTATAGCCTGACCATTCAGCCTCTTGTTGTATAATGTCCCGAACGGTGCCATTAATTATAGGGAATGATGGAGAAGCATAGAATTTTGCAGAATGCCCATTTATCTGCATGAAGTCAGCTCTGCTCGTAGCAGTTTTAATGTAGAAAGTTCCACTTCCACTGTTATAGGTCACGTTCATTTGAATTACACCATTATTTAAGACCGCTGTTGCTTTACCACCAGTGCTTACTATTTTATCATCGAATTTTCTCATGGTTGAGTATGGTGTTTGTTGGGTGTTGTCTCTTCCATCCCACCATATAGTCACATTTTTTATGTTGTGGTCTACTAGGAAGACTATCATGTTTCTGTTTGAAAACAGTGTTTCACCGCTACTTCTACCTAATGGGACTTTGTAGTTGGATGCCCAATCCTCAACTTGAAATGGTATCTGTTTTGTTTCCAGATGGTTTGGGTCTGCGTTTGCGCTTACCCTTAGACATTTGATTGGCAATTGTGGGATTGGATAGCCGTCTAAAAGCTTCTGACCAAGCCATAGAAGTGTTCCATTTTGGAGAACTTCAACGACGATTTTGTCGTTTTTTAGCTGTGTGTAGATGCTTTCCATTCCAGTGGCGTTCCAGTCGAAAACGTATGTTATTTGCGGCTTCTTGCGTGTTGAGTAGAAGCTGAGGGTGGTTATCCCTCTGGGGTCTGAAACCTCCAGTAGGAAGCATTTTTTGTCAATGCCTTGTGGAATCTCTACGAGGTAGAGATTGCTTTCGCTCCAAACACTTGAAGCTTGTTTATGTGTCCAACTTGAGGCTTCATAGTCATAGTAGTGGAACTGGAAGTTTTCAGCTGTCAGTCCAAGGTATGGACGGCTCTCGTCAAGTGTGACATTAACCCTAACTGTGCTATCTGTAACCTCGATTACCTCGACTCTTAGGGAGCAGAAGGTTTCATAGTTTATGTTGCTTAGGCGTAGGCTTAGCAGGTCATACGAAGCCTTAAGGTAGCCCATACTATAGCTGGAGGTTTCATACCAGCGTAATGAAAAGTTCATGTTGGAGATTCTGATGGAAGGGTTGAGTTCTGGATGAGAATTGGCGATAAATTCGAAGCCGCTGATTAGGTAGTTGCGTGCAAGGTTTTGGGCGAAGGAAGCATTGCCAGTTACTTTCAAAACAGAACCATAATAGCCCACGGCGAACTCCAGCATCTGCTTCAAAGAATTGTTAATTTCATAAACCGATGATGAAACATTGGTTTGTTCCTTAGGGAGTGAAAAGTTGATTATTGAATATGTGACAGCCACAGCAGATAAGAGGATTATGGCTAACAAGGCAGCGGCGATTATTGAAAACTGCCCCTTAGTATTCCTACGCACTTTATACACCTCCTAAGGTTGCCAGCTGCAAAATTACAAGCCTAGATTTCCCCGGCGCCGTGAAGGTCTCCTTATAAATGTTTGGCTTGTAATACATAAGGAGGGCTAGGGCAGTTATCCTAATATCTGGTGTTCGTGTCAAGCCGATGGCTATTAATGCACCCTTTCCGCTGTTATGCCTAAAAGTTGCAGCAGCATAATACCCATAAACCGGATTAAAAACTGGAGCCGCCGCTACAAGGTTGTATCGGCTTGTGATGTCGTTTTGCGCTCCCGGACCTGGAAGCGCTCTGCTTGCGCTTTGTGCTGATGCTGGGTAAATCCCATAATAGTTGGCGCGATAGTAGGCTTCTGATGTGAATTGGACGCGTACACCGTAATCCGCAGTTACATCTTTAGTTATCCATGTTGAGTCAGAGGCGTAGTTCTCGTTGTTTAATCCTCGCAGAAAGGCGTTTAAGCCAGCAGCCCCAACGCTAACTATCCCATATATTCCATAGCCGTTCTGTCTGTTGTAAAATCTAACAGTATTTGTTACGTAGAAAAATGGGTATCCGACTATGCTAATCCATTTCCAGTTATACTGTCTAACTTTTCTGCCTAATGTATAGCAGTAGCGTGCATAGCCTCCGCTTGATGAGTAGCCATCGCTCTGGCGGGAGTATCCTTCGGTATACACTGTTGGGATTGGCACAGCTTCGCCGAAAGTGTTTATTATTACAGCGTCCGTAACGCTTTCCGACGGATTCGTTGTCAGCTTTATTCCATCTAGCAAATTTAGCAGCTGAGCGGTGCTGTTTACAAGTATTATTGTCTGGAAGTATGGTGAGAGCATGTTGTAGACGTCTTGGGCTAGCATTTGCGCTGTATAACCGGTAATCCACCATCCATTGGCGTCGGCACAATTCAATATGTATAGGGTTAGGTTTTTGCCTCCTTCGGAAATTTTCTGGGCAACGGTCTTGTAGGTTACATCTGGAGAGCTAACCATGTAGGATACTGATTCTGTGAAGGCAACATTTCCAATGGTGTTAGAAATAGTTCTCTTAGGAACATAAACTCCATTCTCAGTAATTTCGTAAACCGTCAGGTTATAGGCTATGTGAGGTGGAAGACTTGCTGAAAGGACTACTTGAAGTTCGCTCCAAGCGTTGTCGTCGTCGGAAAAGGCAACTTCGCTTAAATATCCATTGGTGTCAAGGTTTTTGACAACTGTGAGGGCTAAAGCCCTAAGATTAAGCGGAGAAACAGCCCTAGGCGAAGGAAGAACTATGAGGTAGGAGGCTATGAAAAAGGCTGAAAGCATTATAATAATGACTATTATGGATTCAATTGTCCTCATCACGGCTCATCACCACGCATACCTAACCACCTGATAACCCATCAAACTCCAGAGGGCAAGCTTCGCCGTGTAGGGAACGCCTCCAATCAAAACATGCCTAATGTCAGTGGCAACCCACTCCATACCAGAGGGGTTGCCTCCAAACTCCACGCTAAAGCTTAAGGATTGAACTTGCCAAGGCATGACTGTGACGCCGTACTCGTTGCCCTTACGGCAAACCACAACAAGAATCCCAGGCATGCCAAGGTACTCTTCGGGAATCTGCGTTCTATTGAAGGTTTTCCCTTGGGAACCAGAACCATAATTTAAGAGGCCGCTATAATTTCCAAGTAATGGAACATTTACAAGGTTCCAGTCGTTGTCTATAGCGAAGTATGTTGCATTGTAGAATATGGCGCCAGTGTTATTGTACTGTTTTACATCAAAGGAGTGGGCAAGTATTATCATGCCGGTTTCCTTGTCCTCGATAAAGGGGATGACGTTTCCAGCCGACGTTAAAGCCTGCTTATATATGTAGCCGACACCATAGAAGCTTCCAACATTGGCGCTTGCAACAACCACATAGTTTTTAGAGACGTCCACATTACTGAAAGAAATTTGGGCTCTACCATTCGAGTCCGTGGTTCCCGATGTGCTCTTCAAACCAATTATGGGGCAACCAGTTTCAACTCCGCTTACATAAAGAAGCCTACAAGTTACATCTGCATTCCCAACAGGCGAACCAGAACCCTCAACGATAACCGTGAAGCTTATAGATTTTCCGCCGCTGCCCGTTTGAACGTTTGCGAAGCTTATGCGGATTATCGGGGTTAAAGATAGCCTGAAACCATACATCCCCTTCAAGCCGAGCAGCTCTTGAGCAGTTTCATAGTCTATGCATTCGCTCACAGGGACCAGCAAGTAGTCCCCAGCTCCAAAAGTGATGTTGCTGTATTTTATGCCAGAGCCAGGTGGGTACTCCACAAGGGGACCGGAAGCAGACAGCAACCTCATTACCAAGTAAGGGTCCAAGGCGTATGGCTCAAGATTATAGTCGCCAAGCCCAAAAACGCCTGGCATTTCCCCAAAGCTGAGCAGCATATTATCAAGGGTGTCGCTGCATTTGGTTGTAAGGTGCATGTGAAACTGGTAGAGAAGCGCATCTTGCATCACTTGGCTGAATAAGCCCATGAAAAGGGTGAAAGCCACTATGAGAACAGTGGTTGCGACAAGATGGTCGATGGTTGCGCTTACCATTTAGCCACCTCCAAAACGGAAATGAAAGGCGCCGCTTGAATCCTTGGTTACCTCTACAAAAGCACTTGTTGAGTTGCTGACAAAAACAGAATTTGAGTCCCAACTCACGTTGGGTCCAAGAGTGGCATAAGCCGCCACTTTAATGTTTAAACCAACAACAGTCAAACTAATATTCAGTCTACTAGCCCCACCCTCCCTTATAGGCGTTAATTCCCCTCTTACAATATAGTAATAGCCATCAATATACTTGGGCAAACCAGGGTCAAAAGTCACGGTGCCCGGCGGAATCGACTCATGGTTTAGAGAGAAATATAGCTGCTGAATTGAGCTTGCCAAACGGCTGGCAGCCGTCTCAGCTGTCAGCCTCCTCCTAGACTCAACATAAGTGCTTGTGAGAGCGCTCGCCGCCAATGGGAAGAGAAATATCTGCGCTATTAAAATTGGAACCATGATTACATATTCAATTGCCACATGCGGCATGCTCAATCACCTTCCTATGAGTTGACACCAACAGCAACCTCCACCCTACTTAGGTAGAAGACGACAGTTGAGGAGCCGCCAAAATCGATTTCCTTATCAATAATTGTGTTTGGACCTTGAGGAGACTTCATAAAGAAGCTAGCACCATAAGCTGGAGAAGTTGTCACAACAACCCTTATTTTCGTTGCATCCCTCACATTTGACGAGATTTGCGTAGAAGTAAATGTTACTGTAGGATTGCTCCCTCTAGAACTGGATTCATATAAAATTGGAAGATAAAGCTTAAACTGCTTCTTCCCAGAAACATTCGCCTCAACAATCCTTATACAAGGATTCAAAACCAACCTTACAAAGGAACCAGTCGATAACTTTTCAACGCCATAAACCCTCGCAACCGGTGCATTCGCTCCACTGAAAACGAAACAATCAACCAATGAACCATCAGTAGGATATATAAGCTCAAAATAGCCATCATACACATTATATCTTGAAATGGGCATGTTAAATGCAAGAACACCAGAAACATAGGAACCAAGGCGATACTCGCCAGAAGCGTTCCTGAAATAAATTGTAAAGTTCAGCATGTTGGGCATAAAACTCATGCTTCCATAACTTCTTGAATATCGAAAAGTCTGAGTGCGCCACGGAACCCACGCTATGTCATCTATTTGGATAGCTGCTGTTTGCATGAACTGCCTAACAGAGGCGAACTCGTTTTCTGCAATTTTTGAATCGCGAAGATTTATTGCGAAGTTCATAGCCACCAGTATAAGCACAACCACAGCTCCAGTAAGAATCACAGAAGAAATCGCCGGACTAACAGCTTTCCCATCCCCTTTTAGCCCGGCATTTTTTGGAAGCTTAAACCTCAATTCACCCCCTCTTTTGGTTACAGGAACATGGGCACTAGTTTTGCGGCTAAAATAGCGATTATTACCAGTATTGCGCCGTGCTTAAAGCCGGCAGCCACAGACTCCTCGCTTATTTTGCCGGCCACTATGCCTATCAAATAGCTGTGGAAAATCACAGACGTGGTGAAAATCATTTTTATGCCCGTCATATCTCCTGCTGGACTGCCGCCAGCAACCTCTCTTGTGGCACCAGCGAAGTTTAACATCATGATTGTCGTTGCCACTAGGAGGATTGCAGCGAAATAGGGCATCATCACGTATGGGCGTGTAGCCATCTTCTTCTCCTTCTCAACCTCCTGTGTCAAATTGTTGAACCTTGCAAGAGATTCAACCATGGCTATTGTGCCGCCGCCCACGTCTATGGTTTCAACGAGAAGGAACATGACAAGCTGGGCAAGCCAGCTCTTCGTGCGCTTAACAAAGTCCATAATCACCTTCCTAACCGGAACACCCCACGATATTTCAGAGCTTATTTTCTGCAGTTCCTTGCTGAAAACCCCATAATCACGGTTTGATAGGCTTTCTATGCACTTTTCCGGCGACAAACCAGTCTTCCTAACTTCTGTTAAGTCTCTCAAGAAGCTATTAATTCCCTGTTCCATACCCGCCTTGTAACTGCTAACCCTATGGTACACTATGGCAGCTGGAGCCGTCGCAACGAATAGGGCTATTGCTATAGCCATTGGCAAGTCTACGACAATTTGAAGTTGGCTGAAGAATGGAACCTCAACAAGCCCAAAGAAGTTTGTTAGAAGTAGCAGTAGCACTATGCCGATTATGCTGCATATTCCGAAAACCTTGTAGGGACGCATGTCCACAACTGGTGTTTTCGGCTGCATGCTATGCGCTAAATAAATGAAGACAAGTGAGAGCATAGGCGTGAATACGTAAGTGTACATGATTATGCCAGACTGCATGGAAACCTCTCCTCCCCCGCCCCCAACATTGGGCATGCTTTCCACAGCGAAGAGGATGAAGAAGCACATGGACATCAGAACCATGACTATTATGAAGGTTTCAAGGAGCATTCCAAGCCTTTCGGCAGCAGCCTTAACACGCATAGCCCTTGTCTTGAAAATGTCCTCAGCCTTCCTCTCAAGGAAGTGCCCAATGTCCCCGCCTATAATGACCGTCGAGGCGTAACCAGCCAAAAAGTCTTTGAAAATGTCAAGGGGATTTCTCTTAGCAGCGGTTTCTATCGCCGTCAATGGGTCTATTCCAAAGATTTCTACGTCCTTTATTATTTCTCTGGCTTCGCTTCGCATGGCTGGCATCAGCTCAACCTCGGCTAAACGCTTGAAACTCGTGTAGGGGGCTATACCACCAGAAGCCATGACGCTGATGTATGCGGCTACAAAGGGCATCTCTCTTTCTAGGTTTGAAGCTCTCTCGCCAGCCTTTGACAATGGTATTAGGAAGAATCCTATCATCACGTATATTGGAAGCGGCACGAGGAATATGGCTGGTAGAAAGCCGAAGAAGTACAGCAGAATTATGGAGATTATGGATACAGGGATTGTTAGAACAGAAATAAAAAGCATCAGTGAAACATATGTTTCAGGGTAGATTTTGATTTTCGCCCTTTCCAGATAATCTTTAAACTCGACAATATGTTTTAGGAAGAATGGTGCTGCCCGTCCGAAGACGCGGAAGGACCATGCTTCAAGGGTTTCGAGAAACGGCAACAGCCTTCACCTCCTCCCCGGCGAGAACCTTCTCATAGAACTGTTTTGGACGCGCGTAGTATTCAGCGATTATTGCGGCTACATCCCTGTAACTTCTTATGCTGCGCTCTCGCATCCAATGTAAAATCTGTTTGCGCCTATCGATTTCCTCTAGCAGATCCTTCTTGCTTACGCCTAGGCGTTCTGAAATTCCAGCTAGCATTATGCTTTTGTTTAGCGATGGCAAGTGCTCATCTTTTATTGGATGCCACTTGAACGTGCATCTGTAATCCTCGTAGTCGGCTATCTCGTTCACGTTCATTACACGTCTGTAGGCTTTCTTCTCCCCAGACTTTTGCAGGTGCACCCTTTGAACTGACAAGACAATGTTCATCAATGGGATATACGCTGGTGCAATGTCCATTGGCTTCTGTGTCAAACGTTTTATGGCAGAGTCCAAGTTTTCAGCGTGCATTGTGCACATGCCGCCGTGACCTGTGGCAAGCGCCTGGAAAAGCACGTAAGCCTCTTGTCCTCTAACCTCGCCCACTATGAGCACATCTGGACGGTGCCTCATAGAGGTTTTAACAAGGTCGAAGAGAGTTACTTCGCCGACGCTGCTTCCGCCAAGCCCGTAGCTTTGCCTTGCAATAAGGGAAACCCAGTTTTCATGGGGGAGGTTAAGCTCCGCCGTCTCCTCTATCGTGATTATTTTGCTTCCAGGTCTGATTAAGCATGCTAAAGCGTTCAGGGCTGTTGTTTTTCCAGCCGCCGTTCCTCCCAAAACCATGATTGAGGCTCTGTTTTCGAGGCAAAGCCAGAAGTAAGCAGCCATCTCCTCAGAGAAGGTGCCGAGATTTATGAGGTCTATTATCGAGTATGGGTCTTCCCTAAACTTCCTAATCGTAAAGGCTGTGCCAAAAGGAGTAATTTCACGCCTATAACAGACCGCAAGCCTATGCTTCCCGGGAAGCGAAGCGTCCACAATTGGGAAGGCTGAGCTTACGTGTTTACCAGCCATGTGTACAAGCTTAACAACCATGTTGTCAAGTTCTTCATCGCTTTCAAATTCCAAGTTTGTCTCTATGCTCTCATAGTTTCTGTGCCAAACATAAACAGGCTTATTCACACCGTCGCATGAAATATCTTCAATGTTTGGGTCCCGCATCAGAGGGTCTATTCGCCCGAATCCTACCAAGTCCCTCTCAGCATGGTAGAGAATCTTGTACCATGAGACGTCTGGAAGCCATCCTAGGCTTATCCTGTACTTGTCAACAATCTTTTTGGCTTCTTCGGCGAAGAACTTTCTGGGGTCAACTATTTCCTCTTTAGGAGACTCTATTTCAGCGAGGAGTATTTCCAATATGCGGTTGTAAACGCTCCTCTCTAATGGGTCGAGTTGCAACTCGTCTAAGATGTATTTATACTCGCCTGTTTTGGGATTCTGCACTATGGCTACGTGGGCGAAGGGCTCATAGAGCGGGTATCTTTCCGCAACTTTGAAGCCTTTAGGGATAGACTTTGGCGGGGGTGGTGGAATAGCCACTTTTTTGGGTTTTCCAATGTTGAGTCTTATTCTTATTTTCTTGATTTTTGCGAGTTTTTCTTTGAGGCGTAGTTTGGTCATGTGTCTTCTCCTGTACTTATGTTATATATCTATACACTTTTTGGTTATTAAATATTACGTCTTACGAAACGCGACCTTCCTCTTCTTCCTCACCAAACGAAACCTGAATAACCCCCAACTTCACTAAGACAACAATCACAACCACAAGCAACACTGGAATAAGCACAAGCAAAATCGTCAGCCAAGGTATCCCCCCACCAGCCTCTGGAACAACAGTCAAAGACACACCGGTAGGAAAGCCTACATACCCAAACTTCTCAGCATTTACAGTAACCATCAAAGTCATGGTTTCACTAGTCCTCGGCGTTAAAACAGAAAACATGCAATAGCCATTCGCATCGGTCCAGCCGGGTTCCAACGTTAATGTCCCAGCGCTGATCGTAGCTGTAACATTTGCGCCAGCTACCGGTCTGCCATTACAAGTTACGTAAACGTCAATTACAACCGAGCTTTCCGATGGCACAGAGTAAGCCCTTGGAATAACCACTATTGTTAAGATTCCGGGTCTAGCAGTCAGCATTAGCAAGCTTGTGTTAGTGGCAAATCCTATCTTCGAGACAGTCGCGGTTAATGTTATGTTTGTTTCCTCTGAAACTGGCGGCGTTGTAAATCTGAAAATGGCGTTTCCATAACTGTCAGTAGAGTTAAACGTGGGTGAAATTGTTCCAGCAGTGGCGGACAAGGTGACGTTAGCTTCTTGAACACCTGTCCCGTTATATTCAACGTGAACCGTTACTGTCACGGTTTCCTCTGAAACCGTTGTGTTACCCTCGGCAGTAACGCTTATCAGAAACATTTTTGGCTCAATCGTTATTGCTGTTTGTCCCTCACCATCAGTGAATCCCTCCTTTGAGGCACGCGCCATAATTGTTGTTACTATTTCTTCAGAAGTTTGAGGGGCGTTAAATGTGAACAAGGCTCTGCCGCTGGAATCCGTTAACTTTGAAACTTCAGCGAAACTTCCGCCATTAGTTGACGATAAAGTGACGTTGGCGCCCTCAACTGGTTCGCCAACCCAAGAGACATAAACGCTTACCGTGGATGCTTCTACTGACAAAACCTCTGATGGTTGGGCTTCAACATCAACGCTGAGGGGCGGCAAAACAGTCAAATACTGATGGTAAGAACCGTCTGCAGACCCGCTCTTTGAAGCTCTAGCTATAATCCTAACATCAGTTATCTCTTCAACTGTTGGCGCTATGAAAGAGGCTGTGAGGTAGCCAGAAGAATTCGTTAAACCGTATTTTGGCGCAAAACTTCCACCTTTAATGGAGAAGAAAGTTACATTTGCGCCCACAACAGGATTTCCACCTTGTGAAACATATGCCGTTATTGAAATCTCCCCGCCAGATGGAACTCTACTACTGCTAGTGATGAGTTGTACATTTAGAGACGGCAAATTTGTCACATAAATAGTCGTGGACGCTAGGATGCTTTCCTCGCCGAAATCATCTTTAACCCGTAGACGAGCAACATAGTTTCCAGTCGTGGTGTAGTTGTGGAATAAGATTGACAGTGTCGTCCAACCAGTGTTGTGTCCATCTCCAAAGTCGAAAAAGTACTGGTCAACACGCCCCATAGGATCTAAAGAGTCAGAAGAGTCAAAACCAACAAAAGCCACTTCCTGACCAAGCGCTACTGTGATCTTGTCTGTCCACAGAACTGCTGTTGGTGGATGATTGCTGTAATCTATTGGTGCTGTTAGGAAGAATATGAAGTCGAGGTTAACGCCGTCACCGCCTACTGGATCGCCTTTCCCATTTGGGTTTAACCATTCATGATATGGCCCGCTAGGGTCTCCCCAGTAATTGCGTGTCGCGTCTACTGTGGCATTAGCAGAAACATCCATTCCTAAAACATTGCCAACAATATTGTTGAAATTTGCCCTATGTCCATTTCCAAACTCATAAAAGACTCCAACTTCATTTTGACGTATGTAGTTTCGTGTTATGACTGTGCTTGCGTTTGTAGAAACATAAAACCCATAATAGTTTGCGGCAATCGTGTTGTTTCTTACGACAAAGCTACTAGCGTTGTAATCTTCCATCAAGAATGATATCCCGCTTTTTCCGTTGAGGCTTACCTCGTTTCCCATTATGTTAATGTTGAATGTTGTTAGATTTCCCGTTAAGGTTATGCCATCTCCATTTGACTCTATGATGTTAGCCTCCACTGCAGCGTTGCCTCCAGATATGTAAATGCCGCTTGCAGTATTGTCACATATTAAGTTGCCACGTTCAATGGTTACTGCGCCATTTAACACCGCTACTCCATTTCCAGAGTTTAAGCGTATAACATTGCTTCGAACTGTTAGTTCGCCATTTGCTATTGTTGTGCCATTTGTTCCATACTCTATTATACAGTTTTCCAGCAGTGAAGGGGGCTGTCCAGTTCCATTAAAGTAGATTGTTCCCCAGTCTCCAGGTTCAGGCGTCTCCTTGTTCGAGGTGAATTTTATTAGCCTATTAGATTCCAGCGTTCCGTTAGCAATTAGCCTTCCATTGACGATTATTGAGAACTTTCCACCGAATCTCACTTCAACTCCAGACTCAATGGTTAATGTTACGCCTTCGAGGACAGTGACATTTCCGGAGAGTATGAAAGGGCTGTCAATAAGGGTCCAAATTGTGTCTATTGCGATTTCTCCTTCAACATATGTTGCCTTCACGGCTGGGAATAGACTGTTAAGCGGGAAAACTGCCAAACTGAAAATTATACTGAGGATTAGGGCTAGGGTTTTCATTTTGCTTTTCATATGGATGCATCCATCTATTGTGTTAAGCTATCCTTTTGCCGAGGCTTGCTTAAGCATTATGAATTCAAAATGAAACTTGGGAATACATCATGCAAGTCTGTTTTAGAAGTTAATAGAAAAGCAAGAGTTTTAACATAGGGGAGGCACATCATCTAGGAAGCACAGAGCTGTGTGAAACCTTTGAAGGAGTTTAAAGCCGTAGCCCTTGAAGGCTTCCCCCTCATAAAGCCCGGAGACAACATAGCAAAAATTATTGTTGCCACAGCAGAGAAAAATGGCTTAAAAATTGAGGATGGAGACATAATGGTTATTGCTCAAAAAATTTTCTCGAAGGCTGAGGGAAGAATCGTCAACCTTAAAGAGGTTGTTCCGTCTGAAAGGGCTAAAGAAATTGCAATGAAAACTGGTAAAAGCCCAAGGTTTGTGGAGCTCGTTTTAAGGGAAACAGAGAATGTTGTGAAGGCTTCTCTTGATGTTCTACTTGTGGAGGATGCTCGTGGCTTAGTATGCATAAATGCTGGAATAGACAAGTCGAACATTGAAGGTGCAAGCAATTTTGCACTCTTGCCAGAAAACCCGGATGCCTCAGCAGAAAGATGTCGAAAAGAAATACGGAGGCTGACGGGGAAAAATGTAGCAGTGATAATATGTGACACGTATAGCCGACCTTTCAGGCGTGGACAAGTAAACTTTGCCATAGGCTTGGCTGGAATCAAGCCCTTTAAGGATTATAGGGGTAAAAGAGACCTTTATGGATACGTATTGAAGGTTAAGAATGTCGCGGTTGTTGATGAAATTGCCGCTGCAGCCGAACTCCTCATGGGACAGGCTGAGGAAGCCACACCAGTGGTGATATTTAAGGGGTTAAGGGATATTGCAGATTTTTGCGAAAAATCAAGTGCAAAGGAATTGAAAATTGGAAAGGATGAGGACTTGTTTAGGGAGGCTCTGTAAACGCCAGCGGTTTTCACCACTCCACGAGGAGGAATGGGTTACTTCGCTTCTCCTCTCCAATAGTTGTTGTCGAACCGTGCCCAGGATAAACTGTAAAATCTTCTGGCAAGCTTGCCAATTTCTTTAATGATTCTTTCATGTCTGATTCTGAGCTTTGTGGAAGGTCTGTCCTTCCAATGGAGCCGGCAAATAAAGTGTCGCCGGTGAACACTTCTTTTTTGCCTATTAGGGATATGCTTCCCGGACTGTGACCCGGAGTGTGCATAACTTTTAGGGTTATTTTTCCGAACTTCACATAATCTCCGTCTTTTAGTAGGGTGTCTGCGGATGGCGAGGAACTGCTGAAGCCGAAAAATTTTGCAATTACTTTGCCAAAGGTTCCAAGCATGAAAGCATCCTTTTCATGAACCAAAATTGGCGTCTGAAATTTTCTTTTAACTATTCCGTTTCCGCAGATGTGGTCTGGATGACCATGAGTATTTACGATAAATTTTAGTTTTAAGGCGTTTTCTTCAATAAACTTGAATATTTTTTCTGCTTCATAGACGCTTTCAAATCCAGGGTCGATGATTATGGATTCCCTTTTTTCTTGGCATGCTACAATGTAAGAGTTTGTGAAGAGCTTGCCAACGGTGAAAATTTGGATTATCATGTTCAAACAGCCTTTTGGAAGGCATTTTATCTAATAAACTTTGTTCGCATCTAATGTCTACAGAGAATATTCCAGTTCTGATAGTAATTCATAAATCTCATGGCATACAATATTATTTTGGAGATTGGAGAGGCTTTGAAATTAGACGAAATCTTAGCCGTGGCAAGTAAATTCACTGTATGCCCAAAATGCAATTCTAGGGAAGGGTTTTGGCTTGGGATAAGGCGTAACCTCGCTTATGTCCAATGTAAGGGTTGCGGGGCAAGCTTTGAGCTTTTCGAGGTTTTTGCTGTCGGCGAAAAGGGCGAGGCTTCTAAACATTTGAAATTTTTCAGGAAATGATACGTGAAGTGCTGAATTAAATTTTTGTTTTGAAGCTTTTGGCTTCGCTTACAGATGTGACGCTTTGTAGATCTTCCTGTGTATTAACTTGCGGCTATGGTTATGTCAAATGTTGCGTTAGTTCCTGGTCCAGTTGAAGGTAGCGTAGCAGTTATTAAGGTATTTATACTTCGCGCGCGGAATCATCGAGTAAAATCCTAAAAAGATTGAAAAGGAAATAATAAAGGAACTCTGCAGCGGACTCTAGTTATTCCATGGTGTGACAGTATTAAAAGAGTGGTTGTAATCGGTTTTGGCGCAAAAGCAGGATTTTGATTGTTTTGTTGGATTGAGTTGATTTCAAGTATTAAACTGTAGAATAATCTGCCATTGAGCTTATCTTATAGTATTTAGAACGTTCTACAGGCGAAGGGTATTTGCGGTTTTTCATCAGAATATGGGTACTGTTGAACGTTTGTTCAAGATTTCAGCTCAGAAACAAGCGGAAAAATCGTGCAGATTTAACAATAAAAACGAATTTCCGACCAGAAACAGCCCAATGCAACCCTTCTGGGAAAATGAAGGAAAATACAAATTCTGCGCTAAAACCTTGTAATCGAAGAAAATTAAAATTTGGAATTATTAAAAAGTTTTTAGCGGTTCAGAATCGAATAAAAACTAGATTAAAATCCAATAAGCTTTTCTAACACGCAAATACTCTAATAGGTGGTTCTAAGTTTAAAAGGGTATAGCATGAACGAAACAAAAGAGCAAATAAACCAAACAGAATTCGAGAAACTGAAAGAAATTGTTTGCCAACATTTCCAGATAGAGGAAGCCTTAATAGAGCACAATATTCCCACCTTCTACCTTAAACAGCCTCAAGAGACAAAACAAGCCTTTCTGAAACTGCTTAAAAAGCTTGAGTTGATGAATTTGGTGGCTTACCTGCGAAGGTCTGATGGAAGAATTGTTCTCAGAATTTTTCCTAAACCATCCTTTAAACCCAGCAACATCCTCGTCAATTGGCTTCTGCTCTTTGCAACCGTTGGAACTACATTTGCCTCCGGCTATCTCCTCTCAGAGGGATTTACAGACCCATTAATTGGGGGTGGAACCTTCACAGTGGCTATCATGGCTGTTCTTGGAATGCACGAGATGGGTCACAAGCTAACCGCTAACAGAGAGGGAATAGAGGCAACACTGCCATATTTTATTCCGGGTCCGCCTCCATGGGGAACCTTTGGGGCGGTGATAATGCAGAAATCTCTTCCACCAAACAAGGATTCCCTCTTTGACATAGGTGCCAGCGGCCCAGTATTCGGCTTCCTCGTCGCTATTATTGCCACTTTAGTTGGCTTGCCCTACTCATCTTACAGCTGGGTTCAAGAAAACACCCCAACTCTTCCAGCACCAATTTTCTTGAGGCTTGTCGCCCGCTTTTTGCTCCCACCGCCTCCTATGAACGGGTATAAACCGGGCTACATGCTAGTGGTAACATTGCACCCTGTCGCCTTAGCCGGATGGATTGGCTTCTTTGTGACAATGCTTAATTTGCTGCCAGCCGCCATGCTTGACGGAGGACATGTTGCAAGATCACTTTTCAGCGAAAGAGTTAGAAGCATCTTAACGACGCTTTCCATAGTTTTTCTAGCCATTGTAAGTTGGCCAATGGCACTTTTTGTTCTGTTTTTGTCCATGTTTAGGCATCCAGGCCCCTTAGATGATGTTTCAGGCTTGTCGAGAAGTAGAAAAATTTTGTTTGCGATTTTGGTGGTTGTTTTTGTTCTTTCCTCATTTTTGTACGACCTTTTTTACTCTTTGATTACTTTTTTGAGGGGGCTTGCTGGAGCTTGAGTTGCGTTTGTATTGGTGTTTAACAATTCTACAGTAATGCTTATTAAATATCGAGATGCCAGATAACTTTGAGAAGCATGAAAGGGGCACTCATCCTAGTGGTCTTCTTCCTCATGTTCTTAGCTGCCTCGCTTTTGATTCCATCACCCTTATTTCCGGAAATTTTATAAGCAATTTAGTTGGTGGGCTTGCCGGCGAATATCAAAAGTTTATAAGCGCCATTTTTAACGGAATTTTCTACGGAACCATATTGTGGCTAGTTTTTGTTGCCGTAAGCCGAAGATATGAAAAGGAAAAGTAGGTCTGAACGTCTTTAGCCTTCGATGGGTTGCTGTAGGAAGCCTACAAGCTTTATTGTGCTGCCGCATTTGTTGCATTGGAGAATTAGCTCTGCCAATTCGTCTCCTTTAACTTTTGTTTCAACAATTTGGTAGACCTCCTCAGTTTCGTCGTCTGGAGATATTATCACACCGCATTTTGGGCATGGGAAAGCGCCGTCTCCATCAATTTTTGTCAGGTCAACTGTGTAGATTTCACCCTTTTTAACTGTGGCTTTTTTCATCATTTAGCTGCGCCTTCTTTTACATCGACTTTTTTCACAGTTTGCCCAAAATATAATTAACAATTATGAATTGGGAATCTATATTTTTGCTAAATTTTCAGCAGATTATGGGGATGGTATCCCGGCGACTTTTGGGAATGGAACAGCATCCCAGATGTTTTCAAGTCCGCAAATAAACCTTGTCAGCCTTTCAACACCTATCCCGAAGCCCGCTGAAGGAGGAATGCCGATCTTTAGCATTTCCAAATACCACTCGTAATCAGCGGAATTTTCGCCGCCTTTCAGCATCCTTTCCAAAAGCTTGCTATATCTGTGTTCTCTTTTCCCACCTGAAATTGCCTCGCCGAAACCTTCTGGATAAATTAGGTCGAAATCTTCTAAAACGCCGGGTTCTTCTTCACTTTCCATGTAATAGAAGCTTCTCGCCGATGATGGAAAGTTTGTTATCCAGAAAGGTTCGCTGTGTGCTCGCGATATGGCTTCTTCGGCTTCCCATGGGATTTCTTTGCCATACTCCACGTTTATCCCCATACATTGGAGAATTTCGAGAGCTTCCTTGTATGTGTATTTTTTGAAGGGCAATCTCGGCACTTTTAGGGTTTTCCCACGTTCTCCAAGCTCTTTGTGGCACTTATTTTTCACCTCGGCTATCACGTGATGGAGCATTCTTTCGCCGAGTCCCATAACATCTTCGCATGCGGCGTAGGCTACTTCAAGGTCTATTTGCCTAAACTCCGTTAGATGGCGGCGCGTTTTCACAGTCTCTAATGGCTCCAGCCGAATGTTAGGTGATAGGGCAAAAACCTTTGGCAGAGCAGTGATAATCATTTGTTTGTAGAGTATCATGCTGCTCATAACCTTAAATGGGACACCATAATAGTCTATTGTGGCTTGTTTTGCCCCTCTGATGCCCGGGTCTGTTGCTGGTCCAATTATTGGCGCCAAAATTTCAACGAAACCCTCATTTTTTAGGAAAGCCCGAATTGATGATACTATTTCGTCTTGAACTTTGAAGACGTTAGCCAGCCCGTTGTCTCTAAGTGTTATGTATCTTTTCCTTAAGTTTTCGAAGAGGCTGCTGCTCATAAGAGTGGAGATGCTACTTGATGTTTTTAAATTTTTTATTGAAAATTCTGTATTTTTATCAAATAGTAACCTTTTTAAGTTTGAATTAATGTAATTTTTTCACATGAGCTTCAAACTTGACGAAAAGGATTTAGCAATACTGGATTTGCTGCAGAAAAACTGTAAGATGACGGCAAAGGAAATTGCGAGAAAAATAAACTCGCCAATAACAACTGTCTTCGCAAAAATAAAGAGGATGGAACAGCAGGGGATAATAAAGGAGTATAGGGCAATTCTAGACCATAAGAGACTGGACTTTGGCGTGACAGCCTTCATACTGGCATCCTTCTCATATCGAACCAACAAGGAGGGTGAACCGCTGTCCCAAAGAGCAATTGCCGAACAAATCTCAAAGTTTCCAGAAGTTCAAGAAGTTCACATAATATCTGGAGACTGGGACATCCTAATCAAAGTTAAAGATAAGGACGTGGATTCCGTTGGAAGATTCGTAATAGACAAGCTGAGAACCGTGAAGGGCATAGAGAAGACGTTAACATGCATGGTGTTTGACACCCCAAAGGAGACAACAACCATACCCATTCCTATATCTTCAAAAGTTTTCAAGCGAAAATAGTGTTGGTAAAACGCCTTTAAGTCGGCTTTCAACTTTATAAAGGCTTCGCAATACAGTGATATGGGAAAAGGTAAAGTTTGAGAGGCGAAGTTAACCCATGAAATTTGACGTAGTGGTGGTTGGCGCTGGAACAGCTGGGTGCCTAGCGGCAAAAACAGCCGCTGAAGCCGGCCTAAAGGTTTGTTTGGTTGAGCGTAAACCTCAAAAGGAGATCGGCGAGAAAGTTTGTGGAGACGCCCTAGGAGAGCATCATCTAAAGAGCCTTGGTCTGGAGCCTCCTCAGCACGGTGAGCTTGAAAGGCGAATAGAGGGCGTTAAAATATATTCGCCTGACATGGAAACCGTTTTCACCGTTAGGCATGAGGATTTTTCCGGCTACCTTTTGAATAGGAGGCTTTTTGGACAGTGGCTTTTGAGAGCAGCTCTAGACAATGGTGCTGTTTTATTTGATTCGACTCAATGTTTGGAGCCTATTATTGAGAAGGGCTTTGTTGCTGGGGTTTTGGCTAAAAACATGAAGACTGGTGAGAAGGTTCGCTTTGAAGGGAAAACTGTTGTGGATGCCAGCGGTTTCCTAGCTGTTGTTAGACGGAAACTTCCAAGAGAAATGGGAGTTGAGAGGGAAATATCCAACGAGGATGTGGAAGCCTGCTATAGAGAAATTAGGCAGCTCAAACAAGAGGTTGAAGGCAAAAATTACTGTGAGATTTATCTAAACCAGAATGTTACTCCCGGCGGCTACACATGGATTTTCTATAAGAGCAGCGCAAAGGTTAATGCTGGACTTGGAGTCTGCATGCGAAACAATTTTCCAAACCCAAAAGAACAGTTCTACAAGCACATTTTAACCCACCCCATCTTTGACGGCTCATTACTGCTCAATGGCGGGGCATGGTATGACCCAACAAGGAGACCCTTGGACAATATGGTTGAAAACGGCGTAATAATCACCGGAGACGCCGCTTGCCTCGTAAATCCCATACACGGAGGCGGAATAGGGCCATCAATGATAAGTGGTTATTTGGCTGGGGAAACAATTGTTGAGGCTTTTGAGAAAGGCGACGTTAGCCAAGAGGCTTTGTGGCAGTACAATGTCAAGTACATGGAAAGCTATGGAACGAAGCAGGCTTCCCTTGATGTTTTTAGGCTTTTACTATTGAAGTGCAGTAATGAAGACCTAAGCTATGGCATGAAATACAAACTTTTAACCGAAGAGGATGTTTTGAAGGCTGGTTTGGGTGAAGATTTCCGCTTGAACATAACTGAGGCTGCAAAACGGGTTTTCAGAGGATTGAAGCGTATCCACTTTCTAAACAAGTTGAGGGTTACAGTTAACTTAATGAACAAAGTTAAGGCTCATTACCGAAATTATCCAAAAACTCCTAAAGATTTTGAGAGGTGGCGGCTGAAGACTGAGGATTTGTTTAAAGAGGCTAAATCAAAGCTTATGGGATAATGCAGCACATGCGGGTTGCAGTTTTAGCCACTGGTGGGAAAGATTCCACCGTCGCTCTTCACCGAGTTTTACGCTTGGGTTATGATGTGAAATGTTTGGTGAGCATGGCTCCGCTTAGGGAGGACAGCTGGATGTTCCACTACCCAAACATCCACCTGATGGACTTGTTCTCGGAAGCCGTTGGAATCCCACTTGTTAAGGGCGAAACCTCAGGAGCGAAAGAGGTTGAAGTTGAGGATTTGAAGCGTCTGGTGGCGGGGCTTGACGTGGATGGAATTGTTTGCGGGGCTATAGCCTCAAACTATCAGAGGGCGAGGATAGAAGCCATATGTAAACAGTTGGGGCTTAAGTGTCTAACACCCCTTTGGCACGAAAACCCCATGAACATTTTAAGGGAGATTTTGGACCTAAAATTTGATGTTATAGTAACGGGCGTTTATGCCTATGGTTTTTCGAAAGAGTGGCTTGGAAGAAAAATTGACAATGAAACCGTTGAGGCGTTAATTGAGCTTAACAAACGTTTTGGCGTTTCCCTTGTTGGCGAGGGAGGAGAATATGAAACATTGGTGCTTGACGCCCCATTTTTTAGGAAGAAAATGAAGATTGTTGAGGCTGAAAGGGTTTGGAAGGGGCAAAGCGGCTATCTGCTTGTTAAAAGGGCTGTGCTTGAGGCTAAGACTTGACAGCCTTGTTGGAAAAGTTTATTTTGTTGGTTGGGGAATCATTGAGAGCCAGTGGCGGATGAGAATCCGCTGGGATGTAACCGACTGGTTGAACCATAAACTGTTGGCGAGGTGAAAAGGGTTGGCGTATAAATATATTGCAGAGGCTTGGAAAAAGCCTGAAGAATCCTACGTTGAAGAGTTAATGCGTCAGAGGCTAATAGAGTGGCGGAAGGAACCGGCAATAGTTCGTGTTGAAAAGCCAACACGCCTAGACAGAGCAAGAAAGCTTGGTTACAAGGCAAAGCAGGGCTTCATAATTGTCCGTGTCCGTGTTAGGCGCGGTGGACTGCGAAAGCAGCGTCCAAAGGCTGGAAGAAGACCAAAAAGGATGGGTGTTCGAAAGTATAAGCCTGCGAAAAGCCTTAGGCTCATAGCCGAAGAGCGGGCTGCAAGAAAGTTTCCAAACTTAGAAGTCTTAAACTCATACTGGGTTGGCGAAGACGGACGCTTCAAATGGTTTGAAGTCGTAATGGTTGATCCGCACCACCTAGCTGTTAAGGCTGACAAGGACATAAACTGGATATGCCAAAAACAGCACAAGGGAAGAGTCTTCAGAGGCTTAACAAGTACCGGCAAAAAGGTTAGAGGCTTAAGAAAGAAGGGACGCGGGGCAGAAAAAGCCAGACCAAGCCGAAAAGCAGCAACAGGAGACTAGCCTAAGATGGCTGTGGTGAAGCCGTTAGTCTTCAAGAAGGGTAGAAAACAACGATTAGGTAGGGGCTTCAGCCTCGGGGAGTTGAAAGAGGTTAAATTAAGCCTAAAACAAGCCTTGAAGCTTGGCATTCCAGTTGACCTGCGAAGGAGAACAGTCCACGAGGATAATGTGAAATTTCTTAAAGAGTTTCTGGCAACTTCTTTAAAGCCTAGAACTAAGCCTAAGGCTGGGGCGAAGGTTGAGAAGGTTTCAAAGCCGGCAACTGCTGAGAAGAAGGGAAAAGCTAAAAGCGTGAAGAAGAGTAGCAAGTAGCAGTGATGCCGTTTTGTCTTCTAAAGTTCCCGTATCCCACATTGATGTTAGGGTGTTTGCCCACGCCACAGAAGACGAAGAGAAAGTCTTATTGGCGGTGCGCAACACACTTCCGCCACAAGTTTCCGAAACCATTGTTTTTAAGAAGTCTAACTTAAGCGGGCATCATGGAAACCCCATAACCCTTTTCGAAGCTAAAATTAAGGAGAAAGAGCATGTTAGGGCTTTTCTTGAAAAGCTTGCGTCTGGCTTAAGCATTTTAGACAAGGAAATATTGGACGGCGAAATTGAACAGCACATTGAAAGGGGCTGTCTTTACATAAGGCTTGACAAGCAGGCAGCCTACCTAAACGAGTTTAGGCTTGGCACCACAGACCCAATCCACTTCAAAATCCACTTCAAGAAAACCAACATGAAAGAGATTGTTGAAGTGTGCAGAAGTATTGGGATAATTCCATGAAGAGCGTTTTCGCAGACCTAAACCTACAGCCAAACCTAGGCGACATGGAACACGCTAGGCGAATGATATTTAAGGCTTCGGAACTTGGCTACCGCTTGATAGCCATACCAGTGCCACCCTCGCCAAGCCTAGCCGAAAAATATGTCCAACAGTTAAGGGGTATATGCCAAGAAAAAGCTGTAGACTTCGCTTCTCGTCTAAATTTAAAGCCAAAAACACCAAGGGAGTTGCTCCAACTTTTGAGAAGGTTCCGTAGAAAATTTGAAATAATCGCTGTTATATGCGAGTCTAAGGCTCTTGCGAGGCAAGCGGCAAAAGATCATAGGGTGGACCTCCTAAACTTTCCCTTCACAGACCCCCACCGAAGATTTTTTGACGAGGCGGAGGCGGAACTAGCCTCAAACAGCCAAGCCTCACTGGAAATTGAGATAAAGCCTTTGCTAACCCTAAAAGGACCAGCCAGAATAAGGCTTTTTTCAGCCTTGCAGAAAGAAGTCGCCACAGCCAAAAGCTTTCAGGTGCCAATTGTGATTTCAAGCGGTGCAACAAGCGAGCTTCTGCTGAGAAAACCTCTTGAAATGGCGGCACTGACAACCCTTTTCGACTTGGACAAGCCGTCAGCCTTAAATGCTGTTTCAAAGTATCCCATGGCGATTGTTAGGAGAAACCGCGAAAAGCTCAGCCCACGCTTTGTTGCTCCTGGAATACGCTTAATCAGGATGGGGAAAGATTGCAAGTAAAAGTGAGGCGCCGCTACCTAGCCCTAAAATTGGAGTCTGCTGAAAAGTTTGAGGCAAAGGAGTTTCTCGACGCTTTATGGAGTGCCATTTTAAGGTTGTATGGCGAATATGGCGCAAGCAAGACAGGCTTGGCACTAGTTGATTATGATGAAGAAAGAGGACTTGCCATAATCCGTGTAGCCCACACTGAACTCGAAAAGGTCAGAGCCGCCATAGCCACAATAACGGAAATAAACACAAAACCAGCAGCCGTGCATGTCCTAACTGTTTCTGGCACTTTAAGGGCCCTTCAAAGAAAGCTAGAACAAGCCACTAGGCGGCAATTGGTTTAAAAGACTGAAAAAGTATTCTAGTTTTTGGGGGATGATGACGCCGTCCCAGTCTGATAGGTGCATATGAGGAGCTCATGACGGCCAGACCCCAACTTTAAAGATGTAAACTAGCCATTCTAGTTTTTTTCCGCTTTAGCCCAAAAGCCAGTGCAAAAATCATTCCCATAATAAACCCGCCTATATGCGCCCAGTATGCAACTTCGCTGTAGATTTTAAACAGCACATAGAGCCACTGAATGAGAAACCAGAAGCCTAGAAAAATGACTGCTGGAACTGGCAATATGAAATAGGTAACTAGAGCTAGGATTCTTGCTCTTGGAAAAAGCACAAAATACGCTCCTAAAACCCCTGAAATAGCTCCAGACGCGCCTACAACACCGATGTTAAAATAATTTTGGTAAGTAGGGATAAAGTATAGGCTTGATATGTGAGTGAAAGCTGCTGCCAAACCACAAAATATGTAAAATATCAAATAGCCTACATGCCCAAAAATGTCTTCAACATTATCTCCGAAAATATATAGGAAGAGCATGTTTCCAAAAAGATGCAGCCAATCAGCATGCATGAACATAGATGTCACCAAGGTGAAGAGCCTCTGCCCGTGGATAACCTCGCTGGGATACATTGTAAACTTATCTTCAATTTCGCTGGCAACTTTGGGTGAAAAATAAATTTCAGTGGCGGAGAGCCAGTAAACCACGAAAATGACGATGTTCACGATTAGCAACATGCGATTGACGTGGGGTGTTCTATACGGGCGGTTTAAATCCTTTAACGGAAGCACGTCTTGTCCTCGCCAAACCTATAGTTTGCCTAATGCTTTAAGGTTTACCAGCCGAAATGTTAGAACAGTCTTAGCCACGCCGCGCTACGCTTAATCTTTAATAGGTTAGGCACTCAATCATTTTGCTACAAGTTAAACAATCGTCTGGTATCGGCATATTCTTTGGGCGCTTCCTCAAATAACCGAGAAAATGCCCACACCTTGCCTCATCTGACTCGCCTTCCTTATTTTTGCGAAAAACAACCATAGGTGTTTTTTCTTCACCTTCGCTTCTCTCGTTTTTTGTTGGTTTTACATCCCCAACCTTGGTTAAACAGCGTGGACAAGCATAATAGGTTCTGGAAGGACCGCCAGAAATAATTGTTGCCAGAATGGGTTTCTCAAAGTTCTCGCCACAGCCATCACATGTTAAGCTATCATGCCTTGAAAACAGGTATCCCCCGCCGCTGTATTTTGATGTTAGGTTTTCAGACATATGCCAGCCTCAATGAGTATACTAAATATTAATATTTAATAAACTTTTTTGCACAAACGTACAACACAAAAACACAAAAAGGCAAAGTTTTCACTCTGCTTTTACGAAGCCACCGCCTAAGCGTTGCTTTGAGATTGCTTAAAGATGTGGGGCCGGCCGGATTTGAACCGACGACCTTTCCCCGAAACAGCCTTTGATGGGCTGTTTCTACGGGTTTCTCTACTGCTGACCGCTCCAGAACCTCTTCATTCCGCTTGGCGGTCCGCAAACCCGTTTGGGATTGTTCTGGAGCCCGTCGTCATACCTGCCTAGACTACGGCCCCTCTTTCGGCGTTTACGGCATTAGATTTTACTGGAAATTTGGGATATATGCGTTATTCTGGTTTGTTTGGAATAACGCTTATTTACCGTTTTTACTAAGGTTTATTAGCGGATTGTTAGTGTTTGAATGGTTAAATGTGATGGAGATTTGACTGAAAAAAGTGCTGCTGGATCCGAATGCAGGTTTGTCTTGTATAGGGATTTAGATGGAACCACCTATGAGGTTGATTTGCCGTTAACATCTTATGTTGACGCTGCTGGGTTAAGGGAAAGTTTAGGTTTGCCATCATACATCGATTTGAACTATTTTCCTATGAAGAGCGCTATGGTTGTGCTTTGGGCGGCTGTGAATGCACCGAAACTTCATGAGCTTTATCCATACGCCTTTGAAAAGGTTGTTAACAAAAATCCTATTCCTGCTTTGTTGTTTGGTGGTGCAGCTGTGAAAATCCATTGTCCAAGTGCTAATGCTGGCGGTTCCCTTGAGAGACCAATTAAGGATACGGATTTTATAGTTCCGAAGAAACATGGGGTTGACTTCTACAAGCTTTTGTTAAAAATGGATAGGGCTTTCGGCACACAGTATAAGTCTTTTGCAACTGCGAATGACAGGCGGTTTAATGCTTGGAGACATGGTGAAAGGTATAGGCTTACAACTATCAATGATGTGACTGCTGATGGGCTTCCCAAGATAACGGTTTTAGATTTGTTCTGCGACGTTATAGATTTGAGACATAGGGTTGACGTTAGAGATTCCTTTCCAAGATACAGGGAGAACCTTTACACTATCGGCTTAGAAAATCTCATAGTTTCAAAAGCCCAGTTCATTCTCGACATGCCAAAAGAATGTGCTGAAGAGCTAAAGAAATGCGAATGTGACTATAGAATCCTTCCATACCCTTATTATGCAAAGGATAAGATTGTTGTTGGGATGGAGGAGAAAGATGTTAAGGACGTGTGCGCCATATTTTTAGACCATGAAATCGGAGCTGGAAACGAAGAGATAGATGCGCAGAAAATGAGGAGGATTTTGGAGAAGGATAAGAAGCTTGCCTTAACCGTCACGTTAAACCTTAAAAACTTGGTTGAAAAGCCTGATGTTCTCAGGAAATGGATGTCGAAGGGTGAGGTTTCAACGGTGACTTATCGAATACAAGAGCTTCTTGAGATGGCGCCGGTTGTGGATAAAAAGTGGGATAAACCTTGGTGGAACACTGCTGTAGAAACCCCAATTATTGAGTAGCCTTACTCCTTTTTATCAGCTGCTTAATCATTGTGTAAGTTTCTTTTCTTGATAATCCTGTCCTTGAAAGCGGCAAGTCTATAGTTCCATCTTTGGAGTAAAGCCTTAGGCATGCTTCACGTTTTGGCGTCACATAAATGGCTACGTCTGAAAAGTTTGACCATTTCCCTTCCTTCACGGTTTTGCCTTCCCAAAGCTGGAAGCCCTTGCTATCTATGGAAAGCGTTGTGTGGTAGCGAACTTTATAGAAACGGTGGCCAACAAGAAGTGAGACTACAATCGCTATCAGCAGGGATAAGGGGTTAACAACGTTTTGTATGCTAGAAACTGTTAAGAATACGAGGAATAACACTATAAAGAAAAACGTTATTGTAAAACTTTTCAAGTAGTTTGGTAGGTCAAAGGCTTCAAACTTAGCCTCCGTCAGCTTTAACTGTTTTGCCAAGCCTTTTCCAAGAACATTTTCAGAGGCTATTCTCTCCTTCGAGGCTAGACTATAGGCGACTATGCCTACATTTTTGTCCGCCGTATTGGCAACAGCTTCTTTCGTGGCTTTTTGGAAGGCTTCCCTCTGAACAAGTCCTAGAAAAATCCAGTCTTCAGGGTCAAACTTGCTTTTGCAGGCCAAAACCAGTTTTCTAATAAGTTTTGGATCGAGATTTTGTTCCGTATAGATTAGTAGGTGAATTTTGTATCTTGGTGTAACCAGCGCCGAGAAAATTTTTGAAAGGAAGAATCCCCTCTCTTGCAGGCTTCCAGAGGCGTATAGCGGAAAGGTTACATCGCCAATTGTGTAGTCTTTGTGGATTTCGCTGAAGTTAGCGAGCCATCTTAGGTTTCCCCTCACCAATTGCTCTTCTATCATGTCGACAGCAAAATTCAGCTCATACACGTTTAAAACACCATTCTCTTTGCCGGGTTTAAAAATAAAAAGGGAGGGCATTTAAGGCTATTCTGGCGGTATGCTAAGGTACAGCGTGCGCATGTCAACGCCTCTGGTGGTGTTTCTATACATGTAGTAGACATACAGTAGTATTCCAACAATTATGCATGCGACAAATCCGATTGCGCTAATAATCCCTGCTTGCCAATCTTTCACGGTGACTCCAGCGGGCGGTGCTGAAGTGAACAGATACCATATCCATGGCGATTGTTGTAGAAATATATAGAGACAGAAGGCAGCGCCTAGGGTTGCGACAAAGCCTAAGCTGACAACAGCGCCAACTGAATGTTTAACAGCCGCGCGATCATGGACGTCTTTGCGTTCTAATGGAAGGAGCATGCATGAAACGCAGAACAGCGTCAAGAAGAATGCGTCAAATATGTCTGTTCCTACAACTCCGGCAAACGCCAAGTAACCAGCTGCGCCCTTCGGGAAGTTGGCCTCAGCCATGCACGCTGGAATGGCAAAGATTGCGGTTATTATTATTGACCATACTGGGGCGTGCCATCTCTCACTGACGTAGGCGAATTTTTCAGGCATCATTCTGTCGAAGGACATGGCGAAGAACGTCCTGGAAGCCACAAGCAGGAATGGCGGAATGTCGTTGGCGATCCAAAGGACACCGCCTAGAGCAATTAGCCATGAAAGAATTCCAAGATTCATGCCTCTGGCAACTATTGAGGCTATACCTGTACTCCAAGCGCTTTGGAAGTTAATTCCGTGAAACCTTGGGTCTGGGCTTTGTGCGATATGCGTCCAGTTTCCTTCTCCATATTTTGTAACGTTGGGGTCAACCCCTACATATTCGTATACTGCTGTCCAATTGACGCCACCGTAGCTGAGGAACGAGTATGCCTGGTAAAAGCTCCACTCGTTTCCAGGATCGGAAGTTTTGTCAACAGCTACGTTCATTGTTGAGGCTGCTGATAGCGACGAAGCCAGCAAATAGATCACCATTATTATTAATCCTGCAACTAGTAGCACTTGAGGAAGCTTTTTATTCGCTTCTTTAACTTCGCCAGCTACGAATGTTGTGGCGTACCAGCCCATGTAAGCCCAGAAGGCACCGCCTAATGCAACAGAAAATGCGCTAAAGAAACCGGTTTTCGCCTCCAACATTCCGCCTCGAATGGCCAAATCCACAATGCTATTCGGTGTAACGCCCATTACACTTTTTACTCCTTCTTCGACAAGGCCTGGGTTCATCACGCCGGCAACCCACATTGCAAAGAATATTATTGTGATGGCAGCTGGTATGTAGAATATTACCTCCATAAGTCGACCGTAAAGCTTAGTCCCTAACAGCGCGATTATTGCAAAAATCCACACTATTATGAGTCCGCCTATGAAAAGTTCGGCTGGTCCAAACGGGATGGTGGTCGGCGCAAGTGCTATGTTGTAAAATATTGATATTCCTTCGAATACAGCCACGCCGATTAATCCATATGAGAATGCTTCTGCAAGGAACATTAGCCATCCTGCAATGTAGCCTACTGACGGGTGTATAATTCTTGAAATTGTGACATAGCCACCACCAGATCGCGGCATGGCCGCCGCCACATAGCCCGCAGCATAGCCAGTAATTAGCACAATTATTCCGCAGACTAGGAAAGCCCAAAACATTGCTGGCAAACCAAGGGGCATTTCATTTGTTGGCATTGGCACTGGTCCTGTGAATTGGAATGCTCTTTTTTGCCAGCCTAGACCGATGACGTGGCTTAAGATTATGATGACGCCTAAGGTGAAGCCTATCTCCCTCACGAGGCCGGTTGCTTCTCTAGCAAAAAGGGCAGGCTTTTTTGAAGCCATTTTTCTATAACACCCAGATATTTAGTTTTAAGTCAATCTGAATTTAAAACTTTCCATTAACTCTAAATTTAAATAGTGCCGTTCATGATTCTAGTGTGGTAAACGGTAAAGGGAATGGGTTTAGGTTGTCGTTTCTATTTAAGAGGAAGAAGGAAGTTGAAACAAGAATCCTGTTCGCCACTGATATGCACGGCTCCGAGGGGGTTTGGCGTAAATTTCTAAACGCATCCGCCATACTTAAGGTTGACGTGGCAATATGCGGTGGAGACCTAACTGGTAAGATGCTTGTGCCAGTTGTTAAACACAAGGATGGCAAATACTCATACTATCATTTAAAAAGAACCCATATGGTTGAAGAAGGCGAGATAGAAAAAGCCTTGAAAGAGATAAGGGGAATAGGCTACTACCCATACTTAACTGATGAAAGCGAATATGAGGAGATGGTTAAAAACCCAAAGAAAGTTGACGAAGTCTTCCACAAAGTCATGGCTTCTACAATAAAGAGTTGGCTTGACCTCATCCCCCAAAAGGTTCCAAGCGAAACAAGAGTTGTTGTCTGCCCCGGAAACGACGATAGACCAGTAGTTGACGAAATAGTGAACAGCCACAAACACGTGATAAACGGCGAAGGAAAAGTCATAGAAATTGACGATTCCCATGAAATGATGAGCTGCGGATGGGTGAATCCAAGCCCATGGAAAACCTCCCGCGAGGAAGAAGAGGAAAAACTTGAGGAACGCCTTGAAAAATACATTTCCCAGCTTAGAAACGTTGAAAACTCCATATTTAACTTCCACGCTCCACCATACCAGTCAAAACTCGACGAAGCCCCGCTCTTAGACAAGAACCTGAACCCAGTTATTCAAAGCGGAAGCATTGTCATGGTTCCAGTAGGCTCAAAAGCCGTTAGGAAAATGATTGAAAAATACCAGCCTTTCCTCGGACTTCATGGACACATACACGAGGCTGCCGGCTCAATGAAAATTGGAAGAACCTACTGTGTAAACCCCGGAAGCGAATATGCCGAAGGAATTTTAAGGGCTTTCCTAATAGAGTTTAAAGGCAACAAAATAGCAAAGCTTCAAAGAATAGAGGGTTAAAAAGGGGCAAGCCATGGCTTGGCTTCTTGACAGGGAAATTAGACGCGAACTGCCAGAAGAATGGAAGGGCATAGTTCCAACAGAAATCTTCCTACAAGAGTCCCAGAGGATTGTCGAAAAAGCCAAAGAGGAAGGCCTAATTTTAAGGATTTTGGGCGGATTAAGCATAGCGATTCACTGTCAAGAGCATAGGAGTTTCGCCGAAAAACTTGGAAGAGTTGGGACGGACGTAATTGAGGGACAAGAGTACAGCGATATAGACCTAGTCTCATATCGTAGTTATAGAGAAAAAGTGAAGGAATTGTTCGACAAGCTTGGCTATGCAAAGAGAAGAGCCACACTTTCAACAGCGGCTTCCGAAAGGCAAATCTACTTCCACCCGAAGGGCTGGTTCTATGTTGACGTCTTCTTCGACAAACTTTTGGTGGCAAACCACCCCATAGACTTTAAAGGAAGACTTGAACTTGACTACCCAACAATAACGGTCACAGACATGCTTCTTGAAAAAATCCAGATGTGGGAAGCCTTCAGCGCAAAAGACCTTAAAGACTGCTTGCTGCTTCTAAAAGCTCACAGCATAAGCCAAAAAACAGAAAAGGAAAGCATAGATGCATCATACGTTGCAAAACTTTTAGCCCAAGACTGGGGCTTCTGGTACACAGCCACAACAAACCTCAAAAAAATCAAAGCTTTTCTAGCCGAAATCGACAAGTTGGGTCCAGAAGCAAACATAGACCCAAAACAGATTGGAAAGGAAGATAGAGAAGAAATAGCCCAGAAAATTGACAAAATATTGGAAGCTATAGACAGAGAACCGAAATCTTTCAGTTGGAAGATGAGGGCGAAAATAGGCACGAAGAGACAATGGTACAACCCGGTTGAACGCCCAGAGACTGTCGGCGGCTTCGGAATATGGGAAACCCTCCTAAAAAATGAAAAGTGATACTTTAGCCAAAAGCGAAAAGTTAATGAGTAAAGCTTTAACGTGTATTGTGGGGCTTGCCGGCCATAGGGCGCGGGTTCCACCCGATCCCGTTCCGAAAATAAGAGGCATTTGAAAATGGAGAATGTCTATACTGGAATGCTTGCTTGGCCGTTAAACGAGCAAGCAAGGTATCTGCGAGGATTTGTAGATGGCGAAGGTGGTCCTCGCTTCTACCGTTGGCACCACGAAAGGAAAGGACACCATGTGCCTGGAGATCCGCATGTTCGTGCTATAGCTATTTCAAACGCGGATAAACGTCTATTAAATACGGTTCAGCAGATGTTGAAGAACTTAGGGATAAGATCACGCATATATTTGGATGTACGAAAAGGCGAACGAAAAGCAACTAGAGATGGCTGGGTTTTAAAAATACTCGACAAGGAGAGCATAACTAAGTTTGCCGAGCTAATAGGCTTTAGCGATCCCAAAAAGATGGACATTCTCCAGCAGATAATCGCCTCTTATCGGTAACTCGGAAGTTAAACCGCGCTCCGTTCCCGGTTGTAGTGTGGTCTTCGGCCACGCGAAGCCGGGAAAGCTGGCAGCCCCTTTAGGCTTTTGAACCCAAATAACATCCTAACTCTAAGCGAAATTTTTAAATGATTTCTGCTTTTGGGCTTGACTTGGCGTTTTCTGGGGTGGCACACCTTAAATATTTGATAAGCGCAGTCTATCCATTCCTTTACAAAACCAAAGAGCGTATAGGACGCTTTCAAAACGCTAGAACTGTTACTCCCAATATTCGGCTTTTTGATAAGTATAGCAGCCTCCTTGACTGGTATTGGTGGCGGCACATTTATTGTGCCTTTGCTGACGCTTCTTTACAACTTTGAACCCGTAATAGCCATCGGTACAAGCACAGCTACAATAATCATAACTTCCACAATGTCTGCGATCAGTTACTTGAGGCAGAAACGCGTTTATGTTAAGGCTGGACTGGTTTTGGCTTGTACCACAGCACCAGGAGGCTATTTAGGGGCAGTTATCACGGCGGTCCCTGCAGTTAAAATGTGGCTTGGCGTTATTTTCGGCGTCCTCCCTAATTATTGTGGCTGTTCAAATGGTTTACAAGGCTTTCTCTGCAAGGTCTGTTTAGGGCTATGGTGTGGTTGACCCCATCTTTGAGAAGGAACTTCTTATGAACTGGAAGAAAATGTTGTATGGCTTATGCTTAAGCTTTCTTGGTGGAATCGCCTCCGGCTTGCTAGGTATAGGCGGCGGAGTCGTCCTTGTGCCAGCCATGTGTTACGCCCTTGATTTCCCAATTTATTTTGCGATACCAACATCCATGTTCATCATGATTTTCACCACAATTTCCGGGTCTGTCAGCCACGTACAGCAGGGAAATGTAAACGCCCTATACGCAGTTTACCTTGGAATCGGAACTGCTGTTGGGGCTTATTTCGGCGCCTATATAAGTAGGAAGTTTTCAAGTAGGGGCTTAAGCCTCGCGTTCGCCGTCATGCTTTTAGTGGCAAGTGTTAACATGATAATGAAAAACTTGCAATATATTCGATTTTGATTGTGCGAGTGAACTTGGAATATCCTAAAATTTATAACTAGGCTTTTGCTAGTTTTTCGGAAGGTGAGTCTGTGAATATAGTGGCTGCGTTGTTCATTCTAAAAAATCAGCTTTTTCAGCTTCCTGGAGGGGACATCTTCTCTCAGATTTTAACCCTCATAATTTACGCTTTCATATTTATTTCCATATTTTACGGTCAACGGATTCAGCTCTACATCATGCTTAGGGAGGTTGAAGGCAGCCTTTACAAGTTGAAGTACATCCGTGACGAGGGGCGGCGAATAGCCATAGAAACCATTAAGGAGATTGGAAAACCCCAAACAGACCCCTCAGCTAGGGTTGACCGCTTCCTCGAATATTTCACTATTGCTCCTCAAAGTCTCGACCCGGCTGGCGTCGTTTGGAAACTTGAGCATATATTAGACGTTAGGGATGCCCGCTTCAAGGATGAGGTTAGACTGCTTGCTCCAGCGGCTGACGAGACCCAAGCGAATAATTTGGAGAATACTCTGGAAGCGGCTATGGCTTTAAACTACATTTACAAGGTTATAAGGCATTATTATCTGCTTGGGAAGAAAACGTTAAGCCTCTACATTATAATGCAGATTCAGATGATTCTGCCGCTTATCATGCGGGAGGCTGAAGCCTACGCAAGCGCCCTTAAAGCCTTTGCCTACGGTCAACCGATAGGCGATGGGGTAGGTGCACTTGTAGCAGCCAAGCTCATGCATGGACACCCCGTGAGGAAGGTTCCAAAGGACTGTGTTGTGGCTGAGGTTCCCTTTGAGGGGCGAACAGCCTACGTCATAAAGGCTGAGGGTCCGGGTGGCAATGTAGGCAAGTCCGGAGATGCCATTAGAACGATTATTGAGGAGAATGAGGGTAAAATAGCCAATATAATAATGATTGATGCCGCTCTGAAGCTTGAAGGCGAGGATGTGGGTGAAGTAGCCGAGGGTGTGGGTGCAGCCATAGGCGGTCCAGGGGTAGACCAGTTCAAGATTGAGGAGACTATTTTGAAGTATCGCATACCAATAAACGCTGTAATCATTAAGGAGGATATCGGCGATGCAGTTTCACCCATGCGCAAGGAGATTTTCGAGGCTGCTGACAAAGCCATCGAGAGGATTAGGCAGGTGATACTGGAAAGGACTAAGGAGGGCGACAAGGTTATTATCGCGGGTGTGGGGAACACGATAGGCATAGGGCAATAATGTGTGGAGATGGTGAAATGAGCAGTAGTAAGACTAACACGTCGTCTGCGGCTACAAGGGTTTCATCCTTCGTCCTACTCATAATATTTGTCACTTTAGCCTTGGCTTTGGCGGCGCTTGTGCTTGCAATTTACCTCTACAGCACCGCACCGGAAGTTGCTGTTTACTGGCTTCTTTTAGGCTTCATAGGTTTAGCCCTATCAACTTATGTGCTGTTTCAGACTCGGCAGCGCATTTTACGCTTAAGAATTGAGGCTCCGCCGATAACTACAACTATTGAGTGTAGGAAGTGCGGCTTCAAAAGTGCGCGGGAGTTCCAGCGCGGCGACTACGTTTTTAAAGAGGTTGAGCCATGTCAGAAGTGTAACGAGAAAATGATTATTACTGCTATTTATCGGGAGGTCCATGAGAGGGGTAAAACGCCTCTCTCCCCTATAGAAGGTTAGGTTAGGACTAGACATCCATCCTCAACTATTAGAACCGTGTGTTCCGCTTGGGCTACTGGTTTTCTGCTGGCTTCTATGAAGACTGGATAACTCATAATTGCCTTTGAAGTTAAAAGCTCTTGGAAGGCTTCCCCATAATGTTCTTTTGGGACTACGCCTTGAAGCCAACGCTCCGTGAAGGGCAGTGTCTTAAAGTTTTCCTCGATGTATTTTAGAAGCTTCTTCGCATAGGCACTTTTAAGCGGCTTCTGCTTCACAAAGCGGAATATTGTGGCTTCTTGGCCGTCTTCCACTTTGCCAACGGCGTTTTGAACCGTTACGAAGGGTTCTATGGCGTAGGCTTCGCCAACCTTAACCTTTGTGAAGGACAGGTGCGCCACGTTTGGCAGTGATGTTCCAGCATGAACTAAATATCTGCCAACACTATGCCCCGTCAAGTTTGAGATCGGCTTGAAACCTCTTGACTTTATTGTCTGCTCTATTAATGCGCCAAGCCTTGACGTTGGCATTTCTGGACGTATGGCTTCCACAGCCCTTTTCAAGGCTTGTTCTGCCGTGTTTACCATTTCGCGGTATTCTGGGTGAAAGCATATTGTTACCGCAGTGTCTGTTACATAGCCGTCCACATGGGCGCCAATATCAACTTTCACAAGGGATTTTTCCGGAATTCTCCTTGTATCGTTTGGCGGCGAGGTGTAGTGGGCTGCTATCTCATTTATTGAAACATTGCATGGGAAAGCTGGTTTTCCACCCTTCCGCCTTATAAGCTCTTCGGCTTTTTCGCAAACCTCAATTATTGGCATGTTTTCTCGGACAAAGCTTTTCAACTCTTCTCTGGTTTCGCGGAGAATTTTCCCAGACAAGTGAAACTTTTCAAAGGCTTCATCGTCTATGGCTTTCATTTCTAAGCACTTTAACCTTTTAACTTTATAAACTAAACCGTATTAAGGGTTTAAAGATTCAGCTTGAAATAGGAGGTTTGGCTGATTTGGCGAAGATAACATGGTTTGGGCACGCCTCCTTCAAAATCGAGATTGGCGGCAAAATCGTCTTAATTGACCCTTGGCTTGATGGAAACCCAGCCTCGCCAGTAAAGGCTTCGGAAATTGATAGGGCTGACATTGTTTATGTTACGCACGACCATGGTGACCATCTCGGTGACGCGGTAAACATTTGCAAGCGAACCAATGCCACTTTCGTTTCAACCCTTGAGTTGGGCAACTATGCCAGCGAAAACGGCGTGAAAGATGTTGTGGGACCTAACATTGGCGGATGTGCAGAAGTGAAGAGCGTAAAACTCTACATGGTTCAAGCCTTCCACACATGCTCAAAGGGTGCGCCGACAGGCGTAATTGTTGAGGGCGAGGGTAGGAGGGTTTACCATGCTGGGGATACGGGACTTTTCGGGGACATGAAGCTTATTGGGCAGCTGTACAAGCTTGATGTGGCTTTATTGCCCATCGGCGGTTTCTATACAATGGGCGCTTTAGAGGCAGCTGAAGCCGTAAGGCTGTTGAAGCCTAAGGCTGTGGTTCCAATGCATTATAAGACTTTTCCAGTTTTGGCCCAGTCAGCCGAAGACTTCGCCAAAAAAGTGAAGAGGAAGGCGCCAAAAGTCAAAGTGGTGGTTCTAAATCCGGGCGAAAGCTACCAGTTGTAGAGCTTGGGCTTGAAAATCTTTGGCTGAAGGGTTGCAAACTCATCTCCGCCAAGATGGAAAATCATCCTCGCTTTTTCTAAATCGTAGCCTCCAGCACTTGTGAAGCATTCCTTGTTGGCGTAGGCTCCGATGATTTCGCCGACAAAAATTGTGTGGTCTCCGGTCTTGAATTGGCTGTGAAGCTTGCACTCTAAATGGGCGACGCACTCCTTAATTATTGGAGGCTTAACCCTCCTGGCTGGCATGGGCGTTAATTTGGCTTCCTTAAACTTGTCATGGTCTCTGCCGCTAACCCGCCCACAATAAAATGTTGCATCCAATATCTCCATAGTCGGAATGTTCACAACAAACTCACCAGTCTCCTCTATTAGGCTATGGGAATGTCTACGGGGCGCTATGCTGACAGCCACAAGGGGCGGATTGATGGATGTTGGCATAGCCCAAGCCAAAGTTATAATGTTTGGTTTTCCATCCTTGCCGACGCAGGAGACTAGAACTGTGTGCATTGGGTGGACAAGCCTATAAGCATTTGAGGGACTAACATCAACAACTTCTTTTCCACTCATTTTCTCGGCACTTCTCCTCTTTTCTAGCGTTTTATGTGGAACTTGTCTAAAATGTTTCTTGCTTTTTGCCGCTTTTTCCTATGGTCTTCGAGGAAACTGTTAATTCTATCCGCCAATTCAGTTTTGCACTCTCCACATAAGATTTCTCCAGCCTTGCACCGTCTTTCCCTCTCAGCAAGCTTTTCATCGTCCTCCTCAAACATGAATAGGAAGTATTGGAACACCGTGCAGATGGCTGGGTCTCCACCCATCTTCCGTTGCTCCGCCACCGTTGGCTTACCACCTGTAAAGGCGTTCCAAACCTTGCGCTTCACAACATCTGGCGGGTCTACGGTGAATATGCATGTTTCAGGCTCAGAGGCACTCATTTTCCCGCCAACGCCTAAGCCCGGAAGAAGACGACAGTGGATTTGGGCTGGCTTATAGTAGCCAAGCTTGGGCGCCACATCACGGGTTATCCGCCAATAAGGGTCTTGGTCTATGGCTGCCGGAATGAGCGCCGGAACATTCTCGCCAGTCAATTTGGCGTGAATGAAGCATGGAGCCGCCTGGATGGCTGGCCAGAAAACCCACCCAATGTTTGTGCTTTCCTGAAAGCCGAAGGTAGCTCTTGCCGTCGAGTATGTTACGCGTTTTGCAACTTCTAAGGCTATGTCATACAGCAAATCTATGTCCTGCACATCATAGATTATGAAGGTGTTTTCTGGCTTGAAGCCCAAGGCTATAAGGTCTAAAGCATTTTCATAGGCGAAGTTTGTCGCCTCTTTAAGCTCCAACTCGTCCTTCACCAAGAATTTCTCGTCGTCCGTCATTTGGAAGTAAAGCTTAGTCCTAAAATGGTCTTGCAAGTGCTTTGTGAAAATCCATGGAACCAGATGTCCCAAATGAACCGGCCCAGAGGGCCCACGGCCAGTATACAGCACAAACTTTATACCCTTCTCGTAAAGGTCTAGGACAACGTCTAAGTCGCGATGGGAGAAGAAGAGGCCCCTCCGCAGTTGCAAGTGAAGCCCACCAGTGTATTTTGCCAGTTTTTGGATTAGCTCCATTGTTAGGGGCTGAGTTCCAAACTCGCGGATTAGGCGTTCATAGTCGACTTTGCCCCTAACCTCCCAAGGGGTGACAACCATCTCGTTCCTTTCTTCGCCGACCAACCCTTTGCACTTTCCAAGCCATTTTATTGGCTTCCTTATAAAATTCCTATGAAGCGTATTAAATTTTGTGAAAACGGCCAATGGAATAATCTATAAATATGTGGTTGACATTTCCATTTCAGTTGTTGTTGGTGAAGGGATGCCCTGCCAATTTCCATAAGAAGCAGCGTTGAATTCTCCCTTAAACGGTATAGCTTAAAAACCCTCAGAGAATTCTTATGTGAGCATAACGGTCAACTAAACGGCTTAGAAAGCTTAAACTATGATTTGGGTGTTTGAGGATGGTTGGTTTAAGACTTCATGAAAGAAAAGTGTTGATGGCTTTGCAGGGGCTTGGCGGAAAAGCCTCTGTGGAAGATATTGTTGAAAAAAGTGGTTTGGCACACGCCGCTGTTATGAGGGCTGCCCTAACACTTTCTGCACGTAATCTTGTTAAGGTCCATGAGAGGAAATGGAATGTTGCCACATTAAACGAGGAAGGCGAGAACTATGCGCAGTACGGCTTGCCAGAAAGGCGGCTTCTCCGCGCTTTGTTGAGGCTTGGCGGCGAAACAAATGTGGATGAGACTGCTAGGGAGGCTGGCTTGGACGCTGGTCTTGTGCCAATCGCTTTGGGCTGGCTGAAGAGAAAGAATTGGGGAGTTATAAAGGGGAAACGGTGCGCCTTAAACGTGAGCGCCGAGCCTCCGCTTGGGGATGATGAGAGGCTTCTAGTCAAAATTTTTGAGAGCCGCACCATAACGGTTGACAGCTTAAACAGAGAGTTAAGGGAAGCCCTAGCTTTTCTTCGTAGGCGGAAACTCGTTGATTTGGAAGAGAAGGTTCACCGCGAATTGGAACTTACCGATGAGGGATGGAAAACAGTCAAAAAGGGCTTGGAAATCTTTGAGGAGGTGACGCAGCTAACCCCAGAATTCATAGTTAGTGGACGTTGGAAGAGCGTTAAACTCACAAGGTTTGATGTGACTGCACCTGGACCAGCGGTTTATCCGGGTAAGATGCATCCCTTGCAGCAGATTATAAAGCGTGCTCGAGAAATCTTCTTGGAGATGGGTTTCAGGGAGATTCGTGGACCACTGGTGGAGACGGCTTTCTGGAACTTTGACGCCCTATTCCAGCCTCAAGACCACCCAGCCCGCGAGATGATGGACACATTTTATTTGGCTAGTCCGCAAACTGGGAGGCTCCCATCCCAAAGGCTTGTTGAGGCTGTGGCAAAAACCCACGAGGATGGCTGGGTTACTGGTTCTAGGGGATGGCGTTATAAGTGGAGCAGCGAAGAGGCGAAAAGGCTTGTTTTGCGAACCCACACAACGACTGAAACGATAAAGTATTTGGCTACGCATAAGAAGCCGCCAATAAAAGTTTTTTCGGTGGATAGAGTTTACAGAAACGAGCAGGTCACCTATAAGCACTTGGCGGAATTCCACCAAATCGAGGGCATAGTTGTCGACGAGAGGGTTACACTACGCGACTTGATGGGCATGCTGAAAACCTTTTACACAAAGTTCGGCGTTGAAAAGATAGAGTTTTGGCCAAGCTACTTCCCATACACTGAGCCTTCAGCCCAAGCTGTAGCTTACCATCCGGAGCTTAAGCGTTGGATAGAACTTTGCGGTATGGGAATTTTCCGCCCAGAGGTTTTGGCGCCCGTGGGCGTAAAATGTCCAGTTTTGGCTTGGGGCGGTGGACTGGAACGCTTAGCCATGATTGAGCTTGGGTTGGATGATGTTAGATTGTTGTACGCGAATAATTTGGGTTGGCTTAGGAGGACGCCCCTATGCCAGTGATAACGCTTCGTGTGGAACGCTTTTCAAGGTTTTTGGGAAAACCAGTAACCGTTGAAGACTTGACGAAGTGGCTTCCATGGATAGGCTTCGACCTGGAGGAAATCGGCGAAGACTATGTTAAGGCGGAATACAATCCTAACCGCATAGACTTTTGCAGTTATGCTGGCGTGGCTCGCGCATTGAAGGGCTGTTTGGAAATGGAGACTGGGATGCCAAAATACCATACTGAAGAGCCTAAAACAACCCTCCACATCGACAGTGCTGTTGCCACCGTTAGACCTTACATGCTTGCCGCCATAGTTCGCGACATAAAGTTGGACGAGGACGCCGTGGTTGAGCTTATGGATATGCAGGAAGACCTCCACTGGGGAATCGGCAGAGACCGCAAAAAGGCTTCTATAGGCATCCACAACTTGGATGCTGTTGAGCCACCCTTCACTTACACGGCTGTGGAGCCCACAAGCGTCAAATTCGTGCCGCTTGGCAAGGCTGAGGAGATGACGCCTAAAGAGATTTTGGAAAAGCATGAGAAGGGGGTGGCTTACCGCCATCTAATTGACTGGTCGCCCAAATACCCGCTCCTAATTGATAAGCATGGGCAGGTTTTATCAATGCCGCCAATAATAAATGGCGAATTAACAAGGGTGGACGCCAGCACGCGAAACTTGTTCTTGGATGTTACTGGTCCAAGCTTTGAGGCTGTGGAGAAAAGCCTTAAAGTTTTGGCTACCGCTCTAGCCGACATGGAAGGCAAAATAGAAAGGGTTACAGTGCACTATCCAGACCGCACATTAGTTTCGCCAAACCTTGAACCAGAAAAAATGAAGCTTAGGCTGGGATACGCAAACAAGATGCTTGGCTTAAGGCTTTCAGAAGCCGAAGCCATAAAATGCCTACAAAAGTGCCGGCTGGACGCTGAAATGGTCGAGAAGGGCATTTTAGAGGTTTCCATTCCTCCTTATCGAATTGACATAATGCACGAGATAGACTTGGTTGAGGAGGTTGCCATAGGCTACGGCTATTATAAGCTTGAACCAACAATACCCGCAACTGTGACGGTTGGCGAAAAACACCCAGCAAACAGGTTGGCAGACACTGTTCGCCAAATAATGATTGGTTTGGGCTTTTTGGAGGTTATGAACTTCACATTAACAAACGAGCGGGTCCACTACGAGCTTATGAGGCTTAAAGCCAAAAACCCAGTGCGCCTAGCAAACCCAGTCTCAGCCGAATACACAATATTGAGGGAAATGCTCCTTCCCGGGCTTTTGAAGAATCTAGCCGAAAACAAGCATGAAAGCTACCCGCAGAAGCTTTTCGAAGTTTCAGACGTGGCAAAAATAAACCATCGACAAGAAACCATGTGTGAAAGACGCTTGCACTTGGCAGCAGTCACATCCCACTCGCTGGCGAACTTCACAGAAATAAAATCAAGCTGTGAGGCGCTTCTAGCCAACATGGGAGTGGCAAACTGGCAAATAAAAGCAGCAAAACACCCAAGCTTCCTAGGTGGGAGAACAGCCGCCATCCACATAGGCAAAAGGCAAATTGGGGTTCTAGGCGAAGCTCACCCACAAGTTTTAAACAACTTTGAAATAGAAAACCCAACAGCAGCCCTAGAAATAGACCTAGAATGGCTAATACAAAGAAAAACTAGAGGGGACTAGTCAATTTAACAGTTGCAAACGCCCTAAAATTGACTTTTCCACAGCATAACAAACCGCTTTAATTTTAATTTTTTGAAAGGCGCTTTTCTCTTTGCAACTTAAGCATTCTAAGCCATTCTCCATCAGATAAAAACAATCCGTAGTATACTCCAGCGTAACAGCCTACCCGCATCTTTCATATATGGTTTTTGCTCCATTCCCGTTCGCGCTGAATTTAACACATGGCTGTTTTGTTTGCCTCTGCTTTCCAAATTCACAAAAAACCATGCTGGACGATTTGAGGTCATCTCCCATTCCTAAATAGATTTAATTGTTTCGAAGTGTTGGCGACAAAATCCGGATATTCCTCCTTAATTTTTAACAGTCTATCTATCACACGTTTCTCAAATCTCCATACGGCAACATAATCTATAATCATAAGAAAAAGGGTGTCGAATTGAAATGTTATGGCTTTTTCGGAAGCTTTAACAACTTGTGGCCTAATCGTTGTTGGTTATTTATGTTGCTTGTATATGTTCTGGAGAGGGCTAAGGCAGAATCACGGTTTTAGCCTATTTTATAGGTTTTTGCCAGTTGCCTCTATCGCCTATTAAATATTTTATTAGGCTTTTTGTTCTTGCAAGCACGTTAATTATTCTCAACAAATAGTATAGCGGAGTATAAACCAGAAGATGTTTGTGGTTGTATTTTCCATAAGAGAATTTTAAAGCTATAGCATGATAGATTACTCCCACCGTGAACGCGAGAAGGGCATAAAGTAACAGGTTCAGTAGGAAGAATATTTTGTCTGGGGCAAACCATAGGAATAGGGGGAGGCTGAATAAGGCGATGATTTCTATTAGACTGCACCCATAACCTAATAGTAGGGCGTCCCATAAAATCAAGCTTAAAAACCGCCGTTTAAAAAGCAAGTCTTTATGGATGGATAACATGTTGTGGAGACCGCCCATAAACCATCTTAGCCGTTGAGCCCAAAAGGCTTTGAATGTTGTTGGCGCTACGGTTGAGCTTCTGGCGTTTTCAGCATACCCTATAGGTAGCTTTTTCTTTTGCATTTCTAAAGTGATTTCAAGGTCTTCAGTCACAGACTTAATGGTTTTTCCGTTTAATATTTCTCTAAACACGTCTGCTCTATACAAGCCCATGGGTCCTGGAACCACTAGGACAGCGTTTCCCAAAGCTTGGGCGCTGCGATATATTCCAAGCCCTTGGCTATACTCAAGTTGCTGGAGTATTATGTAGAGTCTCCGTTCACTTTCACCGTCTGTAGGGTGGATATAACCGCTTACGGCATATTTGCCAGCGTTTTCCGCTGTCTTAACAAGTTCTTGTAGGGCGTTAGGTTCCCACCACGTGTCAGCGTCTACGGTGGCTATTAATTCGCCCATGGCTCGGTTAACACCTGTCCTTATGGCTTCAGCCTTGCCAAGATTTGCACAGTGCCTAACAACTCTGCCTCTTATGTTAGGCCATTGTCTTCGGCATTTTTGCATTGCCATCCATGCGATTTCATATGTGTAGTCGGTGCTTCCGTCGTCCACAACTATTATTTCACAGAAACCGGGGTAATTTGAAGCATTGACGAAAAGGCTTGTCACGCATTTTGCAATGTATTTTTCCTCGTTATAGGCGGGAACAACAAAACTAACCGATGGGTATCGAATGCTTTCACCTATTTCCCCTCTTCGCTTCCATATCCAAGCTGCAACCACCATGATGCCTCCCACCCCTATCGCCAGAAAAGTGTAAAGCGTGAATAAAGCGTAAAGTGTGCCGTGCCAAAGCCAGTGGGTGGGCTGAATATTTGGTTTATAGCCGAAAACATATGCAGAGAGAGTGTAGGCTAAGGCTGGAAAATAAAGCCAGCATAGAAAAGCCAGAAGAATTGGCAAAATAAATAGCAAATAGATTAGTTTTAAAGTTTTCTTTTCAGCTGCTTTTTTCCAGCGTAGAAATCTGCCTTGAATTCGTTTTAGGATGAGCCTTCCCTTTTTCCTAAACCATCTTTCGGGCTTATTGATAAATAAAACTGTATTCCCGTAAGGGAATATTTCAAAGGATGAGCCATGAAAAGTCGTAAACCCTATAGCGAATGTTTAGCGCAAGTTAATAATGCATAAATATTTAGCGTAAAATAGCTTCTGAATCCGAGGAAAAGTTATGGAAGACTTGTCCCGTTATTATGCACTTCTTAAGAATGTAAAAATGTTGAAAAATTCTGAGTTTGCCGAAAACTATGAGGGTAATGCTTTTAAGGTTTTTCGGCAAGCACAAATATGACCTTCGCCGTTTGCCTCCTCGTGAACAGCAACATTTAATTCGTAAAAGGGTTTTAGACTAGAATTGGCGATGACCCACTTTATGCGAGCTTCTTGGAATCCCGCCGGGATAAATCCATGCCGACGGACCCAACAGAGCAGCCAGCGTTCAATAAACGCTTGTTGCTGTGAAGGCGGGTTTACCCAAGCATGGGACACGGTGGGCGCGGGCGCAAAACTCCCACGCCGGAGAGAGCTTAACCAAGGGGAGCGTACGGCTCCACGATGAAGTTAAGTGATAGGTAACGTGGGGACAATAAGCGCCCGCGAAACAACTTTTAAGTTCATGTTTGGCTTAAATGTAGAAGGCTTGACAAGCCTTGGACATAGAAACGAAAATCGACCTAATTAAAAGACCGCCAACCGAAGAGATTCTCGTCGAAAACGAGTTAAGGGAGCTTCTAGAAACAAACCTGCACCCCGGACACTACATAGGCTTTGAGATTTCTGGCTTGCTGCATCTTGGAAACTTGGTGATTTCAGGCTTTAAGATAAACGATTTACTGAAGGCTGGCGTCCGCTGCCAAGTTTATTTGGCTGATTGGCACAGCTTCATAAACAACAAGTTTGGCGGAGACTGGGATAAAATTCTCCAAGCCACAAGGTACTATGCAAAAGCCTTCCGGTTCTTCTGCCCCGGCGTAAAAATTGTCGTCGGCTCAGAGCTTTACCACAACAATGATGAGTATTGGCGTAATTTGCTGAAGTTTGCCAAGCATATGACTTTAAGCCGCACGCTCCGCTGCCTCACAATAATGGGGAGAAGCGAAACAGAAAAGCTGGACTTGTCTCAGTACTTCTATCCGCCAATGCAAGCCGTAGACATAAAAACTATAGGCGCTGACATACCCCACGGCGGAATGGACCAACGCAAGGCACATGTGCTGGCACGCGAAATCTTCCCAAAAATGGGATGGAAAAAGCCTGTTGCAGTCCACCACCACCTCCTCATGGGCATAGCGGAACCAGCCAAACTCGAAACAAAAGACAAGCTTGAGCAGGTGATTGCCAGCAAAATGAGCAAATCAAAGCCTTGGACAGCCATATTCATCCACGACAACGAAGAACAGATTAAGGCTAAACTGAAAAGAGCATGGTGCCCAGAAAAACAGACGGAAATGAACCCAGTCCTAGAAATAGTCAAATACGTAATATTCCATGAAACAAAAGCCTTCACCATAGAACGCCCAGCCAAATACGGCGGAACAATAACCTTCGAAAACTACGAAGAACTAGAAAAAGCCTACAGAAACGGGCGGCTTCACCCCCAAGACTTGAAAAATGCTGTAGCCAAAGAACTAGCCAAAATGCTGGAACCCATAAGAAGGTATTTCGAAACGGATAAAGAAGCCCGCGAAAGCCTAGAAGTTGTGAAAAAGGTAGAAGTAACAAGGTAAAAGGGCTTGTCCACACATCTGAAAGAGAAAGAGGAGCAGATTCTACAAGTTTTGGAGCAGCTAGCCGAAGAAAACGAAAGTGGAAAACCAATACTTGTCGAAGGAAGGAAAGATGCAGAAGCCTTAAGAACTTTTGGTGTAAGTGGCCAAATAATATTCGCCAAAACGGGCGGAAAAAGCCTACTAGACGTAGTTTCCGAAATAGAAAACGCAAACTCAACCGAAATCATAATGCTCCTAGACTTTGACAGAAAGGGCAGAGAGCTAACAGAAAACCTAAGGCAGCACGTAGAAAAAGCGGGCATAAAAGCGAACATACATTTTTGGATAAGGCTTTCCAGCCTAGTAGGTAGAGAAGTCAAAGACATAGAAGGCTTAGCCAAATACATGAAAACATTAAAAAGAAAGATTGGAGATTCATAAAGGTAATATATATCGAAAGTCATTATTAACTAATCTCGGTGTTGAGAGGCACAGTTCTCTCATCACATAATTAGGCTAATAAGGCATAAATCATGCAATGGAGGTGACGCTTACGGGTTCATCACAAACCCTTACAATAAAGTATGTCATACGCGCAAAATTCGAAATAGAAGGAGTAGTTGAAAAACCAGACGTCATAGGAGCAGTTTTCGGACAAACAGAAGGACTCTTCGGACCAGAACTAGATCTAAGAGAACTCCAAAAATCCGGGAGAATAGGCAGAATAGAAATCGAGCTTCACTCAAAAAATGACAGAACCACAGGAACCATCATTATTCCCACAAGCCTTGACCGTGTTTCAACAGCCCTTTTGGCAGCCAGCATAGAAAGCATAAACCGGGTTGGACCGTGCGCAGCAAAAGTAACCCTCGAAAAAATTGAAGATGTAAGAGAAGCCCGCCGAAAAGCCATAATTGATAGAGCAAAAGAAATCCTCCACAAATGGACAATAGAGTCCATGCCCACCGTAGACGAAGTTTTCAAAGAGCTTGCTGAAACCCTAAAGGTGGCGAAAGTTGAAAAATACGGCCCAGAGGAGCTTTCGGCAGGACCAGAAATTGACAGCGCAAAGGAAGTAATCCTCGTTGAGGGAAGAGCCGACGTTATAAATTTGCTGCGTTGCGGAATTCACAATGTCATAGCCCTTGAAGGCGCAAAGGTTCCAGAGACAATAAAGAAGCTTTGCAAAGAAAAGGAGACGACAGCCTTCCTCGACGGAGACCGCGGTGGAGACCTAATCCTAAAAGAGCTATTGCAGGTGACCAACGTAAAGTATGTAGCCAGAGCCCCAAGAGGGAAAGAGGTTGAGGAGCTGAACTGCAGGGAAATCTTCGAGGCTTTGGAAGCCAAAGTCTCAGTTGAGGAGCTTTTCAAACCGCCAAAAAGGGAAAAGCGCCGAGTGGAACTTCCAAGAGAGGTTGTTCAGATAGCAAAAGAACTGGATGGCACATTTGAGGCGGTTCTCCTAAACGAGAAACTCGAACAGATAGAAAGGCTTCCAGTAAGCCAATTAGCTGAAAAACTCCAGCAAGCCAGCGGTGTGGACACCGTGGTCTTTGATGGCATAATAACCCAGAGGATAGTGGACATAGCCAGCGAGAAGAACATTAAAAACATTGTTGCATCGCGAATCTCAGAAGCTGTGAAACCGCCCTTAAACGTGCAGCTAACAACCTTCTCCGAAATATCCGAACAGCTAGCCTAGAAAAAGTCTGTAAGCCTCCTAGTCTCCCTTTCTTTATCACTAGCCTTAGCCGCCAACAACTGCTCTTCGGTTATGCCAAAACACTCGAGAACTCTGGCTGCTGCCGGCGCAACTTGGTTAGTCACATAATATTCTATGTCCACCTCGTCGTAAGAGGCGAACATGTAGGGCTTAACCCGCTCGTATAGGCGTCCAGTCCCCGCAACAACAACGTAACCCACCTTGTCACCCATGGCAAGCTTCCACCCCTTCTCCATAAGCATCCTAGCAGCCTCAACATGGGACGCTTTAACGGCATATTCCTCAACAGGCTTCGTTAAGGTCTTCCAGATTATTAGGTCGCGGTATGGAACACGCCTCTGCCTCAGCTCATAAATGAACTGTTGGGTAAACCTTGTAGCTTTCTGCGGCGACTGCTCCTTTAAAATTATCTCTAACACTTTCTCCTGAACCTTTTTAGCTACTACAGCCCAGTCGCCCCGTATAACCTCCAAACCAACAATGTCCAAACGTCCATCAGGAAGAAGCCCAGCATAACGCTTCTTGGCTTCTGTGAAAAATATACGCGTGTAAATCTTGTCAGGCTTAATTTCCAAACCAAGCTTCTCATAAATCTTTGCGGCAAGACGCTCAACCTTTTCAGGTTCATACTTTATGAATATACTGTCAGTGTCGCCATAAACAACCGTTAAGCCCTCCTCCTCAGCCATCTTAATAGCCGTTAAAATCGTGTGTCTACCCCAAGCAGTGGCAGCCTCAGCAACGGGCTTAATGTACCATCTCGCACCAATCCAGCCAGCATAACCATAAGAAGCATTCGTAATAACCTTAACAGCCTTCTGTCTGGCGTCTAAAACGCGGTACTCAACACTGTCAGGGGGACACTTTTTCATCTTTGCGCGAACCTCATTTCTAACACTTATAAGATGAGACAAAACCTCCTTGTAAAACCCTGGAGGTTCCCTCCTAAATCTATGCTTAACCTCAGGTGCTTCATAAACCCCGCATGGTGGAGTTGGCTCTTTAGAAGCCACATAAGTATCCGGTGAAAGGTTGTATGTTATCATGAGGTTTGGGTACATGGAAGCAAAGTCCAAAACGGCAATATTCTCGTGCACGCCGGGCTTGGGACTAAGCACTATGGCACCAACATAAGGCCTATACGGTTGCTCAACTCTTTTGGGCACAAGCTCGCCAATTTTATGGGCGTGCTTAATCAGGAACCACTCAACCCTAAAGCCAACAGCAGCAGTTCCAACATGGTCAAGGGGCAAACCCACAAGACTTGAAAGTTGCATAGCAAAATCTAGAATAGCTTTAGCTATGCCCATAATACATCGGGCGTTCTCCATAGAAAACCGCTTTAAGGTTTCACGCTTCGCCTTGTCATCCCAGTAATCGGCGAAATCCACATCCTCAATCAAAACACGCTCCTCAATCTTCATAACTCCCAAGTAATCCGCCAAATTCTCCAAAGTCTTAACCTTAACATCTGGAAACTCATCTGCAAAATCTAAAATGTCAACATTCGCCCTACCAGTAATCGAGACATGCCCATAAACACTCGTATGCGGCTCAGTTTTAGCCCTATCAATAGACAGACGCAAACCAAGCCTCTTACAACGCTCGTTGAGGTAAGCCCAATCCTGCCTATTAACCCCATAACCAACAATAATGTCGGGGTCGAAGCTTCGCACATAATCCATAAAAGCCTCAAGAACAGGCTTGTCATTCTTGTCTTCGTCGGCGACAAACTGTCTCTCCTCACTGTTGCTGGTCGCCACCGAAATAATAACAACGGGATTTCTATCAGGTTTCGGCGCCCCCTCACGGCTATAACAGATTATTGAAAAGCCTAAAACCCTCAAGTTTGGCACTTCCGCTCTTTCAACAAATTTTGGAGGAGAAGCAGCCACATAGACGTGGTCCACATGCAAATCCACATTTTTCATTTCCCCGGCAACCTTAACCTCGTGCCAGCCACACGGAACAACGCCATTGTCAATTAAATAGCGCATAGAATAACGAATATCATCCTCAAAACACTCCTTTACACCATCTATTTTCCTAAAAGCCCTCGCATACTTCGCCATAACATCCGGGTCGCGACAATAAACCTTCAACGCTTTAACGGGCTTGCCGAAAAACTTCCTTTCAACAACCTCAATTTCAGCAATTAATGGAAACTCCGCCTTTCTAGACTTAATTTCCCCAGCAACTTTCGCATGGTCAAAACCCTCCTCAACAACGGCATAAAAATACGAAAGAAAACCCCTATCAATAACTAACACCCTGCTTCCGGAAGAGTCTACACCCCAAAGCCACACTTCCGGTTCGTGATCACGAACCTCATAATTCACATCCAACAACCAAAACGTAACCTTCATGACATTCGCCCTCACCAGTACAAGATTTAGGTGTCATAAGCACTTTAAATAAGGTTTCCATAAATTAGCGGGTCCGCCGGGATTTGAACCCGGGATCTCCGGCTTAGAAGGCCGACGCGCTCTTTGGGTCAAGCATTACGCCTTCTTGTCCAAGCTGCGCCACGGACCCTCCGCTGGTTTTCATATGAAAAGTGGTGAAGATATAGTTTTATCTTTTATTCTATGTAAATTGCTGGCCGCCAGGGTTTCGCCATTTTCGCCCTATTTTTAAGGTCATAAAGCCCTATGCTTTCCTCTTTGTATATGGTTATTCCGGAGGCACCGACTTCGGCTTTCAAGAATTCTTTTGCTTCCTCCAATATTTGGGCTTCGTCCAAACATCCAACAAGGATTAGCCTTTCCTTTCTCTCTTGGGGCATCCTATTAACTTCTTCGATTATTTTGCCCACGAAATCGGCTATTTCCTTAGCTTTTCCTTTCAAGTTCGCGTCTTTTAACAGTTCTCTAATTATGTTGCCTTGCTCAAGCTTTCCTTCCATTGATTTTTCAACTGCTTTTAGGTACGCCTTCCACTTCCATGCGGACGCTGTATAATAGAACACTTTTTTGGGCGTTATCCCCGTTGCCTTTACAATGTGTAACGTGTCCTCAAGTAATGTTGATATGAGTGTTTCGCTTTCCTCAGCCCTAACATCAACTTTAGCTTCATCTGGTTTTGGCCACTGCGCCAGGGAGGCGAATCCTTTTCCGCCCATTTTTTCCCATAGCTCTTCGCAAATGTGCGGCGCGAAAGGTGTCAGCATCAATATTTGATTTTTCAGCACTTCTTTCAGTATATAGGCAGCGGCAGCTTTTGGTGTTGTCTTTGCACGTTTCTGGTACCATTGTAGGTCTTGGTCTAGTTCAAATAAGATTGCGTGAATTGCCTTACGCACCGCCAACTTTTCCATGGCGTCTGTTGCTCTTTTAATGTGTTCTTGCAGTCGGCTTAGCATCCATCTATCAATGGCTGTCAGCTCTTCTTTTGACGGTTGACTTTTTTGGCTTACTTCAGCCTTGACAGCTTCAACAGCAAGCCTGTAAAGCCGCTCCAGCCTATCGCGCATTGCCTTTGCAACAGCCGGGCTGAAGTCTGCGTCTTGTAAAAGTTCTGCCGTCGCCAATACACTTAGCCTTATTGGGTCTGCGCCGAGAGTTTTTAGGCCTTCTCTTAAGGGTATTATGTTGCCGAAGGACTTGCTCATTTTGGCTCCTTCCATTGTGACGAGCCCGTTTGTCACTATTTGGCGAGGCCAAAGGTTTTCTGGGAATATTGCTGTGTGGTTAAATATCATGAATGTTAGGTGGTTTGGGATTAGCTCGTGGGCTGAATGCCTACTGTCAAGGGGATAGAAGTATATGAACTCTTGCCGCATGTTTTCTAAAATCGCAGCGTCTATTCCAGTTTCCTCTGCTACTTCTTTGGCATTTCCAATCCCGAGGAAGATGTAGTTGAAAGCTTTGTCTGTCAACTGGTTGGGTTTTATTTTGTTTTCCTTTATGTGGCGGACTATAGTGTAGTATGCCATGTAAATTGTTGAGTCTGATAGGGATTCTATAATCCACTCTGGGTCCCATGGTAGTCGGGTTCCCAAGCCAGACTTTCTTGCGCATGCCTTTTCATGAAGCCAGTCTATTACATACTTGTATTCTGCGCGGAGTTCTTCTGGCAGTATTCTCATTTTTTCTAGGCATTTGTGGGCTAGGGCTTTCCATTCTGGTTTTCCGTAATCTATGAACCACTGGTTTTCGAAGATTTTCACGATGCATTCTGTTCCACAGCGGCACCGAACTGGTCTGTTTAAAAGCTCATACATTGTTGTGGCTTTTCCAGCGGCTATTAAGTCTTGCTTAACTTTTTCTTTTGCTTCCGCCACTGACAAGCCAGCATACTTTCCGGTGTTGATTTTCATTTTCCCGTTGTGGAACTCGTGTCTGTAAACCTCTTTTGTGGCGTCTTCAAGTTTGGGGTCCGTCTGCTCTTTTATGCCCATCCTTTTTACAACATCTGCCGCTGGAACCTCAGAGTATTGAGGAACCTCGATAATTGAAATGGCATTTATGGATTTTACAGCATCCTCTGCCAGTCCATATTCCACAATCCTCGACGGCTCGCTCTTTATATTTTCTAAGGCCACATAATCGTATGGGGCATGTCCAGGCACAGACATTACAACGCCTGTCGCGTTTTTGGGGTCAACGAATTCTGCTGGTAGAATGTAGACTTCCTCATTTGTTGCTGGATTTTTAACAAGTTTTCCTATGAGCTCTTTTCCTTCAAAGCTTTCAAGAATGGCTACTTTGTGGTTTTGGTATGTTAACTTTTCAGCGCATTCTTGGCTTATTATCCATTTTTCGCCGTCAACAGCGACTTTTACATACTTTACCGTTGGGTTAAGCCAGATGTTTGTAACACCGAAGACCGTTTCTGGGCGCAGTGTAGCCGTTGGAAGAACCCATTCGCCGTGCCTAAACTTTATCAATGTAAACTCGCCTATTTCGGGCTCCACATCACCTTGAGTATCATGCTGCCCAACAGGATTGCCGTCCTTAGGACACCAGCCCACCGGGTGGCTTCCGCGGGTTATATAGCCCTTCTCGCGGAGCTTGTGGAACTGCCACTCTATGAAGCGATTATAATGAGGGTCAACGGTTGTGAACTCACGCCTCCAGTCTATTGAATAGCCTATTCTTCGCATGCCCTCTTTGATTTCCTCGTGGAAATAGCGAGCCATCGCAAGGGGGTCTGTTAGCTCCTTCAATTTTTCCCTTGGAACCTTGTAGACATCTACAAAATCGCTTATCAAATCTTCATCATTTTCTGCCAGACGCTTTGCCATGGCTAAGACTGGCGTGCCGGTATAATGGAAAGCCATCGGCAAAAGCACGTTATAGCCTCGCATCCGCATGTATCTGGCGTAAACGTCAGCTAAAGTATAGGTTCTTGCGTGACCTATGTGTTGCGGAGAGTTGGGATATGGATAAGCCACCGTTATGAAGAATTTTGGCTTCGTTGAGTCTGGGTTTGCCTCAAAGATTTTTGCTTCTTCCCAGCGTTTCTGCCATTTCTCCTCGATTCGCCTTAAAAATTCCATAAAGTTTTCTGAACTGTTCTGAGGGATATTAAAGGTTTTGTTTTCACGAGAAGAGAACATAATCCCTCATATTTTGCACCGACAAAACAAATGCAGAACTCAAATTAAACCTTTACTGCTCTTCAGTAAAAGTGAAGAGGTTGTTTAACGTCTCCGCTTTCAAATTTTAGTAGCTGCTTGGTCTTTTCGATTTTAGGCTTGGCTAAATTTTTTCATCAGTATTTCCCGCATTCTCTCAATTGTTGCTCTTTCTTCCCATACTTTCCTCTTGATTTCCAATTCTTTGGCGGCTTCTATGCTACGGTTATACTCGTCTATGGCTTTATTCGTTTGATTTATAACCTGTTCAACCCAGTCGAGCTTCTCTTTAAAGTCGTCTTCTGTTGTTATTAGCCTTATTTTGTCCCCTATAATGAAGAGTTTCCTATCCCATAGGTGTCTGCTTGATTTCCATTCACGTTCAAAAATGTCCTGCCAAACATGGTTTGGGGTAGTTTCTAATGGAAGATCCACTATGTAGGCGTCGTGAAAGTAGCTGTCTTTCTCTATTGAAATTTTGCTTGTGTCAAAAGGTTTCAGAAGATTTACTTTTTTAGCTTTTTCACTCATTTATACGCCCAATATAAAGTTATAGATGGCTTTGCGCTTTTAATTGTTATTGTTGTTAGAGATGGCGTACTTGAGGATTGCACCCTTTATAATTGTAGTTTTTGTTTTATGTTTTGGCGTTTTTCTTCTGCCAATGGCCCGAACTTTTTGATTCTGTCCGTGAACATTGTGAAGAGTTCTGCAGCCTTCTTGTAAACTGGTAATGGTACATAGCTGTACCGAAGCCTCATTGTTTCTATTCCGAAGGCTGCGATCTCTTTGCCCATTTCTATCATGCGTTTCTTTGTGAATTTCTCGTCTATTTCTTCGCTTCCCTCAATCACTAGCACTCCATCTGCTCCATATGCAAATGCCATGAGTATCTGTTTCTTTCCAAGTATTGCTGTTGTTGGGACAGCTACTATGCGGACGTCCTCCGGGTAGTTTGTGCGGTCAAGTCCCAAGAAGTCCATTCCAGTATATCCCACATTCTTATCGACGAAGGCTATTATTCTGGTTTCCTCTGGTGTTTTGTCGGCTAAAACTCCTCTTATTGTGGCTTTTATCTGCTTTGTTGTTGAGTTCTTGAAGTCTATGGCTTCTTGTGGGCATATTGGGATGCATGCGCCACAGCCAGTGCATTGGAAGGGGTCTATTTTCGCTTTGCCATTCTGCATTGTTATGGCGTTTACTGGGCAAATTTTTACGCATTCACCGCATCCGTTGCATAGTTCTGCGATGACAAAGGCCTTTTCTGGGCTGGTGGTTACGTATTCGCTTTTTAGGAATAGGGCTGCCCTTGCCGCTGCGCCAAGGGCATCTGAAACTGTGTCTCTCACGTCTTTTGGGCTTAGGGCGCATCCACACGCGAAGATTCCCGTGACAAGCGAGTCCACCGGGTCGAGTTTTGGATGCTTCTCTGTTATGAAGCCATCCTCGCCAATGGCTACTTTCATTTTTTCAGCGAGTTCCTTTAACCCGTCTGGCGGAACCATTGGTGTTGCCAAAGCCACCATGTCAAATTCGTCTTCCCTAATCTCGCCAGTAAGCGTATCCTCAGCTTGGACAACAAGCTTTCCGTTGTTGTTTTTCCATACTTCGGCTACTTTCCCACGGATGAAAACTACGCCAGCTTCCTGGTCTCGCCAATACAAGTCCTCATAGCCCTTGCCAGTAGCTCTAATGTCCGTGTAATAGATTGTCACGTCTATTCCCAGCATTTTCTTAAGGACAAAGGCTTGCTTAAGGGCGTACATACAGCATATTCGGCTACAGTATGGAATGTGGTTCTTGTCTCTTGAGCCAGCGCATAGTACTATTGCGATTTTTCGAACATCGCTTCCGTCAGCCCTCTTAACATAGCCTCCTGTAGGTCCTGTTGCCGATGTGAGCCTCTCCAAGTCCATCATTGTTATGACGTTTTTGTAAATGCCGTAACCATAGTTTTCCAATTTCCGTGCATCATAAAGCGTGTAGCCTGTTGCTAAAATTACGGCGCCAACATTTAACTCAACAATCTTGCCCGTGTCATTCAAGTTTATGGCTTTTGCTGGGCAGTATTGTTCACATTTCCCACATTTTGTGCAAGCGTTGAAGTCTATGGCGTAGGCGGATGGAACGGCTTGTGGAAACTCTATGTAGGCTGCTTTCCGCTGAGACAAACTCTCATTAAACTCGTCTGGAACAGTGACTGGGCAGACTTTTGCGCAGACCCCGCAGCTTCTGCACTTTTCAACGTCAACGCCCCGGGGTTTCATGAAAATTCGAACAGTGTAATTTCCGGGACGCCCGCTAACGTCTTGCACCTCAGCATACGACAACAAGTTCACATTTGGGTTTCTCCCAACCTCAGCCATTCTGGGCGTTAAAATGCATTGAGCACAATCCAGCGTGGGAAAAACCTTTGTTAGTTTAGCCATGTTCCCGCCTATGCTGGGTTTACGCTCAACAAGGTGAACCCTATAGCCTAAATATCCAAGCTGGAGGGCGGCCATTATGCCAGCTATACCGCCACCTACAATGAGGATTTCCCGCGAGCCCTTCTCGCTTATCATCTCAAGCGGCTCTAGTTCGAGGCTGCGTTCGTACCCTCCCCTTATTAGGCTTATCGCTTTTCTTGTTGCCTCGGGGTTTGGTTTTGGTCCGTGAACCCATGAGTCTTGTTCCCTTATGTTTACGAATTCAAGCATGTAGGGGTTTAATCCAGCCCTCTCCAGCACACTTTGAAAAGTGGCTAGGTGCATTCTTGGCGTGCAAGAAGCCACAACAACTCTGTCCAGGTTTTCCTTCATTATGGCTTCTGCAATCATTTCTTGGGCTGGCTTTGAACACAAATATTTGTGGTATTTAGCTACTGCAACGCCTTCCCAGTTTTTGACGGCTTCAACGACAGCCTTAACATCAACAACGTCTCCAATGTTGCCGCCGCATTCGCATACAAAAATTCCTATGCGGGGTTTTCCCGACTCCCTTTTTTCCTCTGACATTGGTGAGCGTCTCCAAATTGCATGATTGTTTAAACCCTTAGAAGGGAAAATGCTTTTAAAATCTTACTCTTCAACTTTCAACAAAAGTGACATGAAATGAACCCTCAAGAACTTGTTCAAAAACACAAGCTTTTGGAATGCATTCAATGTGGTATGTGCACTGGAAGCTGCCCAGTTGCCAAGAAAGCAAACTTGAATATTAGGCGTTACATGCGCGAAGTTTCCGCCCTAGGCAGGCTGGCGATACATCCGCCAAACGAGCTGTGGAGCTGCACAACATGCTCCACTTGCGGAGTGCGATGTCCCAAGGACTTAAACCCATACGAGTTCCTCATAGACATAAGAAGCATGGCTGTTGAGGAAGGCCAAATAGCCCCCACCATTAGAGATGCTTTGGAAAGCATATTCAAAAACGGTAACCCTTGGGGTAGAATTCGTGGAAAACGCATGGAATGGAGTCAAGGCTTAAATGTTAAGCACATCTCGCAGGGAGCAGAAATCCTATATTATGTTGGTTGCACACCAGCCTACGACCCAAGAGTGCAAAATGTCGCAAAAAGTCTTGTAAAATGCTTTGAGGCTGCCGGGCTTAACTTTGGGGTTTTGGGCGATGAGGAAAACTGTTGTGGAAGTGAAGTCTACGGCATGGGTGAAAAGGGGCTTTTCGATTTATTAGCGGAGGAAAACATGAAAATTTTTGGCAAGCACGGCGTCAAACAACTGGTTACAAGTTGCCCCCACGGCTTTCATGTCTTTAAGAATAAGTATAATCAAACAAGCTTCGAACCCCAACATCACGCGCAACTTTTGGCGAAGCTTATTGAAACTGGAAAGCTAACGCCATCAAAAGAGGTTGCCAAAAAAGTGATTTATCATGACCCATGTTATCTTGGCAAACAAAACAACATTTATGATGAACCCCGCAAGGTAATTGAAAGCATAAAGGGCGTAACACTTTTAGAATTTGACCGCTCAAGAAGCAGGAGCCTATGCTGCGAAGGAGGAGGCGGAAGGATGTGGGTTGACATTCCAGGACCGCGCTTAGCTGAAGCCCGCGTTAAAGAGGCTGTTGATGTCGGAGCAGACATTTTGACTGTGGCTTGTCCCTTTTGCATGCTCACAATGGAGGACGCCGTAAAAACAACCAGTAATGAGGGTAAAATCCAAGTTATGGACGTGGCAGAGCTTTTGGCACTTGCCTTATAAAAGGTGTGCGGCATATAAAATTTTGAGGCTTATGAATGGGGGAAGATGAGGAAGAAGAAACCTACCACTGCATGCTCTGGCAGAGAAATCACAAAAGAAGAGTATGAGGCTTATGATGGGCTTTGCCAAGAATGTTACGAGCTTGAAATAGCCGAACTTGACATGGACCTTGAAGAAGATTAGCGATTACAAAACAATTAAAACAGCGTTGCAGCCAAATAATTTGTTAAGGTTGTTAGAGATGGAAAACTTGGAATTAATAATTATTGGAGCCGGAGCTGCTGGCTTAACAGCTGGAATTTATGCCGTCAGAAGCGGGTTGAAAACTTTAATCCTTGAAGAGAAGGTTGCTGGTGGAACAGCCGCAGACGCCCCTATAATTGAGAACTATCCGGGTTTCGAGAGGATAAGCGGTCTTGAACTCATGCAGAAAATTGTGGCACATTGTAGGAGGCTTGGCGCCGAAATCCACGAGTTTGAAAAGGTTACAAGCCTAAACCTTAAAGGCGAAGAGAAGATTGTTGAAACGGCTAAAGCCTCCTATAGGGCTAAGGCTATTATAATTGCTTCCGGCACAAGTTACACTGAGCTTGGCATTCCAGGCGAAAAAGAGTTTCGCGGCAGAGGCGTAAGCTATTGTGGAATTTGCGATGGTCCCCTCTTTAAAGGTAAACGTGTCTTGGTGGTTGGTGGAGGCAACTCTGCTGTGGCAACAGCCCTTTATTTGGCTGATTTAGCCTCAGAAGTTAAAGTTGCACATAGGAGGGACGCCTTCAGAGCTGAAGAGGCGCGTGTGAAAGCACTTTTGGAAAAGTCTAACGTTGAGGTTTTCTGGAACACAGAATTGAAGGAGATTAAGGGCGAAAAGCTTGTCAGCGATGCTTTGCTGTTCAATGTGAAGACTGGCACTGTTACAGAACTTCCAATAGATGGAATCTTTGTTCAAGTTGGTGAGAAGCCCAACAGTCAGCTGGCAATGGATGCCGGAGTAGCCGTTGACGAGCATGGCTACATAATTGTTGACACTCGTCAAAGAACAAATGTTCCAGGGGTTTATGCGGCTGGCGATGTCACTAATCATCCGGTTAAGCAGGTTGGAACGGCTGTGGGGCAGGGAATAACAGCTGCCTTGGAGGCTTATGGGTTTATTCGCAGACCCTACTATTTCAGGCAATAATGCACTATTTTTACTCCAAAAATATTATATTATTCGTAGTCTTATCATTCAAAACTTCTAGCGCTGATAAGGCGCTTTGAGTAAGAAGCAGTTGGAGATATTGGAATGGGTGAAGAGCAAACGGTTGTTGTAAGCATAAACCAGGATTATTGCAGCCGCTGTTTAATTTGTTATTCCATATGCCCCTACGAAGCCATAAGGCGGGATGTGGAAACTGGCAAGGTTGAAATAGACATTCAGAAGTGTCAAGTTTGTGGGATATGCTATAGTGCCTGTCCTGTTTTCGCCATAGAAATAGTCTATTATGACTATGATAGTTTAGTGGGTTATGTTGAGAATGAGCTGAAAAGAACTGGAGCAGAAACCCTTGTGCTTATGTGCCGTGGAAACTCGCCTTCAACAAGGGAAGTTGAGGAGATTCTGACTGAGCAAGGCTTAAGTGTGAAGGAGTATATTCCGCTGCGTTTGCCATGTTCTGGGCGGGTTCCAACAGAATTTATATTCAAGGTTTTGGGCTTTGGCATTAAAAATGTAGTTTCAATTCAGTGTGAGGATTTTTTCTGTCGCTTCAAGGAAGGCACGAAAATTAACATGAGGAGGCTTTTCCTTGGAAGAAGGGTTCTTGAAGAGTTAGGCTTCAGCAAGGACGCTGTCCGAGTTGTTAAATATTCCAGAAAGGCTATTTACGACACCACAAAATGTGTTGGCTGCGACAAGTGCGTCTTCATCTGCCCATACGCCGCCATAGAAGCAGAGCCATTTGCCACACCAAAGATTCTAAGTGATTATTGTATGGGCTGTGGTGCATGTGCCCTGGTTTGCCCGCATCATGCCATTCAGGTTAAGGGCTTTGAGTTTGAAAATGTTTTAAAGCGTTATGGTGATTCCGCCTTTAGGTTGAAGGCTGAAGGCAAGTCGCCAGTAATTCTTGTCTTCTGTTGTCAGTGGTCTGAGTTTTCAGCCCTTGACAATACTGAGGGTATGCTTTTTAAGCGGAATGCTGTGACGCTTGAAGTTCCATGTTTTAAGGCTCTTGACCCAGTGCATGTTGTCAATGCTTTGAGGAACGGTTTCGACGGGGTTATGGCTGTTGTTTGTTCTGCTGAGGATTGTAAGCTTCAAGAGGGACGCGACACTGCTGAGAGGAACATGGCTGTTCTTAGGGACGTTTTGAAGAAGATGGGCTTGATTGAGCGTTTTGAGCTTTATGAGGCTTCTCCTAGGGATGCTGGCAAATTTAAGGAGAGGCTTGAAAATTTTGTACGGAGGGTTGCGGCTTTACCGCCAATAAAACCTTTGAAAAGGGAGGTTTAGCCTAATGTATGAAATTTTAATGGTTAAGGAGCTTGCGCCAAAAATAAAGTTGTTTGAGGTTTATGCTCCTGAAATAGCTGAGAAAGCCAAACCGGGACAATTCATCATAGTGATTATAAATGAGAAGGGTGAGAGGGTGCCCTTAACAATAGCTGGCTATGATGCGAAGAAGGGCTCGGTAACCTTTGTTTTCAATGAGGTTGGCAAGACGACGAGGCAACTTGGTCTGTTGAAGAAGGGGGAAAGTATATGGAATATCACTGGACCGCTTGGAAATCCTTCGGAGATTATGAGTTTCGGCAAAGTCTTATGTGTGGCTGGGGGTGTTATGATTGCACCCATGCTTTTGCAAGTCAAAGCCCTGCGGGAGGCTGGAAACACCGTTGTGACGGTTATGGGCGCCCGCATTAAAGAGCTTCTCTTCTTCAAGGAGGAGATGAAGGCTTTAAGCCATAAGCTTTATGTGGCGACGGATGATGGTTCTGAAGGCTTTAAGGGGTTGGATTTTGTGAAGGATGTTTTGGCGGGGGAGAAGTTTGATCGCTGTGTCGCCATGGGACCCGTTCCGATGCTTCAAAAGGTCTGCGAGTTGACTAAGCCTTACAAGATTCCGACTGTTGTTACGCTTATGCCCATCATGGTGGATGGCATGGGCATGTGTGGCGTCTGCCGTGTAAATGTCGGTGGGCAGATGAAGTTTGGGTGTGTTGACGGCCCAGAGTTTGATGGGCATCTTGTTGATTTTGACCAGCTGATTAAGCGTCAGCGCATGTTCCTTCCAGAGGAGCGTTTAAGCGCCCTTTTATGGGAGCTTGGGGGGTGTGGGTGTGGCGGAAAGTAAGCCTCAGCCAAAGGTTAAGAAAAAGGCTGTTCCAATTCCTAAGCAGCCGCCAGAAGTGCGGAGGCACAACTTTAACGAGGTTGCTTTGGGCTATACGGAGGAGCAAGCCTTAGAAGAGGCTAGCCGATGCCTACAATGCCCAAAACCCCAGTGTATTGGTGGCTGCCCTGTTGAAATTGACATTCCAGCCTTCATTAAGCTTCTTAGGGAAGGCAAGTATGAGGAAGGCATAAAGAAGATTAAGGAGAAGAACAGCCTTCCAGCCATTTGTGGGCGGGTGTGCCCCCAAGAAGAGCAGTGCCAAAAAATGTGTGTTCTTGGGAAGGTGGGTGACCCTGTAAGCATTGGTAGGCTTGAAAGGTTCTTGGCAGACTGGGAAAGAGCAAGAGGCTTCACGATTCCGGAGAGGGCTCCGCCTACTGGCAAGAGAGTCGCCATAATAGGTGCTGGACCTGCTGGTTTGACGGCTGCTGCGGACCTTGCAAAGCTTGGGCATGAAGTCGTCATTTTTGAGGCTTTGCATCTTCCCGGCGGCGTTCTTATTTATGGAATACCAGAGTTTCGTCTTCCGAAAAGCATCGTGCAAGCCGAAGTGAACTATATTAAGAAACTTGGTGTTGAGCTTAAGCTCGGCTATCTTATTGGCAGAACCTACACAATTCCAGAACTTTTTAAGGAGAGAGGTTTCGACGCAGTTTTCATCGGAACCGGCGCTGGCTTGCCCCAGTTTCTAGGCGTGCCCGGCGAAAACCTCGGCGGGATTTATTCGGCTAACGAGTTTCTGATCAGGGTCAATTTGATGAAGTCTTATGCCTTTCCAGATTATGACACGCCTATAAGGATTGGCAAGCATGTTGTGGTTATTGGCGGTGGAAATGTTGCCATGGATTCTGCCCGTTCGGCGCTTCGCCTCGGCGCAGAACAAGTCTGCATAGTCTATCGTCGTTCAAGGGAGGAGATGCCAGCCCGAAAAGAGGAAATTGAAAATGCCGAAGAAGAGGGAATAATCTGCAAGTTTTTGGCGGCGCCAACACGATTTATCGGCGACGAAAAAGGCTGGGTTAAACAGATGGAGTGCATACAAATGGAGTTGGGACCACCAGATGAGTCTGGAAGGCGCAGACCAGTCCCAGTTAAGGGTTCAGAATTTCTAATGGACACGGACACCGCCATAATCGCCATTGGAAGGACTCCAAACCCCATAATCCAGCGCACAACGGAAGGCTTAGCCGTAACAAAGTGGGGCACCATTGTGGCTGATGAGAATGGTAGGACAAGCCTTGAAGGCGTTTACGCTGGCGGAGACATCGTCACCGGCGAGGCAACTGTGATAAGCGCTATGGGTGCCGGCAAGAGGACTGCAAGAGCCATCCACGAATACTTAATGAGCAAGAAATAGGTCAAATTTAACTGTCTGAAAATTGTTAAATTGGATACCCCTCTCTAGTTTTTCGGCGAGACACTTGCCAGATATTTTTCAAACTGCTCTATGTATTTGTATCCGCTATCTGGAAAGACAAGGCAGTATACGCCTTTTTCCTCAGCGATTCTCTGGAAGGCGTGGACAACGGCGCCAGAACTTAAACCTATTAAAAGACCTTCTTTTCTCGCAATTTTCATTGCGCCTTCAATGGCTTCTGACTGTTTTACGTCTATTACCTCGTCGAACTGTGCGTTTTGGAGCCATTTCATGCCTGTTTCTATTCGTCTAATGCCCGGGATAACCTCGTTTTGGGCTGGTTGGACGCCTACAATTTTTACGCCTTTTCCATATTTGGTTTTGAAGTAGTGAGATATAGCGCTCATGTGGCCTGATGTCCCAAGTCCGCCGATTATGCATGCGGGCTTTAAGCCTAGGCTTTTTAGCTGTTCGTCTATTTCTTTGGCTGTGTATTTTAGGTGAACTTTGAAGTTGGCGTCATTCTCGAACTGGTTTAAGTGGGCAGCCTTGTCGGCTTTCGCTTCCTTTTCCACTTGGCTTATTGCTTCAACTGTCAAGCCAACTGGGAGCCGTACAACTTCTGCGCTTAGAATTTCTAGGTAGGTGTCGCTTGCCTTCTGTATGGTTTTTGGTATGTAAAGCCTTGTTTTTACGCCAAGAGTGTTGGCTATGGAGGTTAGGGCTATTCCAGTGTTTGTGGATGTGGCCTCATACAAAACTTTTTTGAGCTTTCCCTCTTCCATGGCCTCTTTAATCATGGCCCAGCCTATTCTGTCCTTGACGCTGTTGCTGAAGGGGTTATAGCATTCAAGCTTGGCCCAAACGCTTCGAGTGGCGGAAGATAAAGAGTTTAGCTTTACAATTGGAGTTGGCCAGCCTTCATAAAGCAGTTCTAAAGTGTTACTGTAAACTTTGAGCGCCTTGCGGTTTTTCCTCTTTTTAGCCACCAATCCTCCTAATGGAACACTTATTTTAACCGGTTCCGCGAGAAGGCTGAAACTTTTTGGCGGGAGCTTTGGCCCCTTAGTTCCGGCTTGAATAAGCTTTTCTTCTGATAGGTTTCCAAGTTGCCGGTTTAATGTTTTTATTTCCACCTCTTTTAGGTTTACCTTAAACGTGGGCACCTTCTCTGCTGAGAGTAGGTCAAGGGCTTGAAAGGCCTCATAGCCATATAGTAAAACGCCCGTTCTCTTGTCCACTATCAATGGAGTGTCAACGATTCCCGTTTTTAGGAATCTTGTGTATGTTGGAAGCATGTCTGAGAGTTCAACATTCATGGCAGCTTTTACATTTTTTATAGGCGTAGGCATGAGTTCATTTTTAAGCACTTCAAGGGGGACGTCAACCCTCTTTTCAATTGACGATATGTGCGATAATGTTCCGCTGTTTTTTATCATATGGCACGTTGTTTTAGGTGGGAAACGTTTCCCGGATAGGGTTGTTTCCACCACATCCCTTTTTGTTAGGTTGTAGTTATTTCTCCATGTTTGAAGCACAATGTTCGGAGAGTTGTAATCTACGTAAATTACTGGGATTCTTTTGCATCCCAGGTTTTTTAGGGCGTTGAAACGGTGTTCTCCGTCCAATATTATGTTTGTTTTTCGTCGACGACTATTGGGTGTTTTAGGATTTTGTCTGCGGCTATTTGTTGTGTTAGTTCTTTTAGGTGTTCTGGGTCTGTTTCTTCGTGTTCGCGGAGTTTTTCTAGTTCTGTTAGGTGGATTTCGTGCATTTTAACACCGTTAAATCTTATTTAACGCCGTTAAATATATAAAAACCTACCGCCAAAAATAACAAGGGAAAACACTTGAAACCACCATGCGTAATTGTAGTCAAATACCTCCTACCAGCAATAAGAGTGCTGGTGACAAAGGAGCTTGTAGAAAAGCATAACATGCGAAAAATCGAGGCTTCTGAAAAAATGGAGCTAACCCCAGCAGCCATAACCCAATATTTTAAGGGCGAAAGAGGAAACGCACTTACTGATGAAATAGCTCAATCAGAAGAAGCAATGAAAATGATATCAAGGCTAGCTGAAACCCTTGCCAGAGAAGATGCAACACCAGAAAGCGTCATAGAAAAGCTTTGCGAAATATGCGCCACTGTAAGATATGAAAAGGTTATTTGCAAGCTTCACCAAGAAGACTTGCCAACCCTCAAAGAATGCAAGTGCACAACATGCTATCCTTCGCCAAAAACATAGAACTGAGAGAAAGAGTTTCTAAGGCTTAAGCCTGTCTATCGCTTTACAGTCGCCACAGCCTTCATAGACTTGCGCTCTTTCTCAACCTTAACAATTTTAATTTTTATTTTGCTTAAAAGCTCCTTCGTCACTTTTCTAGCTTCTTTTTCCGTTTGATATGTTCCGCTTAGCTCAATCCAAGGCAATGTTTCATCAACTTTAACCCAGATTGCATACAACAGTTTTCACCGCTGCACTGCGAAATTAGAGGCTTGCTAATTAAAACGGTTATGAATTTTGGATATGGATTTTGGATTCGTCGGGAAAAATAATTAAGGAAGTTGCTCATCAATTGTTAGAAGTTTGGGAGCGATATAAAAGTGGAGTTTGAGGGCACGCTGGAAAAAGCCGCTTTGAAGGAGTGCCTATGGATGGAGAACAGCGAAGAAAGCCAAGAAGGCGAAAACGATGAGACTAGCCAACAGCATGCCAAAAGAAAGAAAAGCAAGACCGCGATTGTCCAGCTATGCCCCTCAAAACTTCCGCTTAAAGCCATTCAACCATAAAACTCATATCTCGACCAAAATTCGCCTTTTGCCAAGTCAAAAACCTTCTACAAAAGTTCTGGAAATTTTACGGAGCGGTTAGATATGGCTCTGAAAGTTAAACCAAGATTCGCAGAAACTCTGAAACAGTCGGTGATGGCTTACGCTTTCAATATTTTCGGAATAGTAGCCGGAACAATAATCGCCTACAGTTCCGGTCTTTTTGCAAAGTCGCCGTGGGCTGTTGTAATCTATCCACCCATTCTCAGCGCAAGAGGGGTTATAGGTGGCTTATTTTGTGGGCGCCTGAGCACAGCTCTACACCTTGGAACGATTCAGCCGCGCCTTTTCGGAAATACAAAACGCTTCTATCTGCTTTTCCAAGCGATTGTGATTATGACTTTTGAAGCCAGCCTCATGATGAGCCTAATTGCAGCCTTTTTCCGTGGTTTTGGAGAATTTTTGGGTTTGATAAACGTTTTTATGGCGACAATGGCTTTGGCGCTGGTTGTCATTTCCCCGCTGACGCTGGCGGTTTCCTTCATCTCCTTTAAGCATGGACTGGACCCAGACATAATCCTATACCCAATAGAGTCCACGGTGGCTGACCTCCTAATAACCTCAATTTACATTACAGTGCTCTGGCTTTTTCTCGCCAACAGCCTTTTATGGGGCTACATCTTTGCCTTCATAAGCTTGGCGTTGCTGCTAACCTCTGCATTCTTCCTTGTTAAAAATGCAAAGGAGCCAGAGTTTATCAAAACCTTGAAAGAATCCCTATTGACGCTCGTTTTAGTCTCTTTTATAGTTAATGTTGCTGGAGCAACATTAGGCAAGGTTGAAGAACTAATACGCGGAAACGAAGGGAAACTCGACCAAGTCTATGTTGTTTATCCAGCATTAATCGATACCATAGGCGATGTAGGCGCGGTTGTCGGATCAACAACCACAACAAAGCTTGCCCTCGGAACCCTTAAGGCGTCATTTTCCTCCATGAAAAACCATTTTGTGGAGATTTCTGGCGCGTGGGCAGCATCCCTAATAATGTATTTTGCCTATTCAGTTTTAGCCTTACTGATAACTGGCATTTTTGCTCCTATAAGCCTTGTAACATTTACACTTTTCCTCTTCACAGTCAATGTTTTTGCCGCTTCACTGATAATTTTGGTTTCCTATTCCGTTGCCATTCTAACATATCAAAGGGGCTTAGACCCAGACAATTTTGAAATCCCCATCGAGAGCTCCCTTGCAGACAGCATAACAACAATTTCGCTGCTTGTGGCACTTGTTTTGTGGGCTGGCGTACTAGCCTGAACTTGCCCAAAAACAGCCTTTGGGGATAGAGTTAAAATATTTGTTACTAAAATATTGTGGTCGGAGAGCCAAAAACGCTATGCCTCCCCTTGAAAAAATCGAGTATAAGCCCGTAACAGTGAGAGAAGTTCTCCGCGAAATGAAAAACCTCTCCGAACTAATGATTGATTTGGCTTATTCAGCCGCTCTCTTCAACGACAAAGACCTGGCTGAAGACGTTTTAGAGCTTGAAAAACGCATAGACACGCTTGCTTACCATCTGGAGATGACGACAATGGTGGCTGCAAGAGACGCAAAAGACGCGGAAGGACTCGTCGGAGTTTCAAAAGTGGCTGCAGCAACAGACAAAATTTCAGACGCCGCAGCAGATATAGCGGCAATAGTAACTCAGAACATAGGCGTACACCCCATCGTAAGCGAAATCTTCGAAAGAGTTGAAGAACGCCTTACAAAGGCAAAGGTGCATGAAAAATCAGTTCTAGTCGGGAAGGAGATAGGCGAACTGAAACTAGCCCCAAGAATGGGCATAGACATAATCGCCATATTCAGAGAAAACGACTGGATAATAAACCCGAAAGAAAAGGAGAAGGTTAAGGCTGGAGACATTCTCATCGCCCGCGGCACCCACGAAGGACTAAAAGAGCTAAGGGAACTCTGCGAAGGAACACTCGACAAATTGGAGGACTAGTTATGGCTGGGAAAAGCCAGAAAAAATTTGAGGAAATAGTCACACGCTTCGTGGAGCTTAAAGACACATCCGAACTCATGATTGATTTAGCTTATTCATCGCTACTCCTAAACAGTAAGGAGTTAGCCGAAGAAGTACAAAAACTTGAAGAGTACATGGACAAGCTGCACACCGAATTTGAGCTGTTGGTTCTGTCAAGCAAATTCAAGAAGGAGGAGGCGAAAGGCTTCCTAGGATTGATAAGGCTCGGCGTTGTCACTGAAAAGATAGCTGATGCCGCCGCACAAATAGCCGAAGTTGTTTTAAGAGGCATAGAACCCCACCCGGTGCTAGCCCTAGCCATAGAAGAAGCTGAAGAAACAATCACATACACCAAAGTGACGGAAAACTCGTCACTGGCAAACAAAACCCTACGGGAAGCAAAAATTCCAGAGGAGACAGGCATGTGGGTTCTAGCCATAAAAAGGGGAGACAAATGCATACGCCCAAAACCAGAAACGCGGATCCAAGTTGGCGACATACTAATTGCTTCTGGCTATGCAGAGGGAGAAGAAGACCTCAAAAAACTTGCAGCCCCATAACATTGCTTTGATAAAGGTTAGTTAGGATAAGTATTCTGGATTCATCAACACTATAAACTCGGAATCCAATTCTAATATTAAAGGAGGAATCGCCACGAAAAAGAAGAGGGAAGACTCCGCAGAAAACAAAAACCACACATGTAAAAATCCCCTATGCGGAAAAAACTTCGCAAATCCGATAAAAGTTGAAAATGTTGGAGGCGGCGCTGTTTATGAGGCAGGTCCCTACTGCCTAACAGAAATAACTGTTGAGAAACCAGTCCTCATATCCGCCATCGAAAAGAAAATTCCAGATAAAGAAAGCAAAACCGAGGAAAAACACACTGTTCAAGCCATTCCAGAGAAAACTGGATGTAAACATTATTTTGGGTATTTAAGCCAACGTTCATCAAAAGAGGGCGTTCCAGAAGAGTGTATCGTCTGCGAAAAAATAGTGCAGTGCATGCTGAAAACCGTAACAGAATAGGTTGGTTGCCAATGATACACACACCTTCTTTTAAACATTCAACACCCACTATAAAATGGTAGGAGACTCCATAATTGTCAGCGGTTCTGCAGAAAAAGGCTCCAGGCGTTGTAACACCTGCACAGATGAAGAGGTTGAATGCTGAATCAGTCACAGCCATAGCTACAGGCTTCCTCAAAAGAATAGGACACAAGGGAGGTATAAAGCCGAAAAGGGTTTCTCTAGAAGAGGGAATCTACACAGTTGAAGTGGAAATGAAGAAGCTAACAGCCATAATTCACGTTGACGCTGAAACTCAAGAGATAACCGCCTACGAAATTCAGCCAAAAGGCGAAGAAGGCTCACTTACATCGGTTTCCATGAAAATGCTTATTCTAGTGGTTGGCATAGCTGCAGCAGTAAACATCGCATTACATTTTGTCTTCAAAATGCTTGGGTTATAGCGTCTACTTTTCGCTTTTACCCTTCCCCTTCTCAGGCTTCTCGCCTGGCTCAGCAGTCTCTTTAGACTCTTCCTCCTCGATTTCACATGTTATCTCTTCTATAGGCTTTGGCGGAGGCGTAGTAGCCATAGTCCAGCCAATCCAAGCGCCAATACCCATTATGGCTATGAATGCTATGAAAACCGGGATTACCGCCGCCCATATGCGTACTTCCGTTTCATTCACTATAAGCCCAAACACTCCCAGCGTCTCTTTTGGGAGGAACAGTATTAACGTATAGATTATGGCAATCACCACACATATGATGAATATTGCTCCACCTATTGATTGATCTTTGCTAACCATTTACGTGTCACCACACAAAGCCATGTTTATGTTTCTTCTCTTTTTAAAGTTTACCATGAAAATGTGATTCTATGTTGTTCCCATCTCCCATGCAGCCAAATACTTTCTCTGCTCTTCTGTCAGCCCATCTATTTTTACGCCCATAGCCTCGAGTTTCAGCTTCGCCACTGTTTCGTCTATTTCCCTTGGAACAGAGTACACTTTTGGCGGCATTTTATCATTTTTGACGAGGTATTCTACGCTTAGGGCTTGGTTTGCAAAGGACATGTCCATAACCTCTGACGGATGCCCCTCAGCAGCCGCCAAGTTTACAAGTCTCCCTTCGGCTAGCAAGTACAGCCTCTTACCATCTTTTAACGTGTATTCTTCAAGGTTCAGTCTAACAGTTCTTTTGGAGGCTGCCAGCTCTTCGAGGTCTTTTAGGCTTATTTCAACGTTGAAGTGACCGCTGTTGGCGAGTATAGTGCCGTCCCGCATTTTCTCCATATGCTCTTTCCTAATGACGTTTATGTCGCCTGTGGTTGTCAGAAAAATGTCGCCTATTTCGGCTGCCTCGCTTATGGGCATTACGCGGAACCCGTCCATGACGGCTTCAAGAGCCCTTAACGGGTTTACTTCGGTTACTATTACGTTGGCTCCCATTCCTCTTGCTCGCATTGCTACGCCTCTGCCGCACCATCCATAGCCGCAGACAACGAAGTTTTTCCCGGCTAGAAGGATGTTTGTGGCTCTTAAAATGCCATCTATTGTGCTTTGCCCAGTTCCATAACGGTTATCAAATAAGTATTTTGTGTAGGCGTCGTTAACGGCTATTATTGCATATTTCAGGGTTCCAGACTTTTCCATGGCTCTAAGCCTTAAAACGCCTGTTGTTGTCTCTTCGGTTCCTCCCTTAACGTTTGGCAGCGCATCTGTTCTTTTGCTGTGGATTATGCTTACCAGGTCTGCTCCATCGTCAAGGGTTATTAGTGGTTTTCGGTCTACAACCCTTTCAATACACCAGTAGTATTCATCTGTTGTTTGACCCCGCCATGCATAGACATATACGCCCTTCTCTGCCAGCGCCGCTGCAACCTCATCCTGCGTTGAAAGCGGATTAGAGCCGCAAAGGGCAACTTTTGCACCGCTGGCGAGGAAAACGTCAACAAGCACTGCTGTTTCCTTTGTCACGTGTAGGCATGCACCGAGCATAACGCCTTTTAAGGGTTTTTCTTCGCTGAACCTTTTCTTAATCTGGCTTAGAACTGGCATGTGCCTTGAAGCCCATTCTATCTGCAGAGCCCCCTTCGGAGCTAAGCTTTCATCTTTAACCTTGAAGTTTGCCATTAAATCGCCTTCCCGCTATGCCATTTTCACCCATAATTATTTAATGTTGTGCTTGAAGCCTTTCTAAAAGGCGGTTTTTAGCCTTCTCAACTTTTTTCACAAGTTTATCAACATTCAGAGTTTTTAGGCACCTGTTCTCCATAACTATTTCACCATTTATTATGACTGTTTCGACATCTGACGACTTTGCGGCATAAACAAGGTGGCTAAACTCATTGTATAATGGGCATAGGTGTGGCTTCTCAAAGTTTATAATGGCTAAATCCGCCTTCTTCCCAACCTCTATTGAGCCTATTTCATCGTCCCAGCACAGAGCCCTCGCCCCATCCAAAGTTGCCATTTTCAGCACTTGCTGCACAGACATCAAAGTAGGGTTTCTGTTAACCCCCTTATGAAGCAGAGCGGCCACCTTCATAACTTCGAACATGTCTGCCACGTTATTAGAGCATGGGCTATCTGTGCCAAGCGAGACTGTTATGCCATGCTCCAACATTTTTGGAACCGGACTTACGCCAGAAGCAAGCTTAAGGTTTGAAATTGGACTGTGGGAAACCTTAACGTCCCTGGCTTTCATTACCTCCATATCCCCATCAGTTAGTGCCACGCAATGCGCCGCAACAACATTCTCGTCTAAAACGCCTAAAGAGTCCAGGTACTCCATCATGCCGCCCTTAACATTGACATTGAAGGCTTTCCGTATCTTATCAGCCTCGTCAAATGTCTCTGCTACATGGATATGCCACATTATTGGCGCCCTTTCAGAACCACACCTTTTGTTAAGTTCTTCACGCAAAGCCTTCAGCTCTTTCATGTATTCCGGGTCGACAGTATAAGGTGCATGGGGATCAACGCTGACGCGGATAAGTCCGCCAGCCTTATCATGCCAGTTTTTGGCTAAATCCTCCAAAGCCTTTCTATCCTCATCCTTCCTCCATGAAAAGCAAACGTGGCCAACAACACCTCTAATGCCAGTATCCGCCAAGGCTCTAGCTTCGTTTTTTCCAAGCATGTAATGGTACATCGTGTTAACAGTGGTTGTACCGCCCATTATAGATTCCACGGCTGTAAGCAGACTGCCAACGTAAATGTCTTCAGGAGTCATCAGCCCTTCTATGGGCCATATCCATTTTTCAAGCCACTCTTGTAGGGGTAAATCGTCGGCGTAGCCCCTCAAAAGGCTCATGGCTGCGTGCTGATGAGTGTTTATAAGCCCTGGAATTACAACCTTTCCCTTGGCGTTTATCTTCTCATAGCCTCTTGCATATTTCCGAAGCATCTGCCCAGCTTTTCCAACGTCAACTATGATTCCGTTTTCTATGGCTATGGCGCCGTCTCGGATTATTTCGTTCCCGCGCATGGTGACTACAGTTCCACCGCGGATTAGAAGGTTCAATCTTCATCATCCTCTCCGCTTTTTTGACCATGCAACTATTAGGAGGACTACGCCCGCCGTGAAAAATATCGCTTCAAAAAACTCGTGGTGCAGCATGTCAGCCAAGTCAAAAAGTCTCTGGTAGAATATGAGATGATGGATGATTAGTAAGAGTCCGATGGCGATTAAAAATGCGCTGATGACTTCTGTTTTATCCATAATCCTTCACATATCCAGCCTAACGTGTTAGTTTGCACCTCAAAGAACTTTTAAACTTTCTTATAATCCGCTGCACAGCGTCAAACATGTTTTCGCTAAACTTATAATGCATATCAACCTCTATGTTCTGCTGAAAATGAGGGAAAATTTTTGCCAATAACAGAAAAATTTCGTGTAATAAAGCCTGAAATCCGAGTTTTAGGAGTTGACGACGGAGTATTCAAACCTCACACAAGAGGCTTAGTGCCCGTTGTGGGCGTTGTTTTTCGCGGAGGATACTGGCTTGACGGGGTTATGCACACAAAAGTTAGGGTTGACGGATTCGAAGCTACAAAAAAGATTGTATCCATGATAAAGGTTTCTTCCCACTATAAGCAGTTGAGGGTTATAATGCTTAACGGAGTAACTATTGCAGGCTTCAATGTTGTGGACATAAAAAAGCTTAATGTAGAAACGGGACTCCCAGTAATAGCCGTCACACGGGATAAACCAAACTTTGACGAAATCCGCGAAGCCTTAAAAAAGCTTCCAGAAAGCGAAGAGCGTTGGAGAGCCATACTTAATGCTGGTGAACTTTATGAAGTGCCAATAAGAAGCGGAAAAGGCAAGATTTACATGCAAACTTCAGGTATTTCGGAAGGAGACGCTCGAAAAATTCTGCAGTTGACATCGACGCGGAGCTACATACCCGAAGCACTCCGCGTTGCACATTTAATTGCATCTGGGCTTAGTGCAATATAGCATAAATCCTAATTGTTAAAAGAAAAAGTTTAAAAGACACCAAAGCATGGGAAAACAAACGGAAACTGGAGTTTAAAACAATGGAATTTTGCCCAAAATGCGGAACACGCCTCGTGCCAAAGAAGGCAAAATCTGAGAAAAAGGAATACCTAACGCTTACTTGTCCAAAATGCGGCTACAGGAAACGCATAGTAAGCGAAAAAGCCGCACCAAAAGTAGCAAAAATCATTCAGCACAACCCACAACAACAAGTCGCAGTAATAGGCAAGGAAGAACAAAAACTACGAACACTTCCAACGGTTAGAATCGAATGCCCAAAATGCGGAAACAACACGGCTTACGTTTGGCAGGTGCAAACTCGCGGGGCAGACGAATCCTCAACCCAGTTCCTACGCTGCACAAAATGCGGCTACACATTCAGAGAATACTCATAAACCTTCAGAATATCAAATTTCAATATTTAATACAGCTTTGAAACTTGAAAGGCTAGGATACTCAGAATCTTACATTACAACAATGGTTAGAGCTTTGAAGAAGATGAGTAGACACTGTAACCTCCTAAATCCCAATGACGTTTTAATGTACATAGCTAAGCTTAATGTTTCAGAATCCTATAAAGCTAACCTATGTGACTTCTACAAACATTTTGCTGACCATAACAATATTCCATTTGTAAAACCAAAATACCGTAGAGATCACAAACTTCCCTATGTACCTACTCAAGAAGAAATCAATATTTTCATTGCACATAGCAAACCAAAATATGCACTGATATATAGCATTCTAAGGGATACTGGGATTAGACCAATAGAATTGTCAAGGATTACGTTGAAAGACATAGATATAGAGAATGGCGTCTTAAACATCTACTCTGCTAAAAATGGGATACCTAGAAAGGTTAAGGTTAAACCTTCAACACTAGCAATGTTGAAAGAGTACATTAAGCAAAACAATTTTGACCTAGAAGACAAATTGTTCCCATCATCTGATAAGATATCCAACACGTTCTGTAGGCTAAGGTATGAATTAGCTAGGAAACTTAAGAATCCAAACCTTAAAAGGATAAAGCTTTACAGTTTCAGACACTACTATGCTACAACATTGTATCATGAAACCAAAGATCTTCTATTAACTAAGGAAATGCTAGGACATAGGAATATTAACAACACCATAATCTATACACACTTGGTTAAACTGGATACAGAAGACAAATACTATTCTGCTACAGCTAAGACTGTTGAAGAGGCTAGGAAACTCATTGAAGAAGGCTTTGAGTATGTCTGTGATATGGATGGAGTAAAGATTTTCAGAAAGCGTAAGTAAGCAAATCAAACTATTCTTCTTCCTCTTTTTTTCTGTTCCATTGACTTACCAAACATACTAGGAACACATCATTAGCTTACATTCAATTCCAATAACACACTAGAAACATGTCTACACACCTACACATACACATCCACACATACACACATCCTCTTACCATCCTACATTTAGGAATAGAACAGAAAACACATGAACTTTGCTTCTAGAATTAGGTTTCTTCAGACTTTGGTTTGGTTTTTCTTCTTTCTCTTCAGTCTTTGACTATTTGAATCTGACTTAGAATGGAAAGATGGAGATTGCTGTGACTCTATAAAAAGACGGTTGAAAATCTCCATAGATAGCATAAATCTACAAGTAAAATGTCTTGGTAATAGAAAAGGGATAAAGAAGCTGTTGTGATCCTACTAAGTATTAGACACAGTTGGTTTATTGAGTAGAGAAGAAGGTATGCCTTACTGTTTGTAGCTTTATGATGGTGTATATTTGAGTGTAGGTGTGTGGGATAAAAAATTTAAAGGTTAAATGCTAATTTACATTAAAGGGAAGAATGTTGAAGAAGAGAGACTTAGTCCTCATCATCCTTTCTGTTGTTGTACTTGCTGCAATAATGGGATGTTTTGTATATTTGGAATATCAAAAATCATTGAAGTCTAGTATTCCAACAGAAACTAATCCAACTCCAATAGAAACATATCCTCTCCCTAATGCTACAGAGCCAATACCTGCAATAGTTGGTGAAAGAAAGGAAACTGCTTTTTCCGACTTTGTAAAAGTAACCAGAGTCATTTACACAGTTCTCAACAAGGGAACTAGGGGATTTATAACTATGGAAGTTACTTTCACGGGTCAAAGTCGATATACACTTAAGGTATATTGCCTTGGTGGGGGTACTGTAACACAGTTCTTAGAACCTGGTGAAACCAAGGACTTTGTTTTTGTAATGAATCCTCCTCCTGTTGAAGGTGTCGAAATCGCAGAATGGATAAAGTTTTCCGTTACACCACCTCCTGTTAGGATAGAAATAGTTTCAGTTGAGTTAGTGGAGATTGAAGACGGGGTAAACTTTTCAATTACTGTTAAGAATATAGGTGTAAAGCCGGTCACAGAGTGTAATGTAACTATATTTGGAACGTATGGAAAATTTTCATTTGATCTAGGAGTCATAGAGGTAGACCACTTGAAAAGTGGAACTGTGATTACTCCAAAGTACTTCAATGAGGGAGTAACATATACTGTTTTGGCTGAAGCTAAAGCAGAAGATGGTGAAACATTCGAGACAAGAGCTTTAGTAACTTATAAAAATAAATCTTAAGGCTCTACAATTTGAAACATCATTACTTTTAGAATTCAGTCAAAGGTTTGATAGTATACTTTTCCATGTTATCAACATGTCGTCAACTTAAGGTACTCTTCATGATCCTTAGAACGATATGTTCTATAGTATTCTAAGAGTTCTGGATTAATGGTCATGCAGTGGTAGGGTATAATGGTTTCAGACCTAGAGCTCACTGTTGATCACTCCATTTTGTCTATTAACATTAGATTGGGTATAAGAATCCAATGTGGTTTGATGGTAACGTTTACATCTAAACCTGAACATCAACCTTCTAAGCTTAGCTTCTCTAAGTCCTTTAACTAACATTTCAAGTGTAGGAATAGTTGCTGGAAAATCAAATGTCTGATAACCTTTAACAAAATACAGGTGTAATCTCAATTTGACACATTTTACTTGTCTAGTAGGATTGTCTCTTAATTCACAGTTAAAATGTCTCCTACAATCTTCACATAGTTTGGTCAGATCATTACCATATGTTTTGTACACTTTGCTCCATAATGTCCTTGCATGTTTATAGTACACTGGATACCTTTTCCTTCTATATTCAAGGCTAGACATTCATCATCACTCCCATCAATCTAGAGACATAACGTAGAATCCTCTTTAACATGTTTACAATGGAATTCTTAACATGGCTAAGCATATTCTGGCTATAAGCCTCTACACAGTCCTTAGACTCATCACGTTTACAGGATCGATAGTCTCCAGATCCAATACCTTCAAAACCAATACAGCATTGTAGATTACACTCAGTCATTTTGGAACATCGATATTCAACACTAGATCTCAAGCCTAAAACATCATCAGCAAAACCATCATCCTGAACTTTTCCCGCTCTAAACCCAGCTTTCAACCCATCCTCAGACCTAGAATTGCTATCTTCACTATTACTATCTTCCTCACTATCACCTTTTCTATTGTCTTCTCTAGCTTCAATAAGCTTGTTACCCTAGGTAAATATTTCAATCCATCTAGATAGGTAATGTTGATATCATACAGGAACAATAGTTCCATACCTTCAACAGTTAGCTTTGTAGTTTCAGACATAACTACAATCCTAACCTCATTCTTGTAGGAGAATCTAGGGATCCAATCCCTCTTTATCCATGATGGAAACACTTTTCCATTTACATCCTTTGCTTCCAATTCAATGTTCAATACTAAACCCTTGAAGTCTGATCCCTTACCCTGACACCTCTTCCATTCTATGATACTGTCTAGAGGATTAGACTTGAAGGAATAACCATAATAGTCAAGTTTGTGTTTCACTTTTACCTCATGACTGTAACCCTTAAGATCACGTTCAGTAAACTGTAATTCTGGAAACAGTTTATTAGGAGCTTCATTACCGTTTATTATGTCCATATGCTCTATTCCCTCCTATGTTCTGTTTAAGTAATCTCCTATTCCTGTTAGAAGTAGATTTGTTGTAACCATAAAAGATGTTATCTACCGCTTTAACAGTAGCATTGTACTTTACACCTAGTTCATTAGCTATTTTGACAGCATCATCTAGACTGTTAGCTTCAACTATTATTGAACCATCATAACCATCTGGTAGACACATCCAGATCTTGAAAAGCATAGCCTACACCTTCTCTAGGAAAACATCATTACCTATACAGTGAACTGCTATTGGAAGATTGTATCTTCTACAGTACCTAGAGAGGGAATTAGCTACAGCCTTTGCTGTTCTATTATTGAATACTTCTAGGTTTACCTTTACAAGTTTAAGATCTGAGTTAAGGAAACTGTCAAGAACCTTCCTAGAGATGTTCTCAAGATGACACCTCTTAGGTAGACTCTCTATTGGAGTGAAGTATTCTAGCTTAGACTCCCTCACCATAAAACTCACCTCTATTCTCTGAACTGATCCCTATAATCAGAGAATATACCATTTACAGCTCTCTGTACCAAGTCTTCTATTTTGGATCTCTTAGTGTATCCTTTAGATTCCCTGTTCTGTAGTTCAATGATATGTAAAGGAGAAACTAGGGAAACAGAGTTTAGTTCAATAGTCCTTGAGAGCTTGTGGAGATGATCTTCAACTAAGGCATATTGTTCTATAAGTATACTATGTGCTGACATTAACATCTTAACTGTCTTTTCAAGTTCAGTAACCTTGTCTTCTAATTCCTTAACCTTTGCTTCTAACTCTATAGACTCTGTGACCATTTAGACCACCCTTCCTCCTCTAACATTTTAAGATGCATTCTTGTAGACTCATCCTTCAAATATTCCCTCTCAAACAGTTGTCTCCCTAGAGGAGTGAGAGAGTAACGATTGTAAAACCCTACTTTACGCTTCTTGATTAAATCTCCACGTCTCTGTAGGAATAGCTCAATAGCTTTTCTAGTTGTTCTCTTCTTAAGGAGTATTCGAATGGTACTGAAGTCTAGTTCCTTGAACTTATAAAGCAGTAGCATAATGTAAAATCCTGTAGTCCCTACACGCTTTACACTCACCATCTTTCCCCTCTCCTAATCTTGCTTAGTAGTTTTTCTGATAATGGGAGATGAGACTCATCCTCTAAAGCTAGAGGTTTAGTCCTAGACTGTTTCAGTTGTTTGTAGGCTTGTAAAGCTAACCATTGATCGTACTCTCCTTGTGTACCTTGGAATGAACATGGAACGAATAGAGTGCTATCATAACCATCATCTTTTGTTGTTAGATTCCTAAAGATTGCATCTTCAAGCTTCTCTTCTCCTCTCTTCTCTGGATACAACTTAGCATAGAAACCATGGAAATTGAAATCTGGTAGGTATCTTCGTCTTTCAGCAGCATACCAGTTTTCATAGAATCTGAAATATGGTAATGTTCCATAGACTTGATAGTATGCATCAATTATCTCCTTAGTGTTCCCAAGTAACCTATCTATTAAGCTTAGGATTCTCTCTTTGTCTGGAAAAGTGTATTCCTTAAGCAACATTCTCAGATCATTTAAAAACATATTAATCATCCGAGTTATTTGACAGACAATGAATGACGCTCTGTAAGATGATGTCTTCATGTTATGTGTACCCAGTTTGTTGATCATTGACTGATAGGGAGCTAGATCTTGAATACTGAATGCATGTTGATCCTTAATTTTTTCCAATGTATTCAATTGGTGATGGTAGAGATTTTCCTCTTCAAGCAGGAAGTCAAGGAATTCCTTTTCCATTGGACTATACTGCACCATCTTAATCCCTATCCTAACCTACTCATCAGAGGTATTTAGCTTTTTCGAAAATCGAACTAAGATTCTACTGTCCATCATTTTCCCATGCTTTTAGTTCTTTGGATTCTTCGAACTTCGAATAGAAAGTTTGTTAGGTGAACTATGTTTATGGATTTCCATTTTGCATTGTTAAAATTTATAAATTAAAACGATAAATTACCATTATTCTTGAGGAACTGAAATGGAAGAAAGAGAGAGTGACATAAATTCTATTAATCAAAATGCGGCTACACATTCAGAGAATACTCATAAACACTCGTTTCTCAAATCTCATCTCAGATAAAAATTTGCTATAAACAATGAAGTCTAAGCCGTGAAAGTGATTCCTAAGAAAACCTTCAGGGACAAAGCCTCTTTTAACGTAAAGCCTTATGGCTGGTAAGAGCCTCGGAGAAGTGTAAAGCCAAACTTTTCGGGAGCCCCTATTTCTCGCCTCTTCAATAAACCTGCTAAGTAAGCTTTCTCCAACCCCTCTGCCTCTATACTCTTTTCTCACGCCCAAAAAACCAAGATGAGACACACCAGCATAGGTTCTTCCCTGAACTAATCCTATAATTTCGCCATCCTCATCGGCGACTAAAAAAATGGTGTTTACATCTTCTATTTGCTGCCTTAACCTTTCCTTTGCCTCAGGCGCGAGAAGTTCACCTAGTTCAGGATTTACAGCCTGACTCGGTAAGTATTCGCTTAAACTTTTCCATATTTCAACATAACATCCTATCAGTTTCTCCGTATCTTCTGCCAACGCCTTTCGAATTTTAAGCAAAAATATTCCCTAAATAAATGTGAAGGAGATTACATTTATGCCTTTATGGAAAGGTCTATCTTGTATAAAGTTTCAAAATTATGCAAATCTTTTATAGCTCTCGAGCCATATCCAGATTAAAAGGTGAAGCAAGTGTTCAAGCTTAAAGTTTCAGATGCTAAACTTCTGAGGGACATGTCAACAGCCATATCCATCCTCGTGGATGAGGCCACATTCCAAATAACACCAGAAGCCCTAAAGCTCAGGGCAATGGACCCATCCCGCGTTGCCATGGTGGATTTCGAATGGCCAAAAACAGTTTTCGAAGAATACGTCTGCACAGAACCAACAAAAATGTGCATAAACATAGGCGAACTTTTAAAACTTCTGAAAAGGGCTGGAAAGGACGAGGTTATTGAGCTAGCTCTAGACGAAAAAACTGGACGCTTACAACTGAAAATATCAGGGAAGTACACGCGAAACTTCACAATGCCAACCCTTGAAGCGTCAGAAGAAGAAGTGCCAACACCAAAAATAACGTTTAACGTTAGAGCAAAAGCAACAACTGACGGTTTGCGCCAAGCAGTGGAAGACGCCGAACTTGTAAGCGACCACGTGCGCATAGAGGCAGACAACGAAAAACTAGTATTCCAAGCAACCGGAGACCTCATGGGAGCCACAATAGAACTTAAAAAGGGAAGCGACGCCCTACTGGACCTAGAAGCAAAAGAACCCTCAAAAGCCACCTTCAGCCTAAGCTACCTATCAGAAATAATTAAGGCGGCGTCAGCCACATCAGACATAGCAACCCTCGAATTCTCAACAGACATGCCAATAAAAATAGACTTCCAACAGGCAAAAGAGGGAAAACTAACCTTCTACTTAGCGCCACGAATAGAAACAGCTTAACAGTGGAAAAATGCAAATCGCCACAGTCAAATTCACAAAAAATGATTTGGCTAAATATCCATTCCTAAAAGAGGCAGCAGAATACGTAAAAACACTAGACTTAAAAGTCGAAGACTTGGCAAGTCCGGAATTTTCCCAAATTCTGGAACGCGCAGAAGAAAGAGTGGAAGAAGCAATATTATACGCGATAGTGACAAGAAAAACCCAAAAAGAGGAAATAGAAATCTTATCATTCCCAGCAGCAATAATGCTTGCAGCAGCCACCCAAACCTCATTCATAAAGAGAAGATACGCCCTAGCAGAAGCAAAACAAGCCTACAACACCATGAAAAATGAAACTCCAGAAAAAATTTTAGCAATAGCAAACAACTTCCAATGGAAAATCACGACAAACACAGACGTAGGAACACCATACCAGTTTAAGTTGCACTTCACCAATTACCTCAGAAACACAACAAATCTCCGAGAGAAAAAATGGAAACTTGTAAACCGTCTACTAAAGGACGGAAACGTTTACCTAACACTAAACGAAACTACAAGGCTTCTCAGCGAGGAAATCAGAAGGCACATAGAAAAACGACTAGAAACAAGAGACTTGCCAGAACTCCCACAAAAAATAGCAGGAACAGTTGAAAAAATTAAGAGTCTAATACTTGAGAAAGTTAGCAGGGCGGAAATAGAGGGCATTCCCAAAACCATGAAAACGGATGCTTTTCCACCATGCATAAAAGCGCTATACGACGCCGCCTCAAAGGGACGCCACATATCCCACATAGGAAGATTCACCCTAACATCCTTTCTCGTGAACATAGGAATGCCAACAGAAAAAATAATTGAACTGTTCAAAGACTTTTCAGACTTCAACGAGCGCATGACCCGCTACCAAGTGGAACATATTGCCGGCGAAAGGGGTTCAAGAACCAGATACAAACCGCCAAAATGCGACACACTCAAAACACATGGACTATGCATAGAACCAGACGAAACCTGCAGAAAAGTAAGCCATCCCCTAACCTATTACAAAAGGAAATAAAAGAAATAAGAAGGGTAAAGCACAATTACTTTTATAAGCTGCAACTCGTAACTAGTGCGATAAACTTAAATGTTAACACCCTCAAAAATATGAGGCAAGGTAAGCAGCATTGAGTATTCCGAAACTTGTAAGCATAGTTATTCCCGCCTTAAACGAAGAAGAGGGACTGCAAAGAGTTTTAGATGAAATTCCCAAAAAAGAACTTGAAGAAATGGGCTACAAATGCGAAACCATAATAGTGGACGGGGGATCAACAGACAGAACAAGGGAGATAGCCCACAAAAACGGAGCAAAAGTCATAATCGAGCCACGCAGAGGATACGGAAGAGCCTACAAAACCGGATTTCTACATGCAAGCGGAGACATAATAGTAACATTAGATGGAGACTACTCCTATCCAGCTTCCCTAATCCCAAAACTCGTTAAAACGCTAGACACCTACAGACTCGATTTCATATCAACAAACAGGTTGAAAAAGTTTACACATAAAAGCTTCCCAATACTCCATCTCATCGGAAACAAAATATTAACCTACATGACACGCCTTATGTTCAGAGTAAACATAAATGATTCACAATCAGGAATGTGGGTTTTCCGAAAAAGCATACTAGAAAAAATAGATTTGCTAGCCGACGGCATGGCATTTTCAGAAGAAATAAAAGTAATCGCCTTCAAACTTTTTAAGGCGGCAGAAATACCCGTACCCTATAGAAAGAGAGTAGGAAAACAAAAACTCAACACACTAATAGACGGTATGAAAAACACACTTCACTTATTCACTTTAAGATGGTACTTTGTCGGGCCAGCCCCCATATGGCTACACACTTATATGCCTTTCAGTTTACCAGAGAACAGCCGCGCCTCAATGCTAGGTTTAAGACGGATAATGACATATTAAAAAGTGTTAGGTTAAAGTTTCTGAATTTGACATTCGCTTCTTTTTATATGAAAATTCTTAAACGGGTCGGTCGGTCAAGTATTTAAAAGAAGGAAAAGAAATGACGCAAATAAGGCTAAAGGTCTTAATGCTAAGCGACTATTTTTACCCGTATGTAGGGGGTGGTGTAGAAAAGGTTGTTTTCGAATTATCCAAAAGGCTTGTGAAAATGGGATGCGATGTTTTGGTTATTACGTTAGGAGGAAATTGTTTAAGTTACAGTGTTGATGGCATTAAGGTTTATAGATTGGCGGCTGTGGATTTAACAAAATTTTTCCAGATGCAATTATCAGTCCCGAAAAGCTTTAGAACAGCTTTACGTAAGGCAAAAGAGTTTTCTCCTGACATAGTGCACGCTCATAACATCTTCTTTACAACCTCATTGTTAGCTGTGCTAATTAAACACGCTTTCCATCGGAAACTGGTTTTGTCGGCTCATTTGGGTGACGTTAGCAACCTTGCTTTGTTGGGGCGTTGGAAGGCTTTTGCAGCTAGAGCTTACGAGAACTTTTTTGGGAGAATTGTCTTAAAGTCAAGTGACATAGTTATCGCTGTCAGCAATTCTGTTCGGGAACATGTGCTTTCACTAGGTCTTTCACCGGAAAAGGTTGTTGTTGTTCCAAACGGTGTCGACCTTGAAGAATTTAGTTCCTCCTCGTATAACACTAAAAAGTATAATGCGTCCACTGTTATTTTTGTTGGAAGACTTATTCCAAATAAGGGGCTAGACTACCTAGTGGAAGCGGCGAAGATTCTAGCAGCCGGCAAAGTGACAAAGATAAAGTTTAGGATTGTTGGAGAGGGTCCTTATAGGCGGCAACTTGAAGAGCTTATTGCGGAATATGGACTTTCACCTTATTTTGAGTTTCTCGGTCATGTTCCAAGAGTTTCAGATGAACTACGGAATGGTGGAATTTTTGTTCGTCCCTCTTTAACTGAGGGTATGCCCCTTACAGTTCTTGAGGCAATGGCTTCAGGGTTGCCAGTAATTGCAACCAGAGTTAGTGGCACGTCAGAAATTATAGCTCATAACGAGACAGGTATTCTTGTTGAGCCGGGAAATGTAGGGCAACTCGCTGAAGCCATTAAGTATTTGGTTGAATCGCCCAAAGAGGCGTCAAGGCTTGGACGAAACGCACGAGCTTTTATTGAGCGTTATTACATGGAAAAGTTTAGTTGGGACGCTGCAGCCTCTAATGTTTTATCCATTTACGAATCATTAAGGTGAATGCTATGTTTAAGGTGGGAATTGTCGGGTCAGGCTGGGTGGCTGTAAATCGTCACATTCCATCATTAATTAGGGATCCAGGGGTTAAGGTTATTGGCATTGTTGGCAAAGCCGCTGGCGAAACTCGAAAAATTGCAAAAAAATTTGGTATACCAAACATTTACGACAGCGTTGAAAAGTTATTAGATAATTCGCCAGACATTGTTGACATCTGCACACCACCATTTACCCATTGTGAAATTGCGGTGAAGGCCGCTGAATCCGGTTGTCATGTTCTGGTGGAAAAGCCCTTCGCCATGAACACAAAAGAGGCTGAAATAATGATAGAGACAGCGCATCGAAACAACGTAAAACTATGTGTCGCCCATAATTTTCTATATTCTCGCTCAATGAAAAAGGCTAGAAGGCTTAGATTTAGGCGCTTTTGGGAAAGTAACAGAGGTAATTACTTTTCAAATGTCAAATCTTAAAAGAAGGCTGCCAAAATGGTACCCCATGCTTCCGGGAGGCTTATTTTTCGATGAATCACCTCATATGATATATTCAACTCTTGAATTTCTAGGCGGAGGTGTATCGGTTTCTTGGTCTAGGATTGAGAATTTGGAGGGCCACCCGCAACCTCTATCACGTGTGGAGGCTTTTTTGGAGGCAAAACCCCAAAAAAGACGGCGTATATTTATTCTGCTTTTAATTCTCCACGAGACGAATGGATTATGGCGATTATGGGGACGAAGCGTGTTACGATGATCGACTTCTTCCGTGACATTATAGTAGAGTTTGATGAAGGAGGAAGTCACACACCTTCCGAAGTTCTAATGGATTCCTTAAACTTGATATGGCAGATCACCAGAGAAACGGCACAATCGGGATTCCGTTTTCTTGCCAAAAACCTCTATTTTGGACATGATGAGCTTATCTGTCGGTTTATAGACGCAGTAGAAAAGAATAGCGAACCACCTGTGCCTGCTGAGAAAGGCAAACTGGTTTTAAAGATAATTGAGCAAATACTAAGAAAAGGCGGATACAACCTCCAAAGTTAAGGCTTGACTTTAAAAATTGCTATTTCCTCATTCTCAAACTCTTTTGAAAAGCGGTTTTTATCCTTACTAAACCATTCAAACTCTCTACGGCGGTTTATATTAATCATAACGTAGTCTATTTCCAATTCCTCAATCAATTTATACGCATTAAAGCACCTTAACTGACCAGACCCAGCACTTACAAGTTTCGGAAGAATGAACTTGAATCTGATAGTATCTCGTGGGTTATCGAAAATAAAGATTACAAACTCTTGCCCTCCTTCCGGGAAACTAAGAGTGACAGAACCATCATAATTCACTATGACGCTCAACTTGACGTAGGCTCCCATGGAAGTAGTCATTTCCAGCATAATGTTTTTGTTTTTGTCACCTATTTTATAGGTGCTATTAAGACCCATAAAATCCGCTTTGAAGAGAGGAATGAAGACTCTTGTTAAATTGACACTGTTGCTTTGGTTTATTTCAAAAGATACCTCAATGGTCGAATCATCCAATATGCAGACGCTTTTGTTTATTATTGTTGAATCATTTTTGTATGTTATGTTGATACCATTTGCCGTAAAAGTGGCGTTACATTTAATACTGCTTAACGTTATATTGTTATTAGAGCCGCGGGTAATTACAGTGTCATTATCAGCAAAGAATAAAAGTTTGTCATAGAAGTCTCCAATGTTCACACCTATCTCTGGATTGCCTAACCCCGCCGGAAAAGTTTCAGCAGCCATAACGAAATCGTTTAAGAGCACATGAGTCCCTGAAAAAAGAATGTTGGCTTTTTCGGCGACTTCTCTTTCATCGTAATATATTAAGAACCGTAAATATGCTGTTGCCACACTTCTTCTGTCAGCATATCCTTCAATCCACCACCCGTAATTATGTCCGCCCCCTTCACCGCCTCTCCTGTAAGGTCCGGAGGTCGCAATAACCGAATTGACAGTGGTGTTCATTTTAAGATAATCAAGCGCTTCCAACAATTGGGGCGTTAGAATACGATAGTAAGAAATTCGGTCATACAGATAGGGCACAGAGTACACAACATATGTAAAGATTAACAAGTTCATACTGATTATAAACGCTACCCTTCTAATTCTATGCGCTCTTTTTAGTTTTAGCAACAAATTCTTGATAAAAACGGGTAACCCCAAGAAGATGGGTATCGGCCAGAAATGAATCCACCTTCCAGGATGTAGGGTGAAGAAGATGGGTAAACAACCGCTAATAAAAAGGGCTAACAATGTTAAGCCTAATAACTTATCTTCCTCAATTAAAAATACTATTCCAATTATTCCTAAAATTACAAAAATAATGTTAAGCAAATGTTGACGTAGGATATAAACTGATAAACCTAACGTGCTTTGATCAGCCAGAGTAAAGTTTGTTTCATGAATAACTGCTGAATTTAGCAGATGTTTATAGGTAAACATATAAGGGACGCTTAAGATAAGCCCTGTTAACCCGATAATCAATGCGGTTTTTGCCAAAGCTTTAAAAGCCAAAGTTTCAGGGCGAATACGCCACAACAGCAGAATTAAAGAGAGGAATACTAGAAAGAACAAGAGGAGGTATGCCGCCAGAAGATAGTGTGAACCAACAGCCAAGCTAAGAAAGAAAGCGGCTAAAAGCATGTCCCTTTTACTTCCAGCATTTTTTAAGCTATTAATCCAAAATATTAAAAAAGCTGCTAAAAAGGCGAATGCAAGAACATTAGCGTTCCCGCCCCATCCCATCATTTCAGAGTAGAACATGTTAAAAGCGATTAAAAGAGACAATAATACAGGGAAGACGCCGCCCCCAAACATTTTCTTAGCCGCAAAGAAATATGGTACAGCTATTAAGGAGTAAACAAAGGCTGCGCAGACTTTTAATGCGGTAATCTCATCTAAAAATGCTAAGAAAAGATTTAGCAAAGCTGGGTAGATGGGTGGATAACGTAAACCCTTTCCAACAATATCTGATCCCCTTAAAACATCAGCCCATCTAAGATACTCGCCATAATCAGCTCCAAGTGCACCAGCGGAGTTGATTACAAATATTTTCACGAAAAAAGACATAAAGAAAATTATACACATCATGATGATACAGCGCTTTTCTGCAACTTTTCCAACTTTCTTGCAAAAGGCAGAAATTCTGTCCATCTTATTAGGGTTAAAGCTCATATCACTACTAGTCCATTAAATGATATTTTAACATTTATTCCTCAATCAAATAAGCGTTAGGAGCATCCTTCGCTTGTTCCGGCTGCAAAGATCTTATATACATGCTTGTTTGACAATCTGGAATAATCAGAAAATGTTTACGAAGTTACACTGCGATAGCTTTGAAGTTTCATGAGGGCGGCTGCAATATGTATTGGAAAAGTAAGCTGGTATTAGTTACGGGTGGTGCAAGCTTTATTGGCAGTCATTTAGTTGATAAACTTGTTGAATTGGAGGCTGATGTTACAGTTGTAGATAACTTTAGCAGCGGTAAAATGGAAAACCTCTCACAATCTTTATCAAGTATCCGTGTCGTACAGATGGATTTAGAATGGAGCCGCCTTGAGGATATCGTAAAGGTCTTTGAAGGGCATGAAGTTGTTTTCCATTTAGCCGCAACTCATGGTGGCAGAGGTTACATTCATACTCATCCAGCCGATGTATGCTCAAATTTTGCCATAGACCACCACGTGTTCGAAGCATGTTTAAGAGCTGACGTTGAAAGAGTTGTTATGGCAAGTAGCGCATGCGTATATCCTCCAAAGCTTCAGAAAACCGCAGGGTCAGATTATCTGTTGAGGGAGGACGACACTAATCCATTTAAACTAGATGAACCTTTAAGCGCTGATATAGAATACGGTTGGGCTAAACTTATGGGAGAAATGCAGCTAATCGCCTTTATAAAACAGTATGGAATGAAGGGTTGCATCCTAAGGTTTGTAACAGCATATGGACCCAGAGAAAACGAGACCCACGCAGTTATCGCTCTTATTTACAAAGCTTTTGAGAAGATGGATCCATATGTCATATGGGGCTCTGGAGAGCAAGAAAGAGATTTCACATATGTGTCAGACATAGTTGATGGAACGATTTTAGCAGCGGAAAAAGTAACTGATGGTACACCAATAAATTTAGGCACGGGAGTAAGATACAAAATAAAGGACGTAGCCGCCAAAATATTTGATATAATGGGCTGGAGACCCAAGCGTATAGTCTTCGATACATCTAAACCAGAAGGAGTTGCAAGCAGAGCTTTAGACATCTCAAGAGCAAAAAATCTTTTAGGTTGGACGCCCAAGGTTGATCTTGAGGAAGGCTTACGTAAGACTATTCAGCATTATGTGAGCACACATAAACCCAAAGGATATGTTGATGAAGAAGTGTTGATGGAGCGTTTGGTAGCGTGACTGAAAAGGTCATTGATACGTTTACCCCCAAAATTGGAAAAGCCCCTGTTGCCGTGCTTATGCCAGTGCATAACGAGGCAGAGACAATCGAAGGAACCGTTAACGCATTCTATAATGTTATAGGGTCTAAAATGTCTGTGGAAATTGTCATAAGCGAGGATGGAAGCGGCGATAATACGCGGGAAGTTGTAGAAAAATTAGGTGAGAAAATACCATTGAAGGCTATGCTTTGTTCTTATCGTAAAGGTTATGCCACTGGAATCAAAGACGGGCTAAAGCTAGTTGAAGCTGAATATGTTTTGATAACAGATTCTGATGGACAACATGACCCTAACGATTTTTGGAAACTTTGGGGGTTACGAGAAAATTATGATATAGTAAGTGGTTGGAGGGAAAAAAGGGCTGATGCTTTTCATAGGAAAGTTATGTCTAAAATTTTTCAGGTGATGGTCAGACGTGCATTTAACCTTCCAAGATTAATGGACATTACAGCACCATTCAAGCTTATGAGGACAAAGGTTGCAAGAGAAATAGCAGACGAGTGCCAATACATGAGTGAAAGTTTCTGGAGCGAATTTGTAGTAAGGGCGTGTACCAAAGGTTTTAGCATAATAGAAGTTCCAGTTAACCACAAAAATAGAGCAGACAACGGCTCAACCCGTGTTTATAAACCTTGGAAAATTCCAAAAATCGCATATAGCCAGCTCACTGCCCTTTTTAAGCTTAAAGCTGATATCAACGGCAAAGTAGGAGGATATAAGTATAGCCAATATTGAGAAACTGAAATTTCTTATTCAACTTATTGTAGGCATAGCCATATTAACATGGCTAATTCAGATGGCTAATTTAAAAGATGTACTTGCAATACTCCCACAGATCAATTCGTTAAATTTGGTGGCGGCGGCATGCCTCTTCCTAATAGCCTCCACTTTTGTTGCACTTGCACTATACGCTCCATTAAAATGTTCAAATCCAAAACTTTCGGCGCGTAAAGTGATCATGGCTAGCTTTGCTGGTCAGCTTTTAAGCGACATCACACCAGTTCGTTCAGGCTACTTCCTTACGCCGCTTTTTCTCAATAGCTTAGCAGATGTGCCAGTTGAACAAGGCACGGCGGGAGTTTTTACAACAGGAGGAATTAATTCAATTGTAAAAGTCGCAATATGCTTAATAGGCATGATATACTTTGCAAGTTTTCTATCTCTTCACACGGAAATTGTTAACGCTCTAATAGCTGGAATTTTAATACTGCTCATCGGAGGAGTCTTTCTCTTGCTAGTTACATGGGGTAAAGGTTTCTCAAACCTTGTTACAAAGTTTGAAAAGCTTCCGTTGGTTGGGGAAAGAGTTAAAGGGCTTACCAAAACATTTAATGACATACAAGGAGAAGGGCGAAAAATCAAGGGTTCCCTTGTAAATGTAGCATTATTTATAGTTTTATCTCTTCTATGCAATGCAGCTGCCCTCTACTTCATTTTTAATGATCTTTGGAGCTGTAGCCTCGGCTTAATTGACTTTCTCTTTATGGCTTCAATAGCATCTGCATTAACATATGTCCCGATAACCATTGCTGGCCTTGGCGTACAAGAAGTCGGTTATGTTATCCTATTATCGTTGCTACTTAAAATGCCCATAAATCCAGTTAACCCAAGATTAGTGGCGTTTGCCCTAATAGCAAGAGCATTATTTACAGGAACGGACATCGTAGGTATCGGTCCATTGTTAAAAATTGGGATTATATCGAGAAAACCGAAACCTTTGAACATACTGAAGGCTAAAAGCAACTAACATTTATCCCTCAATTATAATTTTGAGGTCAGCTTGCACAGCTAGAGGATTAGGCTCTCCATAAAGCGTTATAACAACAGTATACAAACCAGATTTTGTCACCTTCCAGCAAAGCCATGGATCTTGTTTCTTGTAAGAGTCAGCAACCAGTCTATGACTCTTCGCGAGGTCTAACAATTCCCCCTCCCATGGTTGAATAACCCCTTCAAAGATTTCGACACGCATCTTTCTACCATAAGAGTTTACTTGAACTATTAACTTTTGATTACGTTGCAAAATTGGAAGGTACACCATTAACGACGGAGGAAATGTTGAATCTGTGAATTCTTTTTTCAAAGCATAAAATGAGGCTTTACCTTGAGCGTCGAACTGCGTTGCCTCTATACTGCAGATTGTAAAATTCTCATAATGAGCGTAAAGATTAAACTCAACAAATTCCTTCTCGCAAATTGGAGCCAAAAATTCGTAAGTTTTCCACTCATTTGTGTTTCTTTTCTGAATAACAGTATAGTTAGGAATCCATGTTCCTGAATATGGGTTATACAAACCTATGCTTAGATTACCACTTCCAGAATCGAGGTAAGTTATTTTTATAAGTGAAAGGTTTATTGCTTCAACATATAACCTAGCAACAGGCTTATTAGCGATAACCTCTTGGGCAAGTCGTCCATTTACCATGTGCAAGGGGCCCCACCCTTCTTGGCTGATGGAAATTAACACTGAGGAGTTCACTGTTATTGGGGTTTCAATAGGTCCGACATTATATATGTTAGGATTACCTGCCCTATCCAATACCAATGGGAAATAGGGTGACCCCAAAAATCGAGCAAGAGGCAATATGTCAAAATGGCCATGTGTACGCGCCCACCCAACATCCACAACATATTTCACACCTCTGCTCTGAAGATATTTAAGCATAGAAAGTGGGTCCACTATAGAATACAGTTCTCTGGCTTCCCACCCATCCAAGTAGAAAAAGAAGTCATTACTACAATTTTTAATATAGTAGATTCTATTTTCGACCGTCGCAAATCGTTCCCCCTCTTTTAAGTGTTCATTTAACCATTCCCACGCTAAAGCCTCCGGATATAGTTTAAGCAGTGTAGACCATGCATCTGCATTGGGATTTTCTAAAAACCACGTGTAATCACCTGGAGGTGCATCATTACGGTTGTCCATAAAGAATTTGCCACCCATAACGAGGGTTAAACTGGGAAAGAGAAAGGCCATTGAAAAGATTAAGATAATGCTTAACCTAAGTATATCGCTTTTCCAAATGCGGGGCAAACGTTTCACCCTTTTAAGTGCGCCTTTGCAACAATTTAGTGCTTGTCTGTTGTATTCTTCGCATTTTTCAAGCACTGTTTCAACTGGTAAAGAGCTAATAAGAGCAAAACCTGGCAAGGCAAGGATGGCATGTCTTGGAAAGCTCCATGTTATTCCGCTTAAAAAAAATGTACTCGGTATAATCGCCCATGCTAGAACTAGTAAAAATAACGATTTCTTACGATAAAAAGGAAGTAAAGCTATGCCTAGCACTGTAAGTAACGAAATTGCGGGAAAATGTGTTCTATATGTGATGAATGTAGCAACTTTAATTAGGAAGGGAGGGTTGTCTTCGCCAAAGAAACTCAATGTTGCAGACAATTTTATACCCCTAAAAGTTGTATCTATTATCAAAGGATCTATGTTTATGCCACCAAATAATGTGTAACCATTTGGATAGACAGGATTTCCAAGCAAAATCCAATTTCGAAAATACCATACACCGCCAATCGTTAAGGCTGATAAAACAAGCAGTAGAAAGGCTTTTACATACGGTTTGCCATCACTCTTGACTTTGATTATGCTAGAGACAAAAGCCACGATAAAAAATGGAGCGAGATATAATGCCAAATATGATGTTAGAAGTGCAAATCCGTAAAATATTCCGCTAGTTACCCAGTATTTTTTTCTCATTCTGATTATGCCTAAAAACAGAAACAGAACTGAAATCACCGTGTAAAAGACGAGGGTAGAATAGCTTGTAGCGTAAATTGAATAACGGAAGAACAACGGTGTCATGGTAAGGAAGAGAGCAGATATTAACCCGTATCTTTTTCCGGCGAGGATATCTCCGATTTTATAAACCGTCAACACGGTTAAAATGCCCATGATTGGAGGGATTATTTTTAGATAAAAGTCCTCTACTTTGCCTATTTGAACGTAATAGTACGCTCCGATTGCGGAAAATAATGGAGGGAAATTCGCGCTCATTTCGATGCCGATAGACGGACCTGCCAACAACGGGATTGAGCGGTATTTGTACATGAAAACTGGCATAACTGCATGATAAACTATTGCGTCCCAATGCGTTATGACTGTAAAAATCGCGTGATAAAAGCAGAAGAAGAAAATTACACAAACCGCAAGGCAAACTGTGAACCATAATTCAAAGTTAGCTGGTTTTCTAAACTTGCCTAAAGAAAAATTAGATTTAACAAAATTGCGAAGGGAACGCCCATCTTTTCTTCGAAGATAAGTGTTTATTGATAGGAAGATTGCAATTAAAACCAAGATTGCCATATTAAGAGGAACTTGGTACAAGTTGCCTAAAACTGCCATTACTATCGTCATAAAACCTGCAAAACCAAACCCCATCCCTAACGCGGAAATATATCTTGTAAGCGTGTCTTCCTCATTACCCATAAACATGTTTGATGAAATAATGCCCAAGATCAACATTTCAATAGTAGCCAGAAACGCAGGTGCTGCTCCTTTAATATAAATCGGTCTAAAATTAATCACAGGGTTAGCAAGCCAAAAAACTGCTTGCTGGAATGCAGTGATCCACACACGGTTATTAAAAACATAGAAAATCCACAAGGCGGCTAAAAAAATAACAATTGCGAAGGGTAATTTCAAGTTCTTTTTAGCATTCATGTGGGTTCCTCCACAAGTTCCTTAAAATGTGCCTTGATCGGAATTTACGGCGAAGGAGCAGAATAATTGCTGTAACAATTGTGACTATTACTAAGGTCATTATAACAATTTTCTGCGAGACAGAAGTTGCGCCTGCAATCGCAAAGTATCCCAACTCATCAGCCTTCACCTTTAGATATATAATGTCATCTTTCAAGATTCTCTCCGTTTGACATTTTTTAAACTCTTGTCCATGAGAGCAGTAAACCGTCAAGTCATCTTCTTTGATATCCCTATTGTTGATTGTGTTTTTATCTATGGTAAAGATCATGGTAACATTTCTAATTTTGTTGCCAAGTTCCGCAAAAGTTCTAATGTAATAATATTGGAGTGCTTGCATGTTACTTGGTGCGCATAGATTTGGAGGTTTATCATTTAAAAGACTTATAATGAAACCTATGGGCGTGATAGGCTCTGAAAACTCGATTGTTATATTTTTTAAAAACTGTTGAGGAGCATATTTCGTAATATTTATGAAAATGATTTTTGTCGGCGAGGTTGAGGATATAACAATGTGGATGTTTTGGTTAACAATGTATGGAGGAGGGTCTGGAGGAAAATTGTAGGCATTAACTGGTGTAAAAAGAAACGACACTAGAACTAAAACCAATGGGGTTGTAATGAAATATTTGTTGTGCATCCTATTTAATGAACGGTTTTTAAGTATGTAGAGGAATAATTTAGGTGACATCGAAACCGATTATTAGTAGGTGAGAAATATCTTTTTTGCGTGTTGCCGTGAGCTTTAAGCATGTTTTTGGCTGGTCGTAAGCTTTATAGATGAAGCCATATTTGTTTAGTTACAAATCTAAATATTGGAAACGTGCCTAAATTGAGGAAACATTGGTTCCATATTACGCTGATCATCCTCTTTCACTTACCTATCCTTCTTCTACTCTTTCTAGACTACTACAATCTTGAAGGCTATAATTATGTTTACAATCCTACAACGCGAGATTTTGAAAGATGGGACAAACCTTGCAACGTCTTTTTTAACCAGCATTTCCTTTTTGAGGCAACATGGAAGGGAAGAATGTTCTACCTATTTTTTATATGGCTCATATGTATAGAGTCAATAATTTATTGGAATGAGCTTGCAGATATAAAGCCGAAAAAACGTCTCATGATAGTCGCTTCACTTATATGCGCCCTTATCCCAACAATATATGTTATAGCAATAAACTTTCTTGGACTAGACCTTGTGATACTAAAAGCAGGGTTTAACTTTGGGATTCGCGCCATTACCCACGAAGGACACCCTTGGGACTTCTTGTATCTTCAGTGGCCTCTGTCATGCGAATATATCGTTTTAGCGATGTCCTTCATAATTGCAATAATATTAGCTTATGGCTTGAAAGGCCTAAAATTTTTCTCAATTTCTTTAGCTCTCATTTCAGGAATAGGAGCCGCCTACATGTTTGACACAATTTACCCATTTGGAGTTTTTAAGCCTCTACAAGCATTTGCACTTCCAACAGCAGCAACAGCCGCCGCTATTCTCGACCTTCTAGGATACGTAACAAATTTAAGTTTCCCTACATATTTTGAAAACTCCGCTATTCCAACGATAATTATCAGAGCTGGCAGAAATTTTGCTAGAGCTGATATTGGTTGGGCTTGTTCTGGTGTGCATAGTTTACTTTTATACGTGCTAATTATTTTTGTCTTCTTTAAAAAAACGGAAATCTCATCCTTTCGCAAACTTGCATACTTCGTGATAGGCTTTGTTGGAACGTACTTTGTTAATGTTTTCCGAATATGTTCATATCTTCTCATACAACTTTATCAAGGACGAACAGCTGCAGATACTTTCCATAATAGCTACGGCGAGCTGTACTTTTTCATATGGATTTTTGCATATATCGCATTAATTGTCTCCATACAAAGGTTCATGTTGGTTGAGCGAATACGTAATATCTTCAAAGCAGCTAAAACTAAATTTGCATCTTGGTTAAGCCGATGAAATGAGGAAAGTGAATTTAATGGCTGTCTAATGTAAAACATAAAACTTATATTTCCACTTGATTTTGAGAGTTCGGGGAACTTGAAGCAAAAATCACTATCTTTTATACGGGATATGTTCCGTAAATATTACATGGAAGAGTTTTCGCTAAATGTACCTCTTTCCAAGGTTGATAAGCGAGAGTTTGGTTTCACTTCTTTTGAAGGGCAAATGGTACGCCATAAAGGCTTCCGAAGCTTGGAAGAAGTGAAGGGTTTCATGCAAGATTTTGTTCCATACGACGCCTACTATTCTTGTGCTTATTATGAAAATCCAAAAGAAGAGATGGAGAGGAAAGGTTGGCTTGGGGCGGATTTAATTTTTGATATTGACGCGGATCATATTCCAACACCATGTAATAAGATCCATGATGAGTGGGTTTGTTGTGGTTGTGGATTCGCCGGGAAGGGGATAACGCCTAAAAACTGTCCCATATGTAATAGCGAAAAGTTTGAGGCAAACACATGGTTGTGCCAAGATTGTTTGGACACTGCGAAAAACGAGACAATGAAGCTTTTAGATGTTTTGAGAGATGATTTCGGTTTTTCTGATAAAAATATTCGCGTGTACTTTTCAGGGCACAGAGGCTACCATGTCCATGTAGAAAGCGAGCTTGTTCAAAGCCTTGACGCTATCTCTCGCAAAGAAATAGTTGATTACCTTTGCGGCATAGGTCTAAATGGAAAAATGAGAAGTTCGTCAAGCTGGTATGATCGAATCCGAAAGGGGCTATATCATTTCATATCAAAGGCTGTTGAGGAAGACTTCTTGAAATTAGGTTTAAAGAAAAACGTTGTTAACGCCTTAGTAAATAATAAAGACAAGGTTTTAACGAATTTGGAGAGTGCTGAAGTTTGGAAATCGGTGAAAGGTGTAGGTCCAGAAACGTGGGAGAAAATTCTTGATTATTGTGCGCAAAGGGAATTTGTTAAAATCGACACTGTTGTTACAGCGGATATTCATCGTCTTGTTAGACTACCCAACACTTTACATAGCAAGACAGGATTTAAAAAAGTTGAATTTTCCATCTCCCAGATAGACAATTTCGACCCATTTAAAGAGGCTATAGCCTTTAAAAAAGGGATGGTCAAAGTTTTAGTTCATAGTTCCCCACAGTTTAGAGTTGAAGAAGAAACTTTCGGGCCGTACAAAAATGTTAAAGTTGAGTTGCCAGCAGCGGCGGCAATATTGTTAATTTGCAAGGGTAAGGCGGAGGTTTCGCTATAAATGTATGAAGAACTTTATAAGATATGGAAAAACGAGCTTGAAAAAGCGGCATTAGAGGAATTGCCAAGGGATTTTTATGCCAGAGTAGCCGATTACTTGAAAAGACTTAAAGAAGAAACACGAATGATAGACAAAAAAGCGATAAGAGCGAGGCTTTTGCTCATTGAAGAGCAGAATGCCAAAAGGATGCTGCAAGAAATTATTCAGGCAAGACGCAAGAAAATGATCATGGAAACCATTATGGGAAGGAAAATTTCGCCCAGCCTTCTATCAAATGAAGAGCAGGACATGCACCAAAAAGTTTTACATTTTTCAGAAAATTTCCAACAGTTTATGAAACAGCTTTTAGAAGGCCGCCAATTGACAGCTGCTAGCGAATACGCGTCTAAAATGACTGTTCTGAGGTTTTTAAGGGATGTCCCAGCCATTGTCGGGCAGGATATGAAGGTTTATGGGCCGTTTAAAGCCGAGGACGTAGCTTCAGTGCCTGTTGAGAATGCCAAGATTTTAATTAGGCAAGGTTTAGCTGAAAGAATCAACATAAGCTAAAATCTTTCAGCTTAATGCTTCGCCATTTTGAAGTGAAAAAGTATATGAGTGGGTGTTGTTTTCTTAATGCAAAGTTGGCTGTGGTTTGGATGAATGTGCCTAAGGAAATTAGAACTTACTGTCCTAGGTGTAAGGCGCACCAGGTTCATACGGTTTCGCTTTATAAGGCTGGTAAGCGTAGAGCCTTAGCCAAGGGAGAACGTCACCATGAGAGGGAGAAGAAGGGCTATGGTGGTCAGAAGTATCCCTTGCAGAGGAAGTTTGCTAAAACTACTAAGAAGCAGACTTTAAAGTTGAAGTGTAAAGTTTGCGGTTACACAAGACATAAAGAGGGGATAAGGTTAAGGAAACTCGTCATAGCTTAGGGTTGGTGGAACTTTGGTTGAGTGGGAGAAGCTCATTCCGAGGCCTAAGAGCGCTTTTGTTAGGGTTAAGTGTTTGAAGTGCGGTAATGAGCAGATAATCTTTAGCCACGCAGTAAATAAGGTTACATGCAATGTTTGTGGTGTTGAGTTGGCTGAACCTTCTGGCGGTAAGGCAATTATTAAAGGCGAAGTGGTTGCTGTTTTTGAGTGAGATGGTGTTTGAATGGCTTTGAGAAGGCAGGAGTGGCCTGACGTTGGCGACTTGGTTATAGCCACTGTTGAGACTGTCACTGATTATGGGGCTTATGTTAGGCTTGATGAGTTTGATAAGAGGGGTCTTCTGCACATTTCCGAGGTTGCCTCCTCATGGATTAGGAATATACGGGATTTTGTTCGGGAAGGGCAGAAGGTTGTTTTGAAGGTTTTGCGGGTTGATGCAGAGAAGGGGCACATAGACCTATCTCTCCGGAGAGTTACGAAAAGAGAGAAAATTGAGAAGATGCTTTCTTGGAAAAAAGAGCGTAAGGCTGAAGCCCTTCTTAGAAGCGTTGCGGAAAAAGCTGGCTTGCCTGTTAAGGATGTTTACGAGAAAGCTGGAGCACTTATAGAGAAGGAATATGGCTTATACGAGGGTTTTGAAAAAGCCGCAAAGGAAGGCACGGAAGCCCTAACAAAAATAGGCGTTCCCGAGGAGTTGGCTGAGGTTTTTATTGAAGTTGCAAAGGAGCGAATTCGCCTACCAACAGTTAAGATTAAGGGGATTGTGGAACTCCGCTGCCTAAAGCCCAACGGTGTAGAAATCATCAAAGAGGCTTTTTTGAACACCAAGAAAACAGAGAAAACACGAGGTGTAAATGTTCGGTTCTATGTGGTGGCGGCGCCAAAATACTGTATTGAAGTCTTAGCCGACAACTATAAACATGCGGAGGCTGCTCTGCAAAGAGTAGCTGAAAACATTGTATCAAACGTAGTAAAGGCGGGCGGACAAGGGGTTTTCAGAAGGGAGAAATAAGTGGCTTGGCTACTGAGGAAATGTGAAAAATGCAGAAAATACACTTTAAAAAGGGATAAGTGCCCATACTGTGGTGGACCAGTTCGAGTGCCCCACCCGCCCAAGTTTTCGCCAGAAGATAAATACCTCAAATACAGAATGGATTTAAAGAAGGAGGCTGGAGCCAAGTGAAAGAAACAGTAATCAAAGAGCTAACGAAAGCTGAGCTTAAAAACCCGATATTGATTGAGGGTCTTCCTGGAATGGGACTTGTTGGGAAAATTGCCACCCGCTATTTGATTAAACAGTTAAAGGCACAAAAACTTGCATATCTATACTCGCCGCATTTTCCATACTTCGTGCTTGTAAGCAAAAAAGGAGGTGTTCGTCTTCTGCGGGGCACCTTTTATTTCTGGAAAAACGAGAAGGGAGAAAATGACCTAATCCTTTTTACTGGAGACAGCCAAGCTCAAACCATTGAGGGGCAATATGAAATTTCAAACAGCATATTGGACTTTGCCCAAAAACTTGACGTGAAGCTTGTCATAACAATAGGCGGCTACAGAGTTGAAACAGACAAACCCAAGGTTGTGACAGCTGCCACAAGCCAAACCCTCCTCAATAGGGCTTTACAGGCAAATGCTTTAATAAGCCCTATGGGAAGCCCAATAGTGGGCACAGCTGGGCTAATCCTTGGTTTGGCACCTTTTAGGAAGATTGAGGCTTTATGCCTTTTAGGCGAAACACGTGGTTATCTGCCCGATCCAAAGGCAGCTAAAAGCGTCTTGGAAGTTTTGCTGAAAATTTTGGGAATTGATGTTGACTTGGCTGGTTTGGATGCTGAAATTGCCAAGGCTGAGAGTATGGTGGCAAGACTGCGGAAAATTGAGGAGAAAAGGGTGTTGCAGGCTGAGGAGATGCGGAGAGAGGAAGACAAAAAGATTACCTACATTTCCTAATCTTGTTAGAAGATTTCTTCCTCTATTATCTTGACAATTCGTTCAGCGGCATCACCCTTCCCAAAAGGCGAATCCGTTGGCAACTCCTGCCGATCTTCTAAACTCTCTTCCACAGCTTTCAATATGTTTTGCTTTTCTGTGCCAACAACTTTGGCGAATCCAGCCTCAACAGCCTCAGGTCTCTCGGTTGATGTACGTAGAACTAGAACTGGCTTCCTTATCTGTGGGGCTGTTGCTTCTTCCTGTATGCCGCCAGAATCCGTGAGGATAATCTCACATTTCTTCATTAGCATTAAAAAGTCTAAGTATCCCAAGGGCGGGAGAACTTGGAGATTTCCCGACCTCTTAACCTTGACGTAAATTCTGTTCTGTTTTAACCTCTTTCTTGTGCGTGGATGTAGGGGATAAACGACTGGTATGGGTGATTCCATAAATGCTTCCATGAGGTTCTTGAGAACTGTTGGGTTGTCAACGTTTTCTGCTCTATGCACTGTTGCTAAAGCGAATTTTCCGAAAAACATTTCCTTCATTATCTTTGACTTTTTCTCAGCCACCGGCGCGTGCTGCATCACCGCATCTATAATCGTGTTTCCAGTTAGGTGAATTCTCCCCCAAACAGACTCCATCCTAAGATTGTTTTTGGCGGTTTTCGTGGGCGCGAAAAGATGTGTGGACACGTGGTCTGTTAGTCGTCTGTTGTGTTCCTCTGGCATGCGTAAATCAAAGCTTCTTAATCCAGCTTCGACATGTCCAACTGGGATACCGAGCTTAAGGGAGGCTAGGGCTGTTGCGAGAACCCCATTTGTGTCTCCTTCAACAAGAACTAAACTTGGCCTTGTTTTCTTTAAGATGTGTTCCATATGAGCGATTATGTAGGCAGTTTGCCTCCCCTGCGAACATGCTTTAACTTTACAGTTGTAATCTGGTCTGGGAAGCCCAAGCTCTTCGATGAACTGCTGGGACATGTTGTTATCGTAGTGTTGCCCGCAGTGAACAAAAATGAATGGAATTCTACTTTTTTGCAATGCCCTGATAATGGGTGCCATTTTGATTATTTCTGGTCTTGTGCCAACAACAACCATTAGGTTTTTCATCGGCTTCACATAGTGCAACCTTACATTTCTTAATGCTTTTAATTGGCAATGAACGCTAATAAAATTTAATCTTAATACTTTTATGAAGTCAAAACTTTCGATTAATGATTTGGATTAGAATCTTTAACTTGCGTTGACCTTTGCTACATACAAAGCGTATTACTTTTCTTTTCCATTTTTAATGTCAACAAAACCAGTCTTGGAGATGAATGTATGCGTCTGCTAAAGAATGTTAGAGGCTTAAGTGTAGTAGTGACAACCCTAATAATACTAGTGGTTTCGGTACTCTTAGCAACTGTTGTAACATTTTATGCCATAAACGTTGTTACAACTCGAGTTTAAGATGAATATCTACAGATAACACAACTCCATGTTTGGTGTACCAGTGACGGGGATGCCTCAGCCGCCTTTATAATAACTAATACTGGCGGACGAGACGTTGTCGTTGAACAAATAACCGTGAGGGGACGAAAATGCGACCCCAATTACATATACTATTGGAAACTTAATTCCAGCCAAACTCTCCCATCTGAGTTGGAATGGATAACTAGCGATGATCCAGAAACATATCTGGAAGGTAACTATACTGGCTCAACATTTGATCAACTTGGTTCAAAATCTTTAATCTTGCCTTCTGGAGCCCGCATAGTTGTTTACATATTCCAGCTGGATCAAATATCAACCACCGACATTGGTGTAACAGTAAGTCTGATAGTCTTTACCGCTAATGCTCAGTACCACAAAGAAACAAATATTAAAGCAGCCAGCTAGCCCGCTTGCCCTCTTTTCTTTAGTGCAACGCATCTAGGGTTAGGTTTTCTTAAGGTAGCCTTCCCTAGGCTCATATATTGTTCCCTCACGCAGGAGTTGGCTGATTAGGCGTTCCGCCTCAATTCTTGGAATTTTGTATTCCGTTTCAAGCCTATTTGTTAATGCAGTTTTTTCAACCATTCCGATCTCTTTTTCCATCTCCGTCAATAGTGATAGTAGCACTTGCAGCTTGTCTCTGAGGCTTTTCGGCTTTCCAGTCATTATGAGGTCTATGTCGAACTTGTATGAGGATAGGTCTATCCCAACCTCTTCCAAAGAGCGTTTCATTATACTTATGGCAACTTCCGCATCTTCCGCTAAAACTTCTGTTCTTAGGGCGGCTCTGGCTCTGGCTTCAGCTAAACGTATAAGCGATTCCAGTTGTCTGGCGGTTATGGCAATTGGGGAGCCTTCTGATTCGCTTGCTGAACGCATAGCCAAATAGAAGTCTTTTAAGCGTTGCAGCGCCTCACTGGTTAAGACCGGTTTTATCGTCTTTGCATAGCTTATGTATTTTCGCAAAAGCTCTAATGGTATTGGTGGCTCTACTGGGCTTAGTCCTTTGCGGTGAATTTCGAGGATGTGCTCTGACATTTTGCCGTCTGTTTCCTTGCTGGGAACATCCTTCAACACGAATATTAAGTCGAACCTTGAGAGGATGGTTACTGGAAGAGAAATGTTCTCCGCGATTGTTCTGCGAGATTCATATCTGCCCAATGCAGGGTTTGCAGCAGCCAATATAGCTGTTCTCGCGTTAAGGGTTGCCACTATGCCTCCTTTCGCTACAGAAACAGTGTGCTGTTCCATGGCTTCATGGATTGCAACGCGGTCCTCTGGGCGCATTTTATCTATCTCGTCTATGCATGCAATTCCCTTATCCGCAAGCACAAGGGCTCCGGCTTCAAGGCTCATCCCACCGCCTTTTTCGCGTATAACCGCTGCAGTCAAGCCAGCCGCCGTTGTCCCCCTACCAGAAGTGTAAAGTCCTCTAGGCGCAACCCGAGCCACATACTGCAAGAGCTGGGACTTGGCTGTTCCAGGGTCGCCCACCAAAAGAACGTTCAACTCTCCCCTTATTGATATATCTGGAAGCGCCTTTGGAACTCCGCCGAAAAGAAGGTACATTATCGCCTCCTTAACATGCTCGTAGCCGTAAATCGAAGGTGCAATAGAATTTATTATTTTCCTATGTATCCACGGGTCCTTTGAAAGTTCGAGAATTTGCTTCTCCTCTTCTGGTGAAGGAAGCGTTGCCTCCGGTTCTTTCCCCAAAACCTCGATGGAGTTCGTATCTAAATGCAAGACAAAGGTACGGAGTTTTCCAACCCTAGGCATGGTTGGGGCTGCAGCACGAACTACACCCACAATAGAAATGTGGTCACCTGGCCTTGCCACGTCAACGATTTCGCTTCCAACAAGCTTAACATGTAAAGTTCGTGGAAGCTGTCCTGGTGGGAGATCTTCTGGGCGTTCTTGTATGCGGAGGTCTTGTGAGTCTATGAAGGTTGATTCTTCTTGCATGAAGTCGAAGGGTCCTTTTCGCCTACATGAAGGGTCAGCACAGGCAAAGGGAGCCTTGAGAAATGGACCAGTTTGGTCCACATATGTTATATTTCCACATCCTCTGCATTTAAAGGCTGCCCGCATCACCATGGGACGAACTGGTGTTGAACGAACAACTATGCCTTCAATCATTACCAGCTTTCCTATGTGGGCTGCGCCAAGTTTCCGCAGTGGAGTTGGCTCCAGAAGCCTAACAATTCTGACAGTTATTTTTTGTTTTTCTGCATATTCTGGGGCTTCTATGGCTAACTGGTTTTGGGCAGCATTGTCCGCATGCTTCAGGTATTCGTCTGGCTTCTCCAGAAGCTTGTCCGCAAGCCTATGGTCGAAAGTTAGGATGTCTTCAAATTCAACTATAAGCGATGTTCTTCCGGAAACAGCCAGCTGCGAAATTCTTTGGCGATATTTCTCTGTTTTAAAAAGTTCTAGAAAGCGTTCCTGAGGATCTATCACTTCCAGCTCTTCAGTCATTTCTCCTTAACGCCTCCTTCTCCTTCGCGTTCAAGCAGTTGAGCCTTCCATTTGTTAATAAGCTTATAAATTTGCTCGTAAAGGAGCCTCTCCTCTGCTGTAAGGTTTCTTAGAATATGCTCGGTTTGGGCTGGTGCAGAAGCGAGGGAAACAATCTTCTTTAATCTTAGGTTTAAAATGTCCAGTGCCAACTGTTTCGCCTTCTCATATTCGCGCATTTTCTCCGGATGCCTAATTGTCTCCTCTTTTAGCCCCTCAAGGTATCTTCGGAGTTTTGGATAAAAGTCCTTGGGAAGCTCTGAAATTTGTCCGGCTGTTTGGACTCGTTCCTTCCAGTGAATTTTGTAAAGCTTGGCTGAGTCCAGCAGTTCCTCGTTTCTAAAGCGGACGATACCAAACTTCTCAAGCTCTCTTGCAACCCAATACATAATCTCATACTCGTTTCCTTCCTCAAAGGGGCCGACGGTTAATCCGGCAAGCTTGATTTCTGGGCAGTTGCGGTTCGCTATGACTTTAACTGGCGAATTCTCAAACATGAAATCTATGGCTTTAACCTTTCCAGCAACACCGACTTGCAAGGACACTTTCTCCTTTCAACCAGTTCTACTACTCTCTAGGTGGAAATATAAAAAGTGTAGTCTAGAAAATACGACAAGAAAGTTGAGGATTTTCAAGGTTCATAGTACTGTTAAGGCCACAAGCCCAAAGTTTTTATTGCCTCAGCTACACGTCCTACTCCCAGCATTAGAGCGGCTGTTCGCATAGGCTCCTCTTCATCCTTTGATATTTTGTAAACGTCGTTGAACGCCTTAACCATCTTTCTTTCAAGTTTCTGGTTTATCTCTTCCAATGTCCAATGCTCTCTTGTTAGGTTTTGAACCCATTCGAAATAGCTTACTGTAACACCGCCAGAATTCGCCAATATATCTGGAACTAGGAAAACCCCCTTCTCATTAAGCACTTTGTCGGCTTCTGGGGTTGTTGGTCCGTTGGCTCCTTCTGCCACTATTTTTGCCTTTATTTTGTCTGCATTTGCTTTTGTGATTTGGTTTTCCAGGGCTGCAGGCACAAGAATTTCACATTCCAACTCTAACAATTCTTCATTTGTAATGTTTTCGCAGTCTTCAAAGCGGAGAACTGAGCCCGTTTTCGCCTTATGTTCATAAACCTTGTACGGGTTTAATCCTTCTGGACAATAGATTCCTCCATTTGAGTCGCTCACGCCTATGATTTTACATCCCCAGTCATAGGCTATTTTCGCGGCATTCCATCCCACACTTCCAAATCCTTGAACCACAACCCTCGCATCCTTCATTTTTAAACCGAGAATTTTTGCAGCTTCTCTCGCACAGAACATAACGCCTAGAGAAGTGGCTTCAGCCCTTCCCTCAGAGCCCCCAACACTTAATGGTTTTCCAGTGACACATTCGGGGACGCTGTACCCTCTAAATTGACTGTAAGTGTCCATTATCCAAGCCATTGTTTGCGCATCTGTGTAAACGTCCGGCGCCGGCACGTCGCGGTATGGCCCAATCAAGTCTAGGATTAGGCTTGTGTACCGTCTTGTTAGGCGTTCCAGCTCGCCTTTAGACATTTCTTTGGGGTTGCAGCAAACTCCTCCTTTGGCGCCTCCATATGGAATGTCAACAACAGCGCATTTCCAAGTCATCCACATGGCTAATGCAGTAACTTCTTCTAAAGTGACGTTTGGATGGTATCTTATACCGCCTTTAAAAGGTCCCCTAGCATCGTTGTGCTGGACGCGGCAGCCCAAAAATGTCTTGACTGTTCCATCATCCATCTTGACGTTCACGGAAACCATAAGCGTTCTTTTGGGATATTTTAGCATCTCATGAAGCCCAGGGTCAAGCTTAAGTTTTTCCGCTGCTATCCTCAATTGTTCCAGCGCGGTATCTAGAGCAGAGTGGCTTTTCTCCATAAATATGTGCCTCCAAACCTACTATTCTGAGGCTCTTTAAAAGGTTTGGGCTATCTTGTGAAAGGATGAGAAAAATGGAGGGACTAATCTAAAATTCTTTCGATGGCGTCTGCTTCCACTTCGTTAGCCAAAGGTATACCTGTCACTTTGGCTGCAAGCTCTGATAGGCTCATTAGGTCGTATCTGTTGATCAGGTCTAGTCGCCATTTCCTAGCGCCAGCCAAGAGCTGCTTTAGCCCAACACCTATGCGGTCTGTCAAGTATGTGTAGAGGGCTACGGCTTCCCATGGAATTTCCTTAAAGCGTTCGCTATATTTCTCTTTCAGCTCTGGAACCGCTATGAAGAACTTCTCTGGGGTTGCGCCAAATTTGTCGGCAAAAGCTTTCGGTAGCTTGCCTTCATCAGCCAACTGCTTGAAGTAGCTTGCCTTCATCACAGCGGTGAGCGGTGAACGACCCATCAAAACAGCCTTCACGAAAGGTCCATCTCCAAAGTTGCTCATGGCTATAGCCTTGAAAATCTGGGTTTCGTTTATGAAACCTCCAGCCATGATTATGTCTGGCACGTAGCGACCTTTCTTCTTCAGTATTTGGGCGCATTTAAGTACTATGGCTTCTAGGTAAACCGTTGGGATGCCCATCTCGTCCATCATTGGAACAGGGCTCATGCCTGTTCCGCCTCCAGCTCCGTCAAAGTATATGGCGTCGATTTTTGCTTCTGAGGCTATTTTTAGGGTGTATGCCACTGCTGATGGTCTGTACGCGCCTGTTTTGAGGGTTACATGTTTTGCTCCTTGTTTCCTTAGCCATTCTATGTCTTCTATGATGTTTTTCTCCTTTGGTATGCCAACTCTGCTGTGCCTTTCAAAGGACTTGAAGACTCCATCTTTGAAGGCTTGTTGTACTGCTGGGTCTTCTGGGTCTGGGATTACTATGTAGCCTCTTTTCTTTAGCATTATGGCTTTTTCAAGGTCTCTTACGCGGACTTCGCCTCCTATGGCTTTTGCTCCTTGCCCCCATTTTCTCTCTATAACATTGACTTCCAACTTTGAGATGGCGTAAACGTCTACGCCTAGCCTTTGGTCTTCAACGTTTGTTTGGACGGCTATTTCGCCGTATTTTCCATCCCAGAATTTGCGGAAAAGGTCCACTCTGCGCTTCAGCTCTTTTGAGTAGGTTACTTTGCCGTTTGTGAATTGGGCTTCTGGGTCCATGCCGCAAACATTTTCTCCGACAATTATCATGGCGCCTGAAAGGGCTGTGCCTATGGCTAAGCCTTCCCAGTTCAGCCTTGCAACATCAGTTGAGCCGAAAGCACCGCAGAGTATGGGAACTTTAAGTGGTATGCCTCCAACCTTGGTTTCAGTGTTCACGTTTGGGAAAAGCGCCACATCCGGGTCTTCCTTTATCCCATGGGCTTCGAAGAGGCTTGCCTGTATATTGAAGTGGGACCAGTCCAAACCGAAGTCTTTTAGGGCTCCTGCAGTGCTAAAACCGAATTGTACAGGCTCTGGGTAAAGGGCTTCCCTTCCTCTGAACGCTGACAAGCCTATCTCACACATTATTGGACAGTCGCGGATGCATATGGGGCACATGCCGCTAGTGGGGCTTGTGTCTTTAACACGTGTTGTTGTTCCAGTTGTTGATTTCCCATTTAGGTAGGAGCTGTTTCTGAAAACGCGTTCCGTCATCTTCCTTCACCTTTACATTTGTAAATTGCGTAGGATGGTTAAAATTCCGTTTACATTTAAAGGTTATCCTAAAAGCAACAAAAAATGAACATTCTTGTACATTGAAAAGTGTTAGAGAATTTCTATATTCATTCCGTCAACGGAGTATTCCCGCCGCATATATGTTTGGGGGTTATACCTCCCGCCAGCCTTCTTAATCCACAAGAAATTCTTATTCTCATCCCGAGTTAGGTCTATAACTACCTGCGTCATGTGCTCTATTAATGCACAAAATTCTTTTGGGTGTGCATTTTTAGCCATGGTCCAGTAGGCAAGAGCTCTGTATGCATATAGTGCGGGGCAGACGTGTCCAAAAAAGGCTTTGACGGCATCTCTTCCCCAGTTGTGTTCCATTATTGATAGGCTGTTGAAAACAAGTCTGGTTCCTGGAGTAACAAATTCTCTTTCAATTCTTCCGAAGAAGTGATGAAAACGGTCTGGGTCTTTGGAACTTGGAACTTTTCTAATCCAGCCTGGAGCTTTATCGTAGAAATCGTTAAAAATCAATTCGCCCTGCCCTGCGGCTTCTGAGAAACAGTCCAAAACGAGGAGTTTCTTCTCCCAACCAGTAGGCAATGTTTTTATTAGGGGTGCTAATTGGAGCATAATGGCTTGTGGGGGGTAAATGAATTCTAGGTATATGACTTGATTTCCTTCAAGTATGCCTTGCCGCATGAAGGAGCATAAAAATTCTCTTGCAAATGTTCCAGATTCAACCTCCCATAAAACATTTTCACCCAATAGCAATCCGCCGCCAAGGAGCTTGTCAAGCCCTTTTACTCCTGTCGAGTAGAAAACTTGTTTTTCGTCGGGGTTATTTGCCAATGGAACGCACCGGTTGTAAGGTTTACGCGCATCATTAAAAACGTTACGTAGCTATTTCGAGTGTTTTAATGGTGTACAGCTTTGTACATTGTGAACATAATGTTTCTATAGTTGAACATTGGTCATATTAAGGCTCCGGAACAAAAGAGGTGGAAAATAAAATGCTAAACTCTGTAGAGCTTTCCGCAAGAGAGTTGGGAATGCTAAAGCTGATGGTGGACTTCTTCGCCGAAAGACCAGAATTAACCGCAAAGATAGAAAGTTACACAACAGCCCACTATGCGCTTCTAACAACATATTCAGAAAACTTTGGAATACCCATCGAAGACTCCATGAAGGTTTTCGAGGAACTTCAAAAGAAAATCTTGGAAGCCGAATACGTTCATGTTAAGGCTCCTGAGCCTATAAGGAAACTTCTGCCCTTAACCGCAGAAGAGTTGAACATGCTACGAATTCTAGTGGACTATTTCTCCGAAAACCCAAAAATGGCTCCTGCTGGCTCAATGTTTTCAAGGAAGGAGGACGCTGTAGCGGAAGCCTACATTTGGTTTTACGGAAGCAGAGAAGGAAACGGCGAAGTGGCAAGACAAATTCTTTCAAATCTTGTTGAGAAGCTTCAATCAGCAGTATTTGTAAAGATAGATACTTTGGCACCCTTGGCTGTTACGCCAAACCCTTATGAAGCCGCCCTTAAACAGTTGGACATCGCAGCTGAAAAACTGAAGCTTGACCCCGGTATTCATGAAATTTTGAAGCGTCCCATGCGCACCCTAATAGTTAACATTCCAGTTGTAATGGATGACGGAAGTATACAGGTATTCACAGGATACCGCGTACAATACAACGATGCTTTAGGTCCAACTAAGGGCGGCATCCGATACCACCCAGAACTGACATTAGACGAAGTTACAGCGTTGGCAGCTTGGATGACATGGAAAACAGCCGTTGTAGGACTGCCACTGGGAGGAGCCAAAGGCGGAATAAGATGCAACCCTAAGGAAATGTCAAAGGCTGAGCTGGAACGCTTAACAAGAGGATATGTGAGGGCTATTGCGAAATTTATAGGTCCAAATATCGATGTACCAGCGCCGGATGTCTACACAGATGCCCAAACAATGGCTTGGATAATGGATGAATACAGCGAAATCGTTGGCTACCCAGCCTTCGGAGTTGTAACAGGCAAACCTGTCAGTGTTGGCGGTTCCCGTGGAAGAGGCGAAGCAACATCTAGAGGCTTAATGTACACGGTGATGGAAGCAGCCAAACATTTAGGAATAAACCTTAAAGGCGCAACTGTAGCCGTGCAGGGCTATGGCAATGTTGGATACCACGCGGCACGTCTGCTACATGAAGTTGGATGCAAGATCATAGCAGTTTCAGACTCAAAAGGTGGAATATACGACCCCAACGGACTAGACCCAGAAAAAGTGCTGGAACACAAAAACAGAACAGGCTCTGTGGTTGACTATCCAGAAAGTACTTTCATAACGAATGAGGAGTTGTTAGAGTTGGAATGTGACATTCTTGTGCCTGCAGCCCTAGAAAACCAAATCACAAAAACAAACGCAGACAAAATAAAAGCAAAAATAGTGGCAGAAGGAGCCAACGGACCAACAACCCCAGAAGCCGACGAGATTCTCTTCAAGAAAGGAGTATTTGTAATACCGGACATTTTGGCTAATTCCGGCGGCGTGATTGTCAGCTACTTCGAGCAAGTGCAGAACCAGATGAACTATTATTGGACTGAGGAAGAGGTGCGAAATAAACTAAAGGAGACTATAACTAAGGCTTTCTATGACGTGCTGGAAATTTCAAAGCAGTATAATGTGAACATGCGTGTAGCCGCCTACATGCTGGCTGTTAAAAGGGTTGCCGACGCCCTCATGACAAGAAAGGGAACCAAACTTGCACCTGTAGAGTCTTTGCTAATGCGTCGATAACCTCTTCCACTTTTTCTATGTTCACATGTACATTTTCTGAAAAAATTTGAACATATTTAAAAGCATCATCTAAAATAGGTAAACCCGTGAAGCGTCATGTCCGTCCACCTTCACACAACAATAACGAGAAAAGCAAATGACATACTTGAAGAGCTAGCAAAAACTTACGGCACAAAAAGTCGAGTTCTCGAAAAAGCCCTAGAAACCTTACTTAGAGTAGATAAAGTCGGTTCATGCGACGACTGCGCCATAAAAGCCAAAGTAAACGAACAGAATAAGCTGAGGGAAGCCCTTGACCTAGCCTCAATTAGCAGAAGAAACCTAGACAGCCTCTTGGAAATAGCCATGGGGAACAAAACAATTGAGGATTTCATTAAGGAGCAAAAGGCAGAAGCAAAAAACACTATAGAAATCCTCAAAAGTTCGATAAGTTGGAAACCTCCTTCAAGCTTTAAAGAATTCCTCATAGTCTTGGAGGAGATTAGAAATCTCACAAACATGTATGAAATACCATCATACAGTGAAATTGACAACATAGCAATTTTAAGACCAAAAGTTTTCAAACGTTTGCCGATATTAGTTGCCTTTCATGTTGCTACAATACTCGAGGGAATAGGCGTCTACTTTGACATCCGCGTCATGGGTGAAGACATAGCCGTAAAAATGGTAAGATCAGAGGTTTATCCATTAAGAAAGAAGGAGTTTGAAGAATTTCTAGAACAACAAATTGAAAAGGAACTGGCGAACGTCACTCCGGGATTGTTTAAAAGCACTTTGATGCTTGTTGGACCAGCCTTCATGAGTTGGGCTGAAAAACATTTAGAGGAGCCTATAACAGACTTGGGCAACCTATTGGAAGACGCCAGAATAGTTTTAGGATTAGAAGAGTTTCCAAAGGAACCAAAAGATTTCGTGAAAGCATTGTTATCAGCATTTGTCAAGATGAACTGGTTTAAACAGGCGAAGGTTTTAATTGAGAAGGATGAAAATATATTGGGGCTTGTTTTCCAAGCTGCATCAGCATCGATAACGCGGATGTCTGTGGCGGCATTATCGGTTATGTTGGCAACTCGCGGATGGAAGACGCTAAACTATTCAACAGAACATACCACAGTTAACATGACAATTCAATATGTGGGGGCGGAAGACCAAAGCCTCCTTGACCAACTTGCAGAATTAAGTCTCTTCCAAGTTATAGGCAAACAATTCTTGGATGTCATACCTGTTCCACGCGACCTCTTCAACTCCTTCGCTTTAAAGGTCTATGAAAGTGACAGGCGGAAATTTGAGGAGATATATCGTGCAATTGGAACTCGCATATCCAATGCCATTCGCATGCTGGCAAGAAACGACCCGGAAAAAATTAGGAGACTTGCAAAAAATTTCATTTTAAAGAATATTAACGCTACTCAACCGGACGCTGAAGTCCGCTTTGTAGATGATGAACATTTCACTATAATTTTTAAACGCATAGACCCCCTTGTAATGAACAGTCAACGAGTACTAATAGAATCTATGTTTAGAGAACTCAGCTATGAAATAACGACAACAACCTTCCAAAACCTCCTAAGCTTCAAACTGAAACTATTGGAGAAACCGGTCCTTGAACCACTGCCACGGAAAAAGCTAATGCAAACGTTGATTGAAGGCATGTCATGTAACTCTGTGGAGGAGGCCTTCGCCATTGAAAAAGAACAGTTAGACGAACTGTTCCCAGAAGACTATCCATGGACAATAAGGGAAGTTGGCGAAAGAATAACGGACATGTATAGGGAACTCGGCGTGGAGGTGGAAATAGAATATTTCGAGGGAGGTTTCACCCTCAAGTATAAAAGTTGTCCATACTACAAACTTGTAAAGACAGGGCAAAAAACGTGGCTTTGCAGCCTCCGCAAGAAAACAATTGAATACATAATTTCACGGGTAAGCCACGGAAAAAAGGGAAGGATAAAAATCATAAAGTCCCTGCTACAGAACGAGCATCCATGCGAATATGCAATATTCTTGACAGGGTTCCTCGAGAAAGAAGAAAAACCTGAAACACAAGAATAGCCTTCTAGAAAGTCAAACAAGTATTTATTAACTGTTCCTCTTTATTATTTGAAAGCGTGGGAGGCTTTACAGTTGAGTTTTGAGATGTGGGCTGAGAAATACAGACCGAAGACGTTGGATGAGATGGTGGACCAGAAGGAGATAGTGGAACGCCTAAAAAGCTTCGTTAAAGCCAAAAATGTGCCCCACTGCATTTTCGCCGGTCCGCCTGGAACTGGGAAGACCACGGCGGCTCTTTGTTTGGCAAGGGACCTTTATGGCGAAGCTTACCGCGAATATATTATGGAGTTGAACGCCAGCGATGAGAGGGGCATAGACGTTGTTCGGGAGACTGTTAAAACTTTTGCTAGGGTGCGTTCCATCGGCGAGGTCCCATTTAAAATAATGATTTTGGATGAGGCTGACAACATGACGGCGGACGCCCAGCAAGCTTTGAGGCGGACTATGGAGCGTTATACGGAAACGTGCCGATTCATATTGTGCGCCAACTACAGCGGGAAAATAATAGAGCCTATCCAGTCGCGTTGTGCACCCTTCCGCTTCACATACCTTCCACGGGAGGAGCATGATAAGTACTTGCGGTACATAGCCGAAAACGAGGGCGTAAAGCTCCTAGACGATGGTTTAGACGCCATCTTCGAGGTTTGTGGCGGGGACTTACGAAGGGCAATAAACACTTTGCAAGCTGCCGCTTCTCTGGGTAAGCCTGTGGACGCAAAAATTGTTTATTCAATTGCTGGAAGAGCCAACCCCGCAGACGTGCAAAAAATGATTGAAACAGCCATGAAGGGCAACTTCCTAGAAGCACGAAAACAGCTCCGCGAAATGATTCAGAAGTATGGCGTAGCGGGAAGCGACATGATCCGCCAAATCCACACGGAAATTTTCAGAGCAGACATCCCAGAACCATGGAAAATAAAACTGGCAGACATTGTTGGAGAAATAGATTACAGGCTTGTTGAAGGCGCAGATGAAGAAGTCCAATTAAGTGCACTACTCGCAAGACTTGTAGAGGCAGCCTACGAAATGAAGGGTTCTAGAAAGGTGTAAAATGTGTATCAACCCTGGACCGTTAAGTACAAGCCTAAAAGCTTGAAAGAGGTTGTTGGAAATAAGGAAGCCATACAAAAGTTTGTTGAATGGGTAAAATCTTGGGATTGGGGAACCCCGAAAAAGAGGGCAGCCTTTCTTTACGGTCCACCGGGTGTTGGGAAGACGGTCACCGTGGAGGCTTTGGCAAATGACTTTAAGATGGAGTTGGTGGAGAAGAACGCCAGCGACTACAGAACAGAAGAAGCTGTAAAACGCTTCGCTGGATTGGCGTCCCAGTACGGTTCGCTTTTTGGCACGAAGAGATTAATCCTTTTCGACGAGTTGGATGGCTTGACTGGAACAGCCGACAAGGGCGGGGTTAAAGCCATAACAGAGATAATTAAAACTGCTCAGTGTCCAATAGTGCTTATTGCCAATAATGCGTTTGACCCGAGGTTTGCGAATCTCCGTAACTATTGCCTCCTAATAGAGTTTAAAAAGCCTCCAACCACCGATGTCTTAAAGCATTTGAAGGCTATATGCTTAAAAGAGGGCATAGACGCTGAAGAAAGCGCCCTAAAGTTTATAGCCCAACGCTCAGAAGGTGACATCCGCTCGGCGGTAACAGACCTTCAGGCACTGGCACAGGGCAAGAAACGCTTAACATATGATGATGTTGCATGGCTGGGCTTCAGAGACCGTCAAGAAACAATATTCACAGTTCTGCGTATGATTTTGTATGGGAAGACATGTGAAAGTGCCAAACGCGCCGTTAACATGGCAGACGTGGACATTGACATGCTCTTTGAGTGGATATATGAGAATGTTCCAGCCCACCTAACTGATCCACGTGACTTGGCGGCAGCTATGAATGCCCTTTCAATGGCTGACGTTTACCGTGGGAGAATTCGGTCAACCCAAGACTATAGTTTTATACGTTATGTAATTGACTTCATGACAGCTGGCGTAGCAATGGCAAGGGTTAACACAAAAACAGCCGGTTGGACGCCCTTCCGCTTCCCAGAGCGGATACAAGCATTGTCAAGGTCTAAGGAGGAGCGGGCAATGCAGTTGGAGATAGGCAGAAAAATTAAGCGCCGATGCCACATATCCGCCACAAGAGCCTCAAAAGAGGTTTTGCCATACTTGCGGATAATCTTCAAAAATAATGTTGAGATGGCTGCTAGACTTGCAAAGTGGCTTGACTTAACCCGAGAAATGGTTGAGTATTTAGCCGAAAGCAAGGAGAAGGCTGAAGCGATAAATAAGTTGCTGAGTCAACACTCTTAGTGGATTTTGCTTCCTTCGGCTATGTCTTTTTCCGGCGCTAGGGCTACAACATTGCCCTTTTCGTCTTCAGCTGCCAAAATCATGCATTGGGATTCCACGCCCATGAACTTTCTCCGCTGAAGGTTTAGGATGAAGGCGTATTTTTTGCCAACAAGTTCTTCTGGCTTATACCATTGGAGAAGCCCGGCAACAGCTTGGCGTTTCTCCGTTCCAAAGTCCACCATCATCCTTATGAGGTTTCGTGAACCCGGAATTTGGTTTGCCTCCAAAACCTTTCCAACACGCATGTCAAGCTTCTGAAACTCTTCAAACGTTATTTCCGTCATAAACATCACCTCGAATTCGTGCACGCAACACTTTTAAGTTTTGCGTGAAGCCCTCTTCTTCTTTATCTTTTCAACGGTTTTTGACACGCCTTCCCATCCTTCGGCAGCCTTCGATTGGATTATTTCGAAGGCTTCCTTCGAAGTTAATCCAGGCAACTCTTCGCCAACAGCCTTCCTAACCAAATAGGCGGCTGCGTTCAAGACTTCGCCGTTCAGCCGTGAGTCCATCAAATCCGCCAAGTGGCAAATTAAAGCTTCAATGGTGTGTGGTCTGATGGGACCGTATTCCCCATGGTGGGCGGAAACAACGTGAATAAGCTCCAGCGGGAAGCCCCTCCGAACAAGCTCTGATATGACGATGGATAAGTGGTCCATGTAATCAGCCAAACCAGTTGTGCCATAACTCCCATTCTCATTCACCGTGTAGGTTAATGGCTTGAAGATGTCGTGGAGCAGCATGCCAGCAACAACAAGGTCGCGGTTCACCTTCCCATGATAAACCCTCTCAACGGAATTGCACAAAGCCAAAGCCAAATTGGTCGCAGATATAACGTGCTCCACATAACCGCCCAGATAACAGTGATGATGCGACAAACCCGCTGGCGAAACATCTAACGGCAAACCAGAATGAACCTTTCCACCAGCCTCAAAAACTGGATTCTCAAGAAGCTCAACAACCTTTTTACGGAGCTCTTTGTCGCGAATTTTTCCCGCCAAAGCCTTTATTTTTGGATGAAGCAAATTCCCACACATCCACTCGTTGGCTGAACACCATTCACCTATTTGCACATTCAACAATATTACATTTTACAACCATGATAATGCTTAGAGCGAATTTTGTTCCGCTCAGCCGTCGCTATCTTATGTGCCATTTTTAATGGCTCTGGGATGCCGCCGAAACACGTGCAGTGCCTAACAATTTTTATGGCTGTCCCAAGCGAAACCATGTGCCCAACACTAATGTAAACAACCTTCCCAACAGAAGTCTTTAACGCAGCTCCAACAATTTCATCCTCGTGCCAAAGATAGGCGAAATCCCTACCGCCGAAAGGCTCGACTTCGCCAATAAGCCTACTTTTGGCAACACCTATTGTTGGTTTCCCTAAAACCACTCCTAAATGGCTTGCGAAACCACATCGGAAAGGATGCGCAAAACCTTGTCCATCAACCAGGAAAATGTCCGGCTGAATTTTCAGCTTCTTGATGCAGAGAAGCGTGGGTGGCAACTCCCTAAACGAGAGAAAGGTTGGAATATATGGAAAGGAGACTTTGCGTATACCTGTTTGCTCCTCAACAAGGTCTAAACCGTTATAGTCAAGAACGACTACAGCACCTACGGCTAAATCTCCAAAATAAGCAACATCAACACCCGCAACATAACAAATTTCCTTCGGAAGCCTATCCTCAAAAATAATACGCTTTGCGAGTTGAAGCTGCGCTTTACGTGCCTTCTCAACTGAAAAGTTGGGCTTTAAATCGGCTGGGTTCATCTATCTACCTTTTTTAAGAGCCTCAAAGCGTCTCTCCAGCTTTTCAAAGCGTTTCATGTACTTTTCAAGGGATTGCCTTCGCACCTCGTGGGTTACGTCGCCCCTTGTAGTCTCAATAATCTTTCTTGCAACATCACATTTTCTCCTAAGTCCCGGAACAAGCATGTAGGCTTCATCCATAGCCATAAGCTCCATATAAATCTCGTCCATCACCTTTAGGCATTTCTCACTTTTCTTCGCATCGCCCTCCCGCAGAGCATTCAAAGCCAAACGCCTATACTCGCCAATAACATCTGCAAGTCCAAGAACATAATCTATGGAAGGCACATTAATCTCCGTTGGCGTGACAAAGCGCCCCTCCTCAATAAGCGTGAGAAATATGTTTGCCTCGGCATACTCCTGAAGGGCAATATCATATAAGCCGCTGTGAATTATGTCCGGATGCTCCACCGCAACTGCATTAAGCCCAGAAATTATTTCCCTAGCCCTTTCAAGAAGCCTCCTCGCCTCCTTAAACCTTTTCTGGTGGATGAAAAGTATTGCTTGCTTAGAGACGCTTGTTAATTTTCTCATGTCAGCCTGGGCTTTATCACGAATTTTCTCTTTACCCTTAAGCTCCCTTCTAATCTGCTTTAAAACAGCCTTTAAAGAGGTCATACGCCCTAACACTTCTATCTGATCGCTCTTATAATAGAGGAAAACTGCTATTTTATCGTTGCCAAAAAGTTTGAAGGGATGGCGGCTAAATTGAGCTTTTCAGCTTTTAGCTGGTTTACTGCTGTTTTTGCTGTTCTGGCAGCGCTCGATGAGCAGCTTGTCATCCCCGATTTTGAAGCTTACCTTCACGAATATTGAGTCTGAGCCTTTGAATGGGAACATGCTGTCTTCAGCCAAGTCCTTCGGCAGGTATATTAGGAATTTGCCATCTTTCCTCCTGAATAATCTGCCTTTTCCCTCATTAACCATAGGTTGCACCCTTATGACAGCAATTTTAAACACCAATGAATAAAAAGCGAGTTATTTAACCTTTACTCCGCTCCCATCAAATACAGGAGCGTTTAACCAGAAGAAAATTTTATGGGCTTTTCAAGTCTGCTCAGCAACACCACACGGCTGTCTTCCGACTCGTCAATAACCTTGTAGCCCGTGGCATTAGCAAGCTGCATTGCAAATTCACGTATTTCCCTGTGGCTTGGCATGCTTTCATAACCTAACCTCAGCCTCGAAAAACCAACATGCATATACGCTTTAGGCTCAATATATGTGGGGTTAGCCTTCTCTACTAGTTTGGCATATTCATCAACATTTCCCATATTGAGGCCGCGCACAGCAGTTATGCGAATCACCGTTGGGCAACTAAAACTTTGAAGAAGCTCCAATGTTTCGTTAAGCCTATCCCATGTGTCCGCAGATATGGGACGGCAGACTTTTCGGTGAGTCTCCCTATTTGGGGCGCAAACAGAAATGTAAAGCTGGGTTGGCTCGTGGCTTAGTTTAGCGAGCGCCGATGGAACAGTGCCGTTAGAAACGAGAAAAGTGGTGAAACCTCTCTTGTGAAAGGCGTCTATAAGCTCGCCTATAGGCTCGTAGAGGGTTGGCTCTCCGGTCAGGCTTATTGCCGCGTGCCTCGGTCTTAAGGCTTCCTTAAACTTTTGAGGATCCGCCTTAGGGTTTCCCTTATACCCGCTTAAAATATCAAGCTGCGCCCTTATACTCCCTTCCACAATTTCTTCTGGGGAATCCCATTTTGGCAGTTTGGTCTCCTCCCATGTTATTTGGAGGTCCCCGCTCTGGGCTCTCCAGCAGAAAAGGCATCTCTGAGTGCAGTAGAAAAGCGAAGGCGTCATCTGGATACACTGGTGGGACTTTATCCCGTAAAACTTCTGCTTGTAACAAGACCTGCCATGAACTAGGCTTTCATAGAGCCACCTACACCTTTTCACAGCCGAGTGCCTACCAACAATGTGATATTTATGCTTCTTCAACGCTTCGACAAGCGCTTCTTGAACAAGACTCATCGTTAACCCCATTTGGAAGGCTTATACTTGTTAAAAGTTTAGACGGTTTTATAAAAGTGCCCTATTTCGCTACTTGAAACAGTATTGGATGCTTTGAAATTCTGAACATAGCTTGGTAACCTCACGCTTAACTATCTCCGGATTTTCGCCATCCAAAACAGTCCTCTTAATAAGTTCGGCGATTTTCGCCATCTCGTCCTCTTTCATTCCGCGTCTTGTAACTTCGCATGTTCCAAGCCTTACTACGCAGTCGACAATTATGTTTGCACGCTGAAGTTTTTCAGCTATTTCTCTGCCCCGCTCATAACCCCCAAAATCCAAGATAACTTGATGTGACTGCGTAAAGCCCAAATGTGAACATTTGACTGGAAAGCCATAATCGTGAAGGTTTTTGGCTAAAGCCTTCGCGTTGCGGATGACTTGTTCGGCGTATTTTCTGCCAAACTCCTTCATCTCAGCAAGCGCCAGTGTCAAGGCTGCAATGCGGTTCCAGTGGGCGTTATCAACAAACCTTGGATAAATCTTAGCTTTTATCACCTCACCATGCTCCTTATTAGCAAGAATTATGCCGCCTTGCGGTCCGAAGAAAGACTTATGCGTGGAACCAAGCAAGACTTGCGCGCCCTCCCTTAACGGGTCTTGAAAATGTTTCCCGGCAATTAGTCCCAAAACATGGGAGCCATCAAAACCAACACACACGCCAACTTCGTGGGCGATGCCGGCTAACTCTTTGACCGGATGGGGAAACGTTATGAGGCTCGCGCCAAAAATTACGAGTTTCGGCTTCACACGCTTAATGGTTTCTTCAGCTTTTCCAACATCAATGTTCATGGCATCCTTCAAGAATGGGAGAGGAACAGCCCTTAAACCAAAAAGTCCGGCTAATCCATTATGCCACAGTCCCGAATAGCCACCATCTTCCGGAGAGACGCACATGAGCACGTCGCCGGGTTTAGAGAAGCAAGCCACAAAAATCATGTCTGCAATATGCCCAGAAAGCGGTCGCAAGTCAGCAGTTTCAGCTCCAAAAACCTCTTTCGCCAGTTCCTCACCAAACTGTTCAACCTCATCCATAAACCTTGTACCCATGTAAAAGTGGTCTCTGGCAGTATAGCGATGAACAAGCTCAGAGCTTAGGAGACCCCTCACAGCTGGGCTCATAACATTCTCCGACGGTATAAGGTTTAGGCATTCTTTTCCGCGCCAATTCTCGTGCTTCTCAACCAAAGCTAAAATCTCGCTGGTCATAAAGGACACCGCCGTGCATACGCGTAATTTGGGCATGACTGTTTAAATGGATTGCCATAAAACCAATTTAAAATTAGGATGCTTCGGAATAGCAAGGGGCTGTTGGAAAGGTAAAGTTTAAAATGTTCCCTTTATAGTAAATGTTCACATCACCAACAAACTGGAGCGATGGAGAGTAACGGCTTGAAAAAGAAGATGGCTATAATTGCGCTAACGGTCTTGCTAACCTTGACAATTTTCTCGCAGATGATTTCTCCATGTGTAAACGCAGTTGACGTAAAAATCACTTCCATCACGCCAACAACCAAACATGGAAAAGTTGGAGAAACAGTTCGCGTTGTTGGAACCATAAACACGACGGATGGATGGTACCAAATCTGGTTTAACAACACACCGGTAGTGTACGAAAGAGCATCCGGAAATAACGTGAATGCTTCTTTCCCTGTTCCAGCACTTCCTGGCGGAAATTACACTTTAATCTTGCAAGACGTTACTGCAAACCTCAATGACACTTCTTGGTTCATAATTGAAACTGCCTACATCCTTAAAGTGGACAAGCCAGAACATCCTAAACAATTGCAACAAGGAGCTGATGTTAATATTTCGATAAGTATAACCGGGGGGAGAGTAACCCATGCTTATGTTGCAAACATAACAGTGAAAACACCAGCTGCTAATGAAACATATTGGACGCTTGTAACGCTCGCGAACACCACAAACACGGGAATTTGGAACGCATCACTCAAATATCCGTTTGGAAACGCCCACACAAACTATACTGGAATATATACGGTCAGCTTGAATGGGACATTGGCATCCGACACATTTTTCATAGGATTAACCGACCGTGCAGAATATCATAGAAATGACGCTATGAAAATTTTTGCGGTTGGCTACTTATCACGCAACAATGTTACAATCACTATAAAATCGAAAGATGGCGAAGAAATTGACGAGTTTCCATGGAATGTTACAGATGGCGTTGTCGACGCAAACTGGACCTTGCCACCCAACATGCTTATTGGAAACTACAGCATCACTATCACGCCAAATGTCAAAACAGTCAACGACGCTCAAACATTTGCTGTTCCAGGCTTTAAGACGGAAATTGTGCCACGCAATCTTGCTGGGGAACCGGTGCCAAATGTTTTCATAAGGGTGTATGACAATTGGGCAAACAAAGCCTACAATGTTACAAGTGACGAGAATGGTGTTGCAACCCAAAAACTGGAAAGAGGCGAGTATAATGCCACAGCCTACTTTAAGAAAGTTAAGGTTGGCGAAACACCATTCAGCATAGAAAATGAGAGTAGAACGCTAAACTTCACCTGTCAGCTTACAAGCCTAAACATAACCGTGGTTAGCGCACAAAACCCGACGATAAAAATCCCGTTCGTGTCTATAAGGTTGTATTATAACTTCACAACAGACCTTGACGGGGGAAAAGCCGTCAATGAAACAGTCTCCTTCCAAACGGACAGTACAGGAACTGCAAAGCAGTATTCCGTCCTCCTAACTGCCTCATACAAAATTAACACTTCACGTTATGGACAAATTTTTAACCAAACAGCGTTCGCCAATTTGAAGCCATGTGCATGGAATAACATAACAATAGTGTGTCCAGAAATGGTTTTGCATGTTAACGTAATTGACTGGGAAGGAAAGCCAATAGAAAACGCCACGGTTGAGCTGCAAGAGCTTATGGGAGGACCACGCTACATCAATTTTACAGACAATGCTGGTAACGCAACTTTAAAATGCCTTTTTGGTAAATATTACCTTAGGGTTTACTCCAACGGGATACCTCTAATAGAGGGAACCGTCGAGTTATTTAATGGAACGGTGACCAAACCCGTTCATTGCACCCTTTACAACCTACCAATATGCGTAAAAGTGGTTGACTATTTTGGACAGCCAATTTCAAAGGCAAATGTGACATTGGAAAGAAATGGTGCTAAAATAAACTCGAACCTCACCGGAGCAGATGGTATTGCTTACTTCAGAGAAATTGGCGGTAATTTGACAATAAAAGTTTATTTGACAAACTCGGAACTTCCAGAAGCCACCGTCACAACATACATTGGTGAGAAGAGAGAATATTCAAATCCAATTCTGGTTAAAGTAGGAAAGTATATTGTCTTGGCAGGCTTACTGGTTAATGCAGCCCAGTTTGCAATGATTATCTTAATTCTTGCAACAATAGTGCTAATCGCGATAATAGAGATTGCTAGGAGAAGGCGCATTAAATCAGGCAAAACTTCGAGTTAGAGTTTGAATATTGAGTTTTATGGGAAAAACTTTATATCAAAAATTGCGGAAGCATATACAGAGAAAACGGTGAGAACAAGATTTTAGAATAAGTTGGAAAAGGGTTGTATCCACATTGGCGCAGGTAAAGATGTGTTCTCCCACATGTGAACTCTTCAAATGTGGCAAAAACGCTGCAGTTTACCGCCGAAACGGAGTTTGGTGCCGCTGGACCGATGATGTTTGCAACGTTGCAAATTGTTCATACGCCCTCTGCACTAAAAGAAGACTACTTCCACGAGGAATATGCGGAGAAACCGTTAAAAGAAAGACAACCGAAAAACAGCCGGAAGAAGTTGTCGGACCAGCAATAAAGCTTCGAGGAAGAGCCCTACGCAAGATAGGTGAAAGAGAACTATTCTAAACTAAAACAGAGCTTAACTTCAAACCGGCTGTTCTTCACTGAAATAAGCTTACTTGACACTATTTTGCTTGGACACGCTTAACAACAGGCGGTCTTATCTTTTTCAAAACTCTGTAGCCGCAAACTGTGCATTTTATTTCTCCGCCACGAAGTTCAAGCTCCTCTGTAGAAACCTTTGCTCCACATCGCAAGCACTCGTAAACAATTCCGGTTGTTATTTTCTCCATGGCGCCACCTTTCCATTACAGAGGGGTTTTTGCTTTTAAGTATTTCCCAATACTACTAATCATCTTGAGGGCTTGCGGTGAGAAAACGTTTGAAAATGCTCCTTTCTGAAGTTCTTTCGCGAGAGGAAATATCCCACATTTACAATTCCTATGACATTGTCGGGAATATTGCCATCATACGCTTGACCGAAAAATCTAGAAAATACAGCAAAATAATCGCCCAAACCATCATGAAGGTTCATAAAAATGTTAGGACTGTTTTGGCGCAGACAAGTCCAATTCTTGGGGATTATAGGCTTCGGAAATTGGAGCATATAGCCGGAGAGAAAAGGACAACAACAGTTCATAAGGAGTCTGGATGTCTCTTTTCAGTGGATGTAGATAAATGCTATTTTTCTCCCAGACTTTTTTATGAGAGGATGCGGATTGCCAAACTTGTTGGAGACGGAGAAACAGTAGTTAACATGTTTGCTGGGGTGGGGTGCTTTTCGCTGGTGATTGCCAAACACTCAAACGCTGCAAAAATTTATTCGATAGACATTAACCCAATAGCCGCTCAGTATATGAGGGAGAATGTTAAGCTGAACAGAGCCTTTAACAGCGTTATCCCAATAGAAGGAGACGCAAAAGAAATAATCCAAAAAATGTTGCGTAATGTGGCTGACAGGGTGTTAATGCCACTGCCGGAAAAAGCCTTTGAATACTTGCCCTATGCTCTCCTAGCCTTAAAAGACGGTGGCGGGTGGATGCACTACTACGACTTTGAACATGCCACTAAAGGGGAGAATGCCATTGAAAGAGCTAAATCGAAAGTGGCACAAAGACTTGAAGGCTTAGGAGTGAAATTTGAAATCCCATTTGGCAAGATTGTTCGCACAACTGGTCCAAACTGGTACCAAATTGTTTTGGATATCAAAGCATCTTCCGTGCTGCCACATGTAGTCTAGCAACTTTTGGAGAATTAAACGTTTTATATACTGGCAAGTAAAATGTTGGTTAAGGAGGAATTAAAAATCAAAAGGAAATTGATGGAAATACTTGCATGCCCTATTGATAAACACTATCCGCTTGAACTTTATGTTTTTGAGGAAAAAGACGAGATAGTTGAAGGCTTAATTGTTTGCCCAAAATGCCTCAGATGGTACCCGATCCGCGAAGAAATCCCAGAGATGCTTCCAGATGAGCTACGTAAAGAAAATGAGGACTTGCCGTTTCTTAAAAAATGGAAGGAGAAAATTCCAGAGAAAATTCTCCTTGAAGGAAAACCATTCAACCTAAAAGGAAGTAAGAAGCTCACTTAAGCTTGACAAGTCTGCCAGTTTTAGAGGACTTAAGCGCAGCCTCGGCAATTTTCAAAGCCTTCAAGCCATCCCAACCAGTTACAAATGGTTTTTCTTTCCATAGGACACATCTTGCAAAGTGTTGAAGTTCAAGTTTTAGAGGTTCTTGCCATGGAATTCTTGGCTGAACGGTTTTCTCCGCCGTTTCTATTGTTAATTCCTGCGTGATGTAGTCGAGTTTTGCTATGGCTCTGCTTCCAGTCACCACAAGAACCCTTGTCTTGTAAGGGGTTAGCCAGTTCGCCTCAATAAAGGCGTTTTTTCCATGCTCAAAAGTCAGCATTATGTGGGCGTAATCCTCAAATTTTCCATGCCTCATGTTACCAGTTTTTGCATAAACCGCGATTGGATCGTTGTTAAACAAATAGCGCATCACGTCTATGTCGTGGATTGCCAAGTCTTTTACTACTCCAACGTCGCCTATCCTTTCAGGCCATTCTGAAACTCTTTTAGCCGTGGCACAAACAAGTTCGCCTATATCTTGGTTTTCAACAGCTTTTCTGATGTACTGGAGCCCCGGAATAAAACGCATCAGAAAGCCAACAGAAAGGTGAAGCCCCTCCTTCTTCGCAGTTTTTATTAGAGTTTCAGCTTGTTTCGAGTTTGCAGCCATAGGCTTCTCAACTAAAACGTGCTTGCCAGCCTTCAACGCCTTCAAAGCCTCTTTTGCAAGGCTTGTTGACCAGGTGCAGACGCTGACAGCTTCCACATCTTTTCTCTTCAACATTTTTGCCGTGTTAGTGTAGGGTTTAACACCAAATTGTTTGGCGACAGCCCTTGCCCTCTCAGCATCGATATCGCAGACGGTCAGAAGTTCTGTTTCCTCTAGTTCAGTGAAAACCCTTGCATGGTTCCTTCCCCAGAACCCGGTTCCAATAACGGCGACTCCAAGTTTCTTCATTTCTTCCAAACTCCCCTTCCAAAACCACGATATATAAAGCCTTCAGCCTCAACTTTTACAGGGTCCAAAACACCTTCAAGGTCGACCACTGCCGCCGGCGTTTTTGCTAAAAGCTTAAGCTTCCTTAAATTTAATCGTTTGAGCTGATCATGTGCTGCAAGTATCACTATGCAGTCTGCGCCTTCAATGGCTTCCACCAAGCTTTTTTTGATAGGTGCATGCTCGAAGTCTGTTAAAGTTTTTCCATACAAGTAAGGGTCATAAACCGTTATTTTTGCTCCCTTATTCTCGAGCATGCTGAAAATTTTCTTTGCAGAATTTTTTGGGATATCTGCGGCGTTTGGTGTTTGGGAAAGCCCGAGCAGTGCAATTTTTGCTCTTCGTAATGGTTTTCCACAGCTTTTAAGTGCGTTCCGGATAAGCTCAACCCCATGTTTTAAAAATTCCTCATTTAATCCCATCGCGGTTTCTGGAATTCGGAGTTTAATGTTAAGGTTTTCAGCTTCTTCCAGCAGTATCTTAAACGCTTCATCTGCTGATGTTGACTGTACATGCATGTTCATGCCTAAGCCTAAAAGGTCACGAACCGCGAGGTAGTCTATACCCAACCTCTCGCATAGAAAGGCAAACTCGTTTGCCATTGTGGAATTAACATTTTGAAAAGCAGCCTCGAAAAGTGTGGCGGCTTCAGCCGCCTTCATATTCTGAGTTTTAATGACATCAGTATTTGTTACCGCTTTTATAACGTTTAACGCAAACTCTAAACCAGTCTTATCCGAAGCTGCGACAATACGCCTACAACTTGACAATTCCTTGAGCGTCTGTCTTTCCGGAAATAGGATTGGGCTATAGGCAAAATGGAAGTCTGAACCAGCCTTAAATCCGGAAGAGCTTTCAATAATCTCTTTGAGAAGCCCTTCCATCATGCCTATTCCAACAACACTTGCGATGATGATTAGTGTTTCTTTGCGAAGGCTTGTACCTATCGACTTTAGAACTTTTTCTAGAGGAGAGTAGTCCACTTTGCCGTTGTCATTCACGATGACGGGAGTTGTAACTATTACGACGTTGCTTTGGGCTGTTGCCTCTTTCAGATCATTAGTGACTTTTAGCCTTCCGCTTGCCAAATTTTTGCGAAGAATTGGTTCTAGTTCATGTTTTAGGAATGGAACTTCGCCTTTCATTACACGGTCTAAAGTGGCTTGGTCACTGTCAACGCATATAACTTTAAAACTTGCTTCGACAAAAAGGCAAGCGTGGAGAATCCCTATGCGTCCACAACCTACTATGCTGACTACCCATCTTTCACGTTGTTCCAAATTTTTGGTTTCCACGAACTTTGTTGATAGCATCTGGTCGTTTCTCCGGCTGCAGAAACAATTACACGGTTTAGCCTTTTAAACTGTCGACTATCCTTTTAAGCCTTAAACTAAAATCTTGGACAAGCCTTAAGGCTTTCTCCCTTGTTTTTGCTTCTGCGTAAAGCCTGTAAAGCGGTTCTGTTCCGCTTGGTCTAACGAGGATGGAACTTTTATCCTCAAACCAAATCTTGACTCCATCAATAGTGTTTGTGTTCAACCCCCTTGTCTGCTCGACAAGTTTTTCTAAGACTTTTTCTTTGAGCTTTTCGGGGCATTCAACTTTGCCCTTTTCGATGAAGTATTTAGGCAACTCAGCAAGAAGGCTTGAAAGTTTCTTGCCTGTTTCAGCCAGTATGCCTAAAATTAGGGCTGTTGCCATCGCACCGTCTCTAACTAGTTGATGTGGCCCATAAAAGATTCCGCCGTTTTCCTCTCCGCCCAGTTTTGCATTTAACTTCTTCATTGTGTGGGAAACTATGACGCTTCCAACTTTTGTCCAAACTATCTCCCCGTCGTAGGCGTCTGCGATGTCCTTTACCAATGTTGAAGAGCTTATGGGTGAAACAATTTTTTCGCCGGGATTCTGCAAAAGAAAGTGTTTTTCGACAAGGGCGAATGTTTTGTCGCCCCAGTGGATTTCTCCCCTTTCGTCAATGAATATTGAGCGATCAGCGTCTCCATCAAAGGCAACTCCCAAGTCTGCGCCTACAGCTTTAACAGTTGAAGCTAAATCTCCAAGGTTTTCCGGTCGCGGTTCAGGCGGTCTGGATGGGAACGTTCCATCAATGTTCGCGTTTATGGTTGTAACGCGGCAGCCAAGCTCTCTGAGAAGCTTTGGAACTGAAAGCGCAGCAACGCTATTTGCAGCGTCAACTACTACATGATAATGCTTACGTGTTATTTTGGATGTGTCAACATGCCTTTTTACGGCTTCCACGTACTCTTCAATAATTCCAGTAAGGCTTTGCACCTCTCCTATCTTGTCCCACTCCGCATAACGAATCTTGTTGTCAAAGAATATGTTCTCAATTTCTATTTCCTGTTCCCTTGCGATTTCTATTCCATCATTCCAGACAACCTTTATCCCGTTATATTCTGGGGGATTGTGAGAAGCTGTTATAATAACTCCACCGTCAAGCCTGTGGCTTTTCACCGCGTATTGGAGTGCTGGTGTAGGCGCCATTCCAACGAATAAAACATTGCAGCCAGCGGCGTTTAAACCCGATATCACAGCTTTTGCAAGCATCGAACTGCTTGTTCTGGCGTCATACCCAACAAGCAAATCCCCGTGATGAAAGTATGTGCCTATGGCGCTTCCAATGGTGATCGCAAGCTCCGGTGTTAACTCTTTATTAACTAGTCCGCGAATCCCATTGGTTCCAAATAGTCTCCGTTGGCTTAACATATGCCTATCTCCATTTAAACAAGGCATTTTGATTCTAGCACGTCACGGAAGACCTCTTTAGCCGGACAGATTGAAACGCCTTCCGCCAATGAAACATTATCTCCTATAACTGCGCAATCACCTATAACACAGTTCCTGCTAATTTTAACCCTCCTACCGATAATAACATTCTCGCCAATTATGGCCCCACTTATCAAAGAATCGTCTGAAATGGAAACGCCCGGGAAAATAATGGAGTTTTTTATATGAACGTTCTTTCCCACACAGACATTTTTCCCAAGAACCGCGTAGGGTCCAATGGTCGAGCCTTCCTCAATTGTAATGCTTTCATCACAAAATACCGGCTCGTTTACTTTCCCATAACTTTTTATTATGTTTCCCTGTTTTCCATGAAGGCTGTCCAGCAGAATCTTGTTTACCTCCAAATAGTCTTCAGCCTTACCAATATCCGTCCACAAGCCATCAAACACGTAGCCAAAAAGCTTACCCTCATCCACAAGCTTTGGAAACACTTCACGCTCAAGAGAAACCTTTCTCCCTCCATGAATGTATTTGAAAATCTCATTATTGAGAACATATATTCCAGCGTTTATGAGTTTTGATGAAAAAGTTCCGGGCGAAGGTTTCTCAATAAACCTTCTTATCATGCCATCATCTGCGATTTCTGCAGCTCCATATCGGCTTGGATCTTTAACAGTACACAGAGCTATTGTTGCAACCGCATCCCTCTCCTCCTCATGTTTCTTAATTATTTCAGCGTAGTTTATGCTGGTGAAAATGTCGCCGTTCACCACCAGAAAATTGTCATCTCCTAGGAGTTTTTCAGCATGTTTTATAGCGCCGCCAGTTCCAAGTGGCTTCTTAGGAGGGTCGTATGAGTAGGCAATTTTCATTTTGCCCTTCGAAAACTTGGAATTTTTTATGTAGAAGGCTGTTTGATGATTAACCGCTAATATCGCTTCTTTTATGCCGCTTTTCAAGAGGCTTTCAATGGTCCACTCTAAAAGCGGCTTGTTAAGCACTGGAAAAAGAATTTTAGGTCTTGTACAGCTTAGGGGTCTAAGCCGAGTTGCGAATCCTCCAGCTAAAATCAACGCCCTCAATAAAGTTTCACCGTTTTATGCCGCAAGCTTATATTCAAATTCTTCCGAATAAAACAGTTTCGTGAAATCGGGGGAAGGGCTCATGAAAGTCTTACTTCACGAAATGAGCTGGCTGGAGGCAAAAGAATATTTTAGTAAGAATGATATAGCCATTGTTCCGGTAGGCTCAAACGAGCAGCATGGTCCACAAAACCCTCTTGGAACAGACCATCTTATAGCTAAAGCAATAGCTGAAGAAGCCGCCAAACGCGCAAAGGTTCTTTGTTTGCAGGTTATTCCCTTTGGCGTGAGCCATCACCACAGACAGTTCTGGGGCACGGTTCACGTTTCGCCTCAAACTCTAAAAGCCTATGTGAGGGATGTTTGCCTATCCCTAAAGTATTATGGCGTAAAGAAAATAGTAATTGTTAATGGGCACGGCGGAAATTTGAATGCTCTAACCGAGCTGGCTAGGAAGCTTAGGGAAAAGGGAATTTTCGTCTCAATTTTTCAATGGTGGCCCGCAGCTGGTAAACTTCTGCCAGACATATTTGCGTCAGAGGAGAGAGGGCATGCAGGTGCCGAGGAAACTTCTGTGAATTTGGCTTTGCATTCGCACTTGGTTAATATGGATAGGGTTGTGGACGAGGGGGTGCACGGACACGTCGCGGATGCTGAGGGTGTAATCCTTCCATTGGACACTGTAGACCGCACAAGTTCAGGGGTTTTTGGCAAGTCAACAACAGCTTCAGCGGATAAGGGCAGAATGGTTTTGGAGGCTGTTGTTAACGAGCTTGTTAAACACATTAATTTGCTGAGGAAAGCGAAAGTTGAAGATTTGATAGCTAAGCCTAAGATTTAAAAGCGTCATTCCCATTCTATGGTTGCGGGTGGTTTATGGGTGATGTCATATACCACTCTGACAACCTCTGGTATTTCACTGGTTATTCTCGTGGAAATTTTCTCCAGAACCTTGTATGGGATTCTTGCAAAACTCGCCGTCATCGCCTCGCGGCTTTCCACAGCCCTAATAGCTACAACATAGCCATAAGCGCGGGCATCACCCTTAACACCAGTAGCTTTAGTATCTGTCAAAACTGCAAAATACTGCCACAATCTCCCATTTAAGCCGCTTTTCTCGAATTCCTCCCTCACAATTCTATCAGCCTTCTTAACAATCTCAACTTTTTCCCTAGTTATCTCGCCAACAACTCTCACCGCCAGTCCCGGACCGGGAAAAGGCTGCCTAAAAACTATCTCTTTGGGCAACCCAATTATTTGGGCAACCTTGCGAACCTCATCCTTATACAAGTCCCTTAAAGGCTCAACAATTTTCTTAAACTTAATTTTAGTGGGAAGCCCGGCAACATTATGGTGAGTTTTAATTTTATCTGAAAATCTTCTAAATCCCGACTCGATTCTATCTGGGTAAATGGTTCCTTGGATGAGGTATTCTGCGCCAACCTTTTCTGCGACTTCTTCAAAAACCCGGATGAATTCTTCGCCTATAATCTTCCTTTTCATTTCCGGGTCGGTTACGCCTTTAAGTCTTTCAAAAAATCTTTCTTGTGCTTTTACAATCACCAAGTTTATTTTCAGTTTTTGAAATGTCTCTTTCACAAATTCCGGTTCGTTCTCCCTCATAAAACCGTGGTCAACAAAAACCGCTGTTAGTTTCTCACCTATCGCTTTGGCTGCTATAGCTGTGGCTACGCTGGAGTCTATGCCTCCGCTTAGGGCTATTATAGCCTTGCCACTGCCAACCTCTCTTTTAACTTCTTTGACCATTCTGTCTATGACATCTTCCATTTTCCAATCTGCAACACAGCCGCAGATTTCGAATATGAAGTTGCGAAGCATTTTTGTGCCATTTACTGTGTGTGCCACTTCTGGGTGCCACTGTAAACCGTAAATTGGTTTGGTTTTGTGTTTAAAGGCAGCGACGGGACAATTTTGTGTATGAGCCAAAACATCAAATTCTGGTGGAACTGAAAAAACAGTGTCGCTATGACTCATCCAAACTCGCTCCTTTCGGTTTAAACCTTTTAAAACGCCCATCGTTTTATCTATGGCCACGTAAGCTGAGCCGAACTCTTTCCGTTTAGCTGGTCCAACTTTTCCGCCGAAAAATTGGGCAATAAGCTGGTGCCCATAACACAAGCCTAGAACTGGTAGCTCCAAATCAAAAATGCGTCTATCTGGTTTTGGTGCATTCGCGTCAAAAACGCTTGCAGGACCACCAGACAAGATTAATCCTTTAACATTGAACTTTTCGCTTAGAAGCCTTATTTCCTCAATTTTTATGTCGTAAGGAACAATTTCTGAATATACGCCGTTTTCCCTAACCCTTCTCCCAATGAGATGACAATATTGCCCACCGAAATCCAATACAAGTATAGCGTCGTATTTCACGCGCACTCACACTCAAATGGTTTTGAACATGGAAGAAAACAGTGATTTAAAGTTTGTTAGGCGTAAATGTACTTTTGCAGTTCCCAAGCTGTAACCATGCCTTTATCACCTTTAGACATGTGAGGTTCATATTCACGCCACTCTTGCATCTTAAGCTCCAAATATTTCTCGGCGTTCTCCTTGCCCAAGGCTCTAATGCACACATCATCACTCTTCAGCTCTTCTAGAGCTTCTTTAAGCGAACCTGGCAGAACCTTAATTCCAAGCTCCCTCCGCTTCGCTTCACTTAAGTGATAAACATTTACGTCAACCGGGTCGCCCGGTTCTATCTTTCTTTTTATGCCGTCTAAACCAGCCTCGAAAATCACAGCATACGCCAAATAAGGATTGCAAAGCGGGTCCGGACAGCGGAACTCTATTCTGGCTTCATTCTCCTTTCCGGGAAAATATTCTGGTACTCGGATTAAGGCTGAACGGTTTTTCCGGCTCCAAGTAATGTAGACTGGGGCTTCATAGCCCGGCACAAGCCTCTTATAACTGTTAACCGTAGGCGACACAACAGCGCATAAAGCCCTTGCATGCTCTAGGATTCCGCCTATGAAATAGCGGCATTTCTGGGATATATGGGCATAGCCACCCTTGTCATAGAAAATGTTCCTTCCAGTCTTTGAATTAAAGAGTCCAAGATGGACGTGCATGCCGTTTCCGGGCTTTCCAAACCATGGTTTAGGCATGAAAGTGGCTATCCAACCATATTTCCTATCAGCAACAGCCTTAGCTGCAAACTTATAACGCATAATATTATCCGACGTCGCCACAGGGTCTGAATACTTGAAAGTTATCTCGTTTTGAGCTGCGCCAACCTCGTGGTGCTGTCTCTCAACCTCTATGCCCATTGTGAAAAGCGCGTTAGTCAACTCCATCCTAAAGGCTTCAGTAACGTCCCTGCCTGGAGCTATGTCGAAATAACGCTGTTTATCTATGAGATGGTTTTCAACAGGCTGAAAGTCGCCATCAGTCATCTTTTGTACGAGGTAAAATTCCAATTCTGCGGCAGCCGTGGGATTGTATCCTTCAGCCATCATTTTTCCAAGGGTTTTTTGGCAGATGTATCTCGGGTCGCCACTAAAGGGCTTGCCTTCTGGCGTGTATAAGTTGCAGATGAAGCTTACAACGCTTTTTTCGTAGAAGTAGTATGGGCAAACTGTGAAGGTGGTTATGTCAGGTTTCATAATCATGTCGCTTTCTTCTATGCCAACTCCGCCAATCAATGATGAACCGTCAAAGCCAACACCCTCAACTATGGCGTTTTCCACTTCCTCCACGGGAATTGTTCTACCCTTAAAAAAGCCGAGCAGGTCGGTAAAATGCAACAAAACATGGTCGGCGTTCTTCATAAGTTTAAAACACAGCTCAACATTTTGATTATGGAATATTCGCCGTAGGGAACCTCGCATTATGTTAGCTCCTAGATATTTTTACAGTTAGATAAGCTTTAATAATACATATAAAAGGTTTTTCAAAGAAAATAACGACAAATGTTAAATAGACAACCAAAACAATTTTACACGTATAGCATAAGCGAAGGAGTGCATATGTAATGAGTATTACAAATGTTCGAGAATCAGTTCCCAAGAAAAAAGGTAAGAAAAAACGTGTCAAAAAGGGGAAAGAACTAAACGAAGTGGACATGAAAATCTTGAAAGCTTTAACTTTGGATGGAAGGCTCTCCTCAAGACAGTTGGCTAAGCAGTGCGGCATATCCACAAGCACAGCCCTATCAAGGGTCAAAAGACTGGAGGATGAGGGCACAATAAAAGGGTATGCAGCCCTACTAGACCATGAGAAACTCGGCTACGCCCTAACCGTCGTAACCGAAATAACAGTCTCAAAGGGAAGACTATTAGAAGTGGAAAGCGAAATCGCAAAGCTCCCAAACGTCTGCTGTGTCTACGACGTAACTGGACTGATAGATGCCATAGTAATTGCCAAATTCAAAAACAGAGAGGAGCTAAGCAAATTTGCAAAACGCTTGTTGGCAATGCCCTACGTGGAAAGAACAAACACCCACGTGGTGCTAACAACAGTCAAAGAAGATTTCAGACTAATTTAATGAACAAACACTGAAAAGGAAGGTTTAATTTCACCTAGAAAATTAAGAGATAGAGCGTAGCAAACGCGGGGGTTGCCAAGCCTGGCCAAAGGCGCAGCCCTGAGGAGAAACCCTATCAAAAAGTTTCGCAGAACGGCTGTCCCGTAGGGGTTCGTGGGTTCAAATCCCACCCCCCGCACTAAAAATTAAGCCTTTTTAAGCGTTTTTTAGCGAAATAAGCCATATTTGAGGCGTTGTGTTGGGACTGTGATTTCAGCACAAAATTACCAGTAAGTTTTCTTTTTCTGCTTAAGACATAAAAGCTAGAAGCATAAGATAGGAGATGCAGCGATCATGAACGGTGCATCTAGCTTGGTTCGAGTTTAATAGCCTACCAGTTGGCATCTTGTAAGCAGGCTGTTGAGATGGATTTAGCCATGGGAGTGGCTAAGAGGCCATTAAGAGTTGCTGACGCACTTAGAATTTTAGAGGCAATAGAAAACCGCGAAATTAAGCTTCTAAGCCTCATTCAAGAACCCTACTCTCACTAGTTAGCGAGTATTCAAAGGAAACATCCCTTAAAATTGGTGACTTGCTGCACTATGCTGTAGCAACCTTTTTAAGTGTTTGTGTGGTCTATTGTCGTGTCTGTGGATTCCGCCGTTTATGTGTCTGTGTTCCCAGTGGTAAGCGAAGCGACCAGGCATTCTCCGCGATAGCCAAATGTCTAAATAGCTTCCGTCGGTTAGGTGTACTCTAACTTTTCCATAGACTTGCTCGATAAGTTCCGTTATGTCTGGAAATTCCTTCAGAATAAGAACATGTATTTTGCGGTATGCCTCATCTACTTTGAGGCTCAACTGAGCACCTTTAAAAATTGTTCGATCTTCTCTTTCTTTGCTTCTAAGTGGTCGAGTCTTGTGAAATCTTCGAAGGTTTCTATTTCGCTCAGCCCTCCCTCGTTTATTTTTTCATCTAACTCTTTAAGCGATGCTACGCCATACCTAGTGTACACAATGTTTATTTCAGCGTTTATGCGTCTCAGCTCTGATTCTAAGTAAGCCTTAACACCGTTTTTGATTAGCTCCTCCTTTTTCAGACCAAGGGTTTCTGCGATAGTTTCCACGCTCACACTCATACGCAACACCATCTTAGATTATGCCGTCGAGAGTTTTAAGCTTAACGAGGGAGGTAATCACACATTTAATATCTTAGTTTACATGTTCAGATTTTCTTTTATTTTCACTGTTTAACAATGTTGTTGGTGTTGTTCAATTTGCCGAATTTCCATCAGAGCGTTGATGCAGAGCTTTACTTGTGGCTTTTAGAAGAGCAGAAAAAGCGTAAAGCTCGTAGTATTCAAGAAGTGATTCGTGAAATTCTGCGGGAGGCAAAAAGGAAGGCTGAGCGCCATGGTTAATTTTGGGGCTGCCGTTCAAAAAGTTCTGAGAAGATTCGCTATTGCCTCTTCGCCATCAGATAGAACACAGGTTGAGATTCAACGTTACCACACGGGTTTAGGCGCGGAGTTCGGTCAACCCTTAACCCATGAGGCTATAACTTTTGCTGTTAGGCGTGAGCCCATAGCTTATTTGCTTACTTTTCATGTTGCCCATGACGTTTTTGACAAGTGGTTTGAGGTTGAACCTCTTGAGGAAGGCGTTGACAAAGAAAAGTTTAATGAGCAAGTGCAGAAAGTGCTGCTTCTGCTTAATGCTAAGGACGTTTTTACGCAGGCTGCCGTTTTCGAGAGGGCTTATGGCTGGAGCATAATCGTTATAGGCTACCAAGATAAGGCTGAAACACTTAGGGAGCCTGTTGATAAGCCTGAGAAAATCGTTAACCTTCAGGCTTATGCGCCAACAATGATCACAGAAGTTAAAATAGACGAGAACGAGGAAAGCCCCGGGTTTGGTCTACCCCAACTCTACAAGGTTAGAATGGCTGAAAGGCGTCAAAGCCCTATTCAGATGCAATGGACTAAAACTTGAGCTGCCCTACAGCTTGCCAAAAAGAAACGTTTACAGCGACCGGGCACCAACACCAGAAGAGCTCCAACACATCATAGACATAGCGGACATACGAGAAAAAGTCATAGTTTCAATGTTAGCCTTGGGCGGGTTCCGCGTAGGCACACTTGTTAAACTCAGATATCGCCATGTCAAACGAGACTTAGAAAAAATGACTACGCCAGTCCACATCCACGTTGAAGCAGAAATAACCAAGGGAAAATACCACGACTACGACACCTTCATAGGGCAAGAAGCAGCTCAATACTTAAGAACCTACATGGAACTTCGAAGACAAGGAAGCCCCACAGGAAGAACACCACCAGAAAACGTCCATGAAGAATCGCCTCTCATAAGAGACGAACTATGCAGATATCCAAAACCTCTTACGCCAGGACTACACCAAGTAATCCACGAACTCTACATAAAAACAGGCCTAATACCAAAGAAAACCCTTGGACGCCGATACGAATTAAGAGCCCACAGTATACGCAAATTCTTCCGCACCCAAATGGCAGCATTAGGCGTAGACCGCGACTACATCGAATACATGATGGGCCACACCATAAGCACATACCATGACATCCAAATGAAAGGCATAGAGTTCCTAAGAGGCATCTACATCGCCTCAGGCTTAAGCATAAAACCAAAAACACGCATAAGCAAAATCGACGCCCTAAAAGAAATCATCCGCGCCTGGGGACTAAACCCAGAAGAAATCCTAACAAAAGAAGCACTAACAAAACCCTACACAACAATCATAGACCAAAACCAAATCGAACAAAACCAACTACACCAACTCACCGTGGCATTAAAACAGCAAATGCTCAAAGAAATCCAAGAAAACCAAAACCAAAAAAGTATAAATTCATGCCTAAGCGGTGGTAGCCCGGGGGAGATTCGAACTCCCGTCGGCGGGTCCAAA
>CAZNKF010000002.1:0-209056 GCA_964573785.1 uncultured Candidatus Bathyarchaeia archaeon
GGCCCCGCCGTAACGAGGACTTTCTTTCCAAGCAAGTCCTTTGAATATGCAAGTTTTCTGATAACGGCGTTTACGATGTCCTCTACGTCAGCAATTTTTGCCTTGCCTTCTTCAATTTTCGGTCCGACAAACTCAACTCCAATGGATTTCAGCTTCTCAATGTTTTCGGTGAGTATTGGATGCTTATACATGGACTCATGCATTGCGGGCACAATTATTATCGGGATCTTCGATCCAAATGCTGCTGAGACTAAAGAGGTGACGGGCGTGTCATCTATTCCGGAGGCAATTTTGCTTATGGTGTTTGCGGTGGCTGGCGCCACCAAAACTAAATCAGCCTTCTCAGCATGGTCGCCAGCTAAAGCTACGTGTTCAACCTTCCCCGTCAACTCGGTTACGACGGGGTTACCTGTAGCCCACTCCATAAGATTGGGGTGTATAATTTTCTGCGCCATAGCGGTCATCACAGGATAAACCTCGGCTCCGTGACTCATCAACTCCCTGGCGATCTCCGGCGATTTAACAGCGGCCACGCTTCCAGTTATGCACAAGACGATTTTCCTGTTCCTGAGTTCGCTTCCCCTAGCACCGATGATGTCTTTAGATGGATGATTTTTCAAAATGAAGCCCCCGTTTAACCATTAAATTTTTTCACCGCCTCCCTTAAATCTTTAAGGAAACTTTCAATGTGTGAGGGCATGGTGTGCGGCATGATTACGATTCGCATATAGTCATGGAAGAGGGAGATAGCCCATCCCCTCCTTCTCAATTCTTGAGCTATGAGCCGGATATCTCCGCCCTCGGATTTCACCCCGACTATGTTTATGACAGGCTTTGTTACAAGTTTTATCCCATCAATTCGAACAGCTTCCTCAGCAAGCTTCCAAGTCAACTCCATACATCGTTTAACCATCGTCATATAACCTTCTTTTCCGAGGTGTTTAAGTAGGGCCCAAACAGCTATCGCTGAAGCCCCTGGCCTGGACCCGGTGATTGTAGCCTGTTCCGCCTCTCCGCCAGCCAGATACGGAACCCTCTTGCTGATAGCTTTCACAGCCTGCCCGTCTCTAAATAATATTCCTCCAGCGGGTATGGGAGCTAAACCCATTTTGTGAGGGTCTATGGTGATCGAGAAGACCCCTGAAAGTTTGAAGTCAAAATCAGGGACTTCAATGCCCATCTCCCTTAGGAATGGAAGTACAAAACCTCCGAATGCAGCGTCTACATGGAGGTAGATGTTGTGGGCTTCAGCGATTTCTGAAAGTTCAGTTATGGGATCCACCACTCCAAGATTTGTTGTACCGGCTATTCCCACAATCGCAAGAGTCTTTGAAGTTATGGCGTCTTTAACCGCCTTCACGTCCACCTGAAACTGCTCATTAAGTCTGACTTTAATCAGTTTAAGACCTAAAATGTCAGCCGCTTTATCGAACGAGACGTGTGCTGAAATGGGGAGGATGACTTCGCGGGGCTTCCCCCTAGCAAGGTTCCGAGCCGCCCAGAGGGCGAGGATGTTCGCTTCGGTCCCTCCTGAAACTATATTTCCAAAAGCGTTGGGATTGGAAAGGAGCGAGCCTAACATTTGTATAGCTTCTCGTTCAAGCTCTGAAGTTGCCGGAAATAGCCCCGGGTCCCCCAGGTTCTTTTCAAAATAGCGAATGTAAACCCTTCTTGCAAGAGGATGCGGTGAAGTGCACATGGATCCAACTATTTTTCCGGATTGGAATGTGAAGTCTTTTTTGAGCCTTAACTCAAGCTCTTTAAGGACAGTTTTTTGCGGTAAGCCCTTAGCTTGAAGCCTCATGAGGCGTTATATCCTCCTAGTGGTATGTGTGTTCCTCACCCGGATATGCGCCCGTTTGAACTTCTCCAACAAAATTTGTAACAGCCTCCTTTATGACCTTGTAAAGCTCGGCATAGCGCTTCACAAACTTTGGCTTGAAACTTAGGTCCATCCCAAGCATGTCATTTATGACCAAAACTTGTCCATCGCAGTATTTTCCAGCGCCTATGCCAATCGTCGGAGCCTTTACAGCCTCTGTTATTTTCTTTGCTAAGCTTTCCGGTACACACTCAATTACTATTGAGAAAACCCCCAGTCTGTCCAGTTCTAGTGCATCTCTGAAAATCTGTTCGGCTTCTTCTGGTTTTTTCCCCTTGACGCGGTAGGCATCAGCCATTTGGGGCAGCATGCCAACGTGACCCATTACGGGGATTCCGGCGTCCACAAGCGCCTTTACAACTTCCGGCTTGTTTCCCTCAATTTTCACCCCGCTGGCCCCAGCTTCAATGAATTTTCTACCGTTTGTCAGCGCATCCTCCGGCGTGTTATGGGTGTTTATTGGCATGTCTCCGATTATTGGCGTTTTCTTGGCACCCCTGGCTACGGCTTTTGTGTGATATATCATATCTGCCATAGTCACGCTTTTCGTATCGCTGTAACCTTGAACAACCATGCCCAGGCTGTCTCCAACAAGGATTAGGTCAATTCCCACATCGTCCAGTATTTTCGCCATTTGATAGTCGTAGGCTGTAAGCATGACGATTTTCTCCTTTCCCTTTTTCTGCCTAATCCTTTCTTGAAAATCCACAATTTTTGCCCTCCAAAAATTTTATGAAACCAACAAGGGCTTCATTTAAAGGTGTTGGAATGCCATGTTTTTTCCCAAGTTCCACGATTTTGCCGTTTAGAAAGTCAATTTCTGTTTTTTCTCCTTTCAAAATGTCTTGACACATGGACGAAAAATTCGTGTATTTGGCGATTTTCTTGTCGATCTCCTCCTCTAAATTGTTTGGAAGGCATACCTTCTCGGCTTCAGCCACTTTGACACATTCCTTAACAATTTGGTGTCTAACAGCCTTTAGCTTCTCCGAAGCTATTTCGTTATTTCTAACACGGAGCAACGCTGTGAGTGGGTTGATAACACAGTTAATTATCAGCTTGCACCAAGTTTCCCTTGCGATGTCATTGGATAAGCGGGTTCTTAAGCCACACTCATTAAAGACTTTCGCTATATCCCCTGCAACTTCACTATTCTCAATGATCGTCTCTCCACTCCAGAACCTTACTTTGCCAGGTTCAAAAAATTCTGCAGCCATCATAGTCACCCCCCTCAAAACCTTTGCCTCGCCGCCTACCATTCGGCGAACAACATCCTCGTTTCCAAGTCCATTCTGTATAATAAGAATGGTTGTGTCTTTTCTGAGGAGCCCCTTCACTCCTTTGATGGCATCTGTTGTCTCATGAGCCTTTGTCGTCAAAATTATAAGCGTGTCCGGTAATATTTCGCGAATTTCGGTTTCCGCCTTCACATGGAAAATTCCATTGACGTCTCCCGAAAGAAACAACCCATTTGAGTTTACTTCGTCAACATGGGCTTTCCTTCCAATAAGCACTACATGATTTTTCCTCGAAAGTAGGGCTCCATAAACGCTCCCAATAGCGCCGGCGCCTAAAACATAAATTTTGTTAAAACTCAAAGTTTTTAGCCCCCACGGTTAATTGTTCCCCTTTTTCTGCGGCTTTTGAAAGCCTCTCTTTGATTAGGTTTATGGATTCAGCCAAATTCCGCCTATTATCAAACTTGTGTAGGATTTCACAGCATTTTTCCAAGCCTTGCATCTTTAGTTTTCTCGCTGCTTCAAGGATTTTTGGTATTGCTCTGACAACATTGTCGACTATGGTGATCGTGGCTTTCTGGGATGTGCGTGAAAGCGGGTTCAGATCTATTGCTATGACTTTTTTCCCCATTTTAACTAGGGCTTCTGTTCGATCACCGTCTTCTAGTGGCACAAGAACCACATCAGCAGTAAGTATGCCCCTCGGGTCTACGCGTCTCCTTTCGCTTCCGAGTTCAGGAATCCTTGCGGAAGCGTTTTTGCCTACGCCTAAAACCTCGTTTGCACCAGCCCTTTCCAACAGTTTTTTAATTATTATCTCCCTTTTCCTTGTCCTGTAGAAAAGGTTCACCTCGATTTTTGCGTTTGTGACTTTTGCAAGTTTCACTATTTCCTCAGCCACTAAAGCGACAGTGTTTCCGTTAACGGATATAACTGGCTTTTTGGCCGTTAACAGGCTTGCAGCGGCTGCCTCTATGGCTCTTAAGGCTGGGGCTGTTGTTTTTTCGCCCAACAAATAGTCAAAGGCTTCTCCCCTACCGTGGGCAATAAGGCCTGCTAAGGCTACAACTCCCAGCTCATAATGCTCAATCAGTTTCTCTCTAATTCGGAGGGATTCAGCCCTTGGATGGCTGATCGGAACTTTTGTTCGTTTCATTTTATTACCCTCGCCCCGGCAAAGTCAACATCACTAACAATGATGCTGCCTTGAGGTTCACATTTACGGAACAATTCTAAAACATCTTTAACGGAGTCCTTCTCGCAAATGGTGAATGCGCCTTCACCAAACATGGGCATGCTTACAGTAAACCCAGCCTCATCCGCAGCATCAAATATTTTTCTAACCCTACTGGTTACCAAACCAACATGATCGGCGAAATAACGCGAAAACCTCATCAGGTTCGAAACGTTCGGGGCTTTAACAATTTTATCCACAAGTTTACTGCCAAAAGCGTTTACGCGCCTACGAACTTCATCATTTGTTAAGAGCTTCCTAGTGGACAGCGCCTCAATAACTAAACAGATAACAACACTGTCGCATGGGGCAGCGATCGGCATGATTTCACAAATACCAGGCGCACCGGCTTTAACCCTTACCTCGAAACCGCCGAAGAATTCAGCCGCAACGGTGCCCAGCCCAGTTTTGCATTCAACCTCAGCTATATGCGCCAATTGAGCCGCCTCAATATTGGACATGCCCAGATCAAAAGCCTCATTCAAGGCTAAAGCAAGGCTTAAAGCGGCAGCACCGCTCGTGCCAAAACCAGCACCAACAGGGACATCAATATAATGTTCCACAAAAATTTTAAAACTTCTCATGTTCTTGAAACGCGACGTAAACATGTTCAGGACATGTTTTGAGACCTCAGCAGAATTTGAAGGCACACCATTAATGCTAACTTCAAAAGTCGGGGATGAAGACCTCTCAACGGTAACCACCGTCTTAACTCCACGCTTCAAACACACACCACCACCCCTTGAACCTACGTACAACGGATCCCTCGGACCGTTAACTATCTGAAAGAATCCAGTAATATGGCATGGTGAGAACACTTCAGCCATCATCATGTGGACAACATTTAAGTGAAGATAATAAGAATTTCGTATATTTTGTTTAAACATGTTTAAATTTCTGACCGACATGATTTTTGAACGGTATTGGAATAAAGTGGTAACTTTGCGGCAATTGTCCAAGTTTCAGAATCAAAAACACGGTCCTACAACTCCTCATGGGAGAAAGAGGCGCCAGTCATAGAAGCGAAGGAAAAAGTAAAGCCACCAGTCTTTGACCCTGAAGGATGCTTTAAAATTATAGTAGATCGGCAAGGTAGATGCATTGCGGCTCTGTACTACTCAACCTTCAGTCGTGATAAGCCATCCTTGATAATTAAAGGTGAAAAGGCTGATGAAATTTATTCCAAGATCATGGAAATGGGCCTCGTAACGAGACTTGATCATGCGGCATATCTGGGAAGCGAGTTAGCTAAGGCAGAAATTGCGCTAAAATTGGGAAAAAATTACATTCAAGATAGTCCCCTTTTTGGCTAAAACACGAGAACGCGTCGCCTCTCCAATTAATGGATGCATCTTCAATTTTCATGCATGAGATGTGTGAGCAAGAACACTAACTCTCCTTTTCTCTTTTTGGCATATCTCGGGAGACGTATAGAGAACAGCAATTCTCAAGCTTCTACAAGCGGGGAAACAACAAGGAAGTATAGAGAGGAATGTTTAAGCATTTTTGAAAAGGTGAAAAAAGCCGAAGATTAATGTCACACTCAATTAAAATTATAGACTTCTATGTGAGTGTTCAACGTGATGGCAAGCTCATTATAGCTGGAGAGCTTCTTCCTAAAGCTCTTCATCTAGCAACGCTAACTTCTCATTTTCTTTCCATCTTCTGTAAAGCGTGTGCTCGATCCCTAAAATGTCAAGAACTTTTCCAACAATGAAATTCACTAGGTCTTCTACGCTCTTCGGCTTATGATAGAAAGCTGGCATAGCAGGAACGATATGAACCCCATGCCTCGCTAACCATAACATGTTCCGAAGATGAACAACGCTTAGCGGAGTTTCTCGTGGCACAAGAATCAGCTTCTTTCCTTCCTTCAACATCACATCTGCAGCTCTCAAAATTACATTGTCAGAATACCCGTGAGCAATGCCCGCAAGGGTCTTCATGCTGCATGGAACTATCACCATGCCATCCGACCTAAACGATCCGCTTATTATGGGGGACTCCCAATTGTCTACGTCATAAACGTGGCTGGCTAGATTTTCAATTTCCTTTTTAGCCACACCAAGTTCATGTTCAATCACTTTCTCCGCATTTCGACTGATGACCAAGTGAGTTTCAACATTACTACTGCGTAGCGCCTCTAATAGACGCCTAGCATAGATAACGCCGCTCGCTCCTGTAATCGCAATAATTAGCTTCAAATGAACACCACGAACTTCTACTCGCATAACCACCATATAAGATTTAGGAAATGGATGCGCGTGTACAAGTCGAAACTCGATCGAAAACCTTTATCAGCAGAAGCACAGCCAACATGCCCCAATGCAAATCAACCCAGACATGCAGAGATGGAACGCATCAATAGTCATCTCCACCCAACGTCCCTAACCTTCTCTAAGCGGAATACCAAACAAGTCATTAGACAAAAAGTCAGCAAACATCTCAACCTCAATCCTCCCAAACCTATCCTCACTAAAACACGCATAAGCAGCATCAGCCGTATAACTCCTCAAAGCCCTCTCAACACCAAGTCTTTCTTCCACAAAACTTTTCCTTGCCACAGCAGCCCAAACACCAACAAAGGATTTATCGGCAACAGGGGCGATCAGAACCAGAAGCAACAATGCCCTTTTCATAAACGTCTTAAAAGGATGAGCCCCACAAGCCTTCCAAGCCAACACGCTCCTTCACCCAAAAATCAGAAACAACTAAGATATGGGGAAGGACTTAAAAAGAAAGCGATGAAACTCCCAATTACGAGCAAGGTTTCATTCTGAAACGGGCGGGGTGGGATTTGAACCCACGATCACAAGCTTAGGAGGCTTGCGCCCTATCCTTGCTAGGCTACCCGCCCTCCGACAACAATAAACACAAAATTTCACTTAAATATTCCGTGAGAGAAAACTTAAACCAAAGCCAGAACATGAAAAGTATTTGGTCACTAGCGGCGGGGGTACCCGAGCCAGGTCTAAATAGGCTGTTTGGGGGCAGACCAGCCTAAGATATGGGGGAGGACTTAAGATCCTCTGGCGTAGGCCTCCGTGGGTTCAAATCCCACCCCCCGCACTATATACGTGAAAAATGCCGGGGGTTTGTAATGAGGATGTTAAGCGTATTTTGGCTTTCTAAAGATTTTTCCTCCATCATTGTATTCGCCCGTTACATATTCAAAGCCTGCCTCTATGAGGGCACAGGCTTCTTTGACATTCTTTGCAACTTTTGAAATGTATTCCTGCTTGTCTTTGAAGAGTTCTTCAGCTAAAGTAATGTAAATCAGTGTGTTGTTTACGTTTTTGTGGCCGAGAACGTGTTTGACATGTAGGATGTCCTTTGTTCTGTGATATTCCATTGTGGCTTTCCAATGGCGGAATGTGTAATAGATGATTACCATCCTTTCGCAGATACTGAACGACGTTTCAGTCCAGAATTTGCGAAAGTTCCACTTCTTAAGTATAATTTAAACAAATTCTGCGTTTTTTCTTGGAACTTTAAACTCGGTTATGCTGAAAAAGGTGCATACGAGCGGTACGTGCCCCCAGAAGAGCTGAAAAAGAGAACAAAGCAATATCTAAAAGAGCTGAAAAAAGGAAAGTCCATCGTATTCTTTTATGCTAACTATAGTAATCCGATAACAGCTGACTATTACAAATACCTTCTTCTGGGTGCTGGTGTTGTAAAAGAGGTTAAAGAGCCGAAAGAATACGACATTCCAGAGGATCTTGTTGAAAGAATGAGAAGTCAGCGCGGTATGGCAAATATGCCTACAACGGCATGGCAATTTCAGATACTTCTGGATCCGGACACAGCATTCGTACTCCCGTATCACGAATACCTCGACCTAATAGATAAAGAAAAAGATGAAAACGCCTCCATAGAGTTATGGAAAAAACTCGATGATGTAGCAATCCGCACTGAAGAAAACACGTTAGTTCCCAACTTTAAATACGTGTCAATGCATCTAGAACATGACAAAGCCATTTATCTGCTCTACCTAATCAGGCAATCAATAAGCCAAATGAAAAAGCACAATCTTATCGATCACTCCTTAATAAACGAAGTTGAACAAAAAGTAGATAAACTGTTAGAATTGTCATGGAAACAGCGAGGAAAATATCCAGGATTCAGGAACGCGCTCTATGTTACATTAAGCCACGACTTCGATGAAGAATACCTGAAAGAAACAATGATCCCAAAAATCGAAAAATACATAAAAGAAAACTATGGAAGCATTGAAAAATTCCTTGAATGTCTTGAGGAAATTAAACCTTCCGTTCCTAGCGATATAGTTAAGCCCCTACGAATTTTAAAGAAAAACAAGGATCGTTTGGAGTTTCTTTCTCTTTTCGACTTTTCAATAATTCAATTTGAAAACATTGAGAGAACAATAGATACATTTGGATTCGACACAGTAAAGGCTAATCCCTATATTATTCTTGAAAACTATCACTTCGATTTTCAAGATAGCTGGGACATCAACGAATGCGATTATGGCTTAGCAAACGGGTCGATTGGCTACATAAAAAGCGATGGAGACATATATTTCGAGGATATAGACGAGCTAATTGAGGATTACGTTATGAAAACGTTTATAGACTGAAATATGAAGTTTCGTCAGAGGTATATAGCCCACTTAGAACGAAAGGAAAATAGACCTTGGATATGCCATTACTACAGTTCATAAATCTCAAGGCAGTGACTTCGAACACGTAATACTCGTTTTTCGCAAGTAAGCCCCTTTATCACGAGAGAACTGCTATATACTGCCTTCACAAGACCTAGAACAAAATTGCATTTCTAGTTCATGATGATTTGAAAGATGATTTGCCTCTAGTTTTGATGAAGGCTTATGATAACTCGCTAGTAGAACAACGAAAGACTCTACTTTTCGGATATAAAGCGTCACCATTTAAGCCCTATAAGTTAAATCTCAAAAACGGAACGACTCTTGAGGTGGATTCTAAAATAGAATGGATAATTGCTAAACTTCTGGATGAAATGGGCATTAATTTCGAATATGGAATAAAGATTTTTTGCGTTCCCACCACGTAAAGCCAGATTTCAGAATCATGTAAACGGTAAAGTTTATTATATTGAACATCTGGGCCGAATGGATAATATTGCATATAGAGAAAGATGGCTAAAGAAATTCGAGATATATAAAAATCTTGGTATAGCTGATATTCTGATAACAACCAGTGAGAGTGAAGAAGTAACAAACGTGGAGAAAAATATAAAGAAAATTATAAACGACATTCTATCTGATAATTTACAAAAAACTGAAGGATTCTCCTATCACCATTATGAAATATAAGCTAATCGTGGGTATAGCAGTGCAAGTGATGTGGTTATAAGGCTAACATCTAAGTTGGGGATTAAGAAGCATTTACTTAATATGGAATATTCTCCAGAAATATTTTCAGTCGTCCATATGAATCAAACCTTGCATCTTCAGATTCCATGAAACGGGCTACAGCCATTGGTCCTTGAGCTGTTTCTGAACTAAAAGCATCCCTAATTTCTTTTAAAGCATCTTGTATAACCTTCTCCTGCCCGCCCTTTTTTAAGGAAGCCAAAAAGGCAGTTGCAGCTGGTTTTGGTCCGCCACCATAAAAACCAGCCACGGCATAAATGTCATAACTATCCTTGTCTTTCATGCGGTATAAAGCTAATCCTTTCATGGTAAGCGAACCAACTATGTCAGCGCAATAAAAAGTAGCTGAAGCTTCATAACCCGCAGGTGTAAAAGCCTTTTCCGTAACCTCAAAATTATACTTAAACAGCAAACTGCATCCCTTAATGATACATGCCTTCAAGTCTTTTTGAACAGAAGCTAACCACACACCTGGAAGCTTTTTTGCTCCCCCAGGCTCAGTTAAAAAATCCACCTCAACCCTATGACTAACACCACTTTTGCGGGAAGTAATAATCCTCTCAAAGCGAAAAACGCTTCCAGTAGCCGTATACCCAAGCCTCTCCAAAATTTGCTTAATATTCTCATAACGCTCAACAACTTTGGGCTTCAAAACAAAATCTATGTCAACAGAACCACAATGATCAAAATAACCCCTCACAAGAAAGTAAGGAGCCCAGCCACCAGCAAGAACCATATCCGAGCGATACTGACGAAGCGCCCTACATAATTCAACCAAAGCACCCCTTGAGGCTTCAGTCGCATCACGCTCATACACTTTTCTCAACCTCCCTCTTTAATCGCCACTCTTTAAGTATAACCTCCAAAATCTGCGAAGAAGCCTCCTCTCCCCTCGCCGGAAAGTTATATAAGTCTACAAAAAGCTGGACATTCGAAACCACCTTAACACCTTTCACCCTCTGAACTCCATAAAAGACGCCTTCATCATAAGGCAAAACAAACTTGACATTTCCCCCCCTCGGCGTAGGATTCAATTCAAACCTTCCAGCAATTTCTTTAGCAGCGCTTTCTGAGGGAATATACAAATGCACATCCACCGGCCTCACATAAGGCGCAACAAGCCAAGCACCAACCAACCCGCAAAAAGCATACTCCAAATCCAAACCTGCAAACTTTTCCACAAACCGATCTATCTCCCTTTCCAAAGTAAAATAATCCAAAAACCTATTCACACGATCATACAAATTATTAGAAGCCCACATTTTCAACAACCTTAGAGGATCCACCAACATAATCCTATTCCGCACATTACGAGCAGCAAATTCCAACCCAACAAGCGTTTTACAAACATAATGTGCCAACCCATTCGAAACCCCCGCTTCAGCAGCAAGCTCCCTTTCATCCCAATCCCTCCCAAAATTCACCAATAACACCCGCAAAATTCTAGAAGACTTAGGCGCGAAAATGTTCTTAACACCAGACATAGACTCACCCATAAAAACTTGCTCAATGAACTATATAAATGCTCAATCTTATTGAGCAAAAACTGCTCAACGCCCCTTATAAACGCTCAACATCATTGAGCAACTAAACAGAAAAAGAGGGGATTTGCGGGAGATTTCGCCACGCTGAGGCGGGTTCAAATCCCCCCGCACCAAATTTGAACGTTTCTAGTCCCGAAAAGACTTGAGAAAAGGTATATAGCGTTAATTTCCAAGTAATGCACGCTGTTGGCGTGCTCTTTGTTTATTTCGCTTGGTATCCTACGGTTTGGGCTAGAACTACTATTTGTTTTGGGGTTAAGCCGACGGCCTTGCTGAAGGTTTCTTTGTCAATTAAGCTCTCACAACTGCACCTATCCCTTCTGAAGCGCAGTATATGTAGACATTTTAAGCTTTGGCCCAGCTTCAACGTAAACCCATTTCAGTTTTTCTCCTTCTGGGGGTGGTCTTGGAAGATTTTCCAGCTTCATCGTATCTGCAACGTAGAGAAGATTTAATGGGGTATTGTACACGTAGTCCTGTTTTCCAACAAACCTTCTGTAATCGCCCTCTGCAACTGGCAGAAGTTGATGCTCAACCGGGTCGTATAGGTAGATGTCTTCCGGAAGCACTGCATAAACATCTACTGGATGCTTATTCATGGCTGAGGGCGCTGTTCTTTTTCCATTCTCTCTATTTATGCCATTAGCAGCCCAAAGAATCTCCGACAAGTGTTGAAGGCTAAGCTTTCTATTCGAGAAATTCCTTTCAGATCGTCTACTTTTGAGGGCTTGCATCACCGGGATTCCTTTATCAAATCTGGGCGGTCAAGTTTTATTGGTTTCATATGTAGATGCGTTATATCTCCACTTTAAACTTTATTTTAACAGCATTTCAGATTAAATATCAGAAAAGCTCATAATTCTAATCGCAAAGGTCATACATAAGCGCCGGTTAAAAATGGATGAAACAACAAGGCGCATAGCAAGACAACGTATTCAAACCCTCTTCACTTTAGCCTGTGAAACCTACCGTGAGGACCCGCTTTTGGCTCAACGCTACGTTAATGTAGCCCGCAGAATAGCTATGGCGGCTAAAATTCGCCTCCCAACTGAGTATAGGCGTATGGTTTGCCGCCACTGCAAAAGCTTTATCTTGCCCGGTGTTAGCTGTCGTGTCCGCATAAAACAGCGAAGAGAACCCCACGTGGTAATTACATGCCTAAAATGCGGGAGACATATGCGCATACCCATTAAAAGGAAGAACAAGTAATGAGTAAACTTACCATAAGAATGAAACGCCGAATAAGAAGCGAGTTCCGTGAAGAAAGACCTACAATCTGGGTTGGGAAGAAGCAAATCTCTAACGAACTCATTAAAGAGATCGGGAAGCAGCTTGAGAAAAGGGGAACCGTTAAAATCAAAATTTTGAAAAGCGCCTTACAAGGAGCAAAAGCCAGCGAAATAGCCTCATCCATTTGTAGGCAGATTGAAGCCGACTTGGTGGAGGTTAGGGGACACACTTTCATCCTTTACAAACGACGAAGAAAGACATCAAAAAAGTGAAAGCCTTTATATTGGGCTTGGTGAATTACTGAAGGAAAACAAGAGGAAAGATTGGAATTGCCAACACCAAACGACGTGCCAGCACCAGAATTCATCCAAAGACTGGCTAACTACCTAAAGGAAAATGTAGACGAGATAACACCTCCCCCATGGGCAGTCATAGTTAAAACAGGTGCCCACACACAGAGAACACCAGACAACCATGACTGGTGGTATTTAAGATGCGCTTCGCTATTGCGGAAAATATACATCCATGGACCAACAGGGATAGAGAGACTTCGTGCAGAATACGGTGGTAGAAAAGACTTCGGAGTTAGACCAGAACACGCCGTGAAGGCTGGCGGCGCAATAATAAGAAAAGCTTTGCAACAGCTTGAGAATGCTGGGCTTGTGGAAAAGTTTCAGAACAAGGGAAGGCAAATAACAAAGGAAGGAAGAAAACTTCTGGAGGAAATAGCTGAAGAGGTAAAGAAGGACTTGTTGAAGGAAATGCCAGAGCTGGAGAAATACCAGAAGAGTGAGTAAAAATGTCGGAGGAAGAGCTCGAGGAACTACGCCAGAAAAAACTTTTGGCACTGCAGCGGAGAATAGCCGAAGAACAACGGAGAGCCCAAATGGAACAACAGCTCGAAATGCAAAAACAAGCCATTTTAAAAAGCATCTTAACACCAGAAGCAAGGCAAAGGCTGGCAAACCTAAAACTTGTCAAGCCAGAGTTTACAGCACAACTGGAGCTCCAGCTGATCCAGCTAGCCCAAACTGGAAAGTTGCCAGTGCCTCTAACCGATGAACAGCTTAAACAAATACTAATTCAACTGCAAACCCAAAAGCGAGAAATAAAGATAAGAAGGGTTTGATATGGCTAGATTCAAGCCTACGGCGAAAAAGAGGAGACTGGCAAAAGCTGGGAAACTGAAAAAGGCTGTTCCAACATGGGTTATAGCCAAAACGGCCGGAAAATTTAGAACTCATCCAAAAAGGAGACATTGGAGAACTCGGAAAATAAAGGCTTAAAGGGTGAAGTAGCATGAGAACGGAAGAAGCCAAAGAAAAAGCTGACGAAGAAGTCGAGGAAGAAACCAGCGAAGAAAAAACCGAACATACAGAGAAAATTGTTGAAAATGCAGAAAGAGGAGAGGAACCTTTAGAAGAGTTGGAAGAGGCTGAAGCTGAAAAACCGCCAGAAGAGGAGGTAGCCGAAGAAATAAAGGAAGAGGAGGAGGTTAAGCCTCCAAAAGAGGAGATTGAAGAAGGAATTGTTGAGGAAAGGTTTTACACGATACCACTTGGTAAAGCTTGGCTTGTGCCTCCAAATAAGAGAGCGCCCAAAGCCATTAGGATAATACGGGATTTTGTGAAGAGGCACATGAAACTGGAAGCCAAAAGAGAAGGTGAAGAAGAGGAAGAATCCGAGCCCAAAAAGCTTATAATAAGTAATGAGGTGAATGAGAAGGTTTGGAGCAGAGGCATAGAGAAGCCTCCGCGGAAAATACGTGTAAGAGCTGCCAAAGATAGGGATGGAAACGTTACTGTTTATTTGGCTGAAGGAGACTGAGCTTGGCAATTTACCTAGCAAGCCTCTTTGGAAGTGCAAGCATCGGAGTTTATTCACTAGCCACTGAGAAGATGCTCATTATCCCCAAGTTTGTACCCCTCAAAAAAGCTGAGAGGCTTGGAAACTGGCTTAAGGTCAAACTCGTGCACACAACAATAGGCGGCTCAATTCTGGTTGGTGCCTTGGCATGCGCCAACTCAAATGGGATTTTGCTGCCCCACCTTGTAAGAGACGACGAAATTGAAGTAATAAAAGCTGTATTCGACGGAAACATAACAGTTATGGAAACAAAGAAGACGGCTTATGGAAACATGGTTTTGGCAAACGATTACGGTGCAATTGTAGACCCAAGGCTTAAAACATCTGAAATTAAGAAGATTTCCGACACTCTCGGCGTTGAGGCTGTTCCAGGAGAAATAGCCCAACTCCCCTATGTGGGCTCTTTGGCTGTTGCAACCAACAAGGGAGTATTGGCTCATCCTCTCCTCAGAGAAGATGAGCGTAAGCTTTTGGAGGACGTTCTCAAGGTGCTTGTGGACGTGGGCACGGTTAACTGTGGCATACCATACGTGGGGACGGGACTTATAGGCAACAGCCACGCAGTTGTTGCTGGTCAGCTAACAACTGGTCCAGAAATGTTTATAATTGGACATGCCTTGGGTGTAGTAAAGGAAGATGAGTGAAGTGAAAGTTTTCAGAGTCACGGGAGAAATCAGAAAACCAAACCTGAAAACCCACTTCAGAAAGGAGGTCATAGCAGTTAAGCCTGAACACGCTGTGGAGAAAGTCTATACGGAGTTGGGCAGCAAACACCGCGTTAAACGTTTTCACATAAAAATAACCAGTGTTGACGAAATCTCACCGCATGAAATTGAAGATCCGTTGATAAGGAAGATGGTTGCAGGAGAAGGAGAATTTGGCGGCGAAAGCTGAAGAGGAGCTTAGAAGATTAAGTGTTGAAATGCGCATTTTAGAGCAGACAGCGGAAGCCTTGCAATCGCGAATAAGCATGATAAACGCTGTAATAACAGACTTGACTTATGCAAACATGACGCTGGAAGGTGTAGAAAAGCAGAAAGAAAACGCTGAACTCCTAGTTCCAATAGGGGGAAACTCCTACATAAAAGCGAGACTTGAAAACCCAGACAAAGTGACTGTTGGAATCGGGGCGGGCGTCTCGGTTGAGAAAACTTTGCAAGAGGCTAAAGAGATAATTAGGAAAAGGCTCGAGGATTGGGAGAAGAGTAGGACGTCCCTCCAGCAACAGTTTGCACAAGTTATTGATAAAATTAACGAAGATAGGGAACACTTTGAGGAGTTGGCAGCCCAATTAAGGAAGGAGAACCCTTCAAAGAATGTTTGAGAAGCTTAAATCCGGCTTAAGCAGCCTCGTAAACAAGATTACAACAACAGAGCTTAAACCCGAAAACCTCCGCCCAATACTTTCAGAGTTTAAACTAAACTTGATAGAAAATGACGTTGCAGTTCCAGTGGCAGAACGCATATGCGAAGAAATGGAAAAACGCCTAAACGGGATCCAGGTCAAAAGGCTTGAGGATAAAAGAAGGGTTGTAGAGCAGCATCTCCGCGAAGTGCTCTTAGAAGTTATGCTTACAAACAGCAAAATAGATCTGTTTAAGGTTATCGAGGAAAAAAGAAGAATGAAGGAGCCTTTTGTCATAGTTTTTGTTGGGATAAATGGCACTGGAAAGACAACAACAATAGCCAAGGTTGCCAAACTCTTAAACAATAGGGGTTATACTGTTGTGCTTGCATGCAGCGACACCTATCGAGCAGGCTCAATTGAACAGTTGGAAACTCATGCTAAGCGTTTAGGTATACGAATGATAAAACACAAATATGGGGCAGACCCAGCGGCTGTAGCCTACGACGCAATTAATCATGCAAAGGCACATGGAATCCACGCTGTCTTAATTGACACTGCTGGCAGGATGCAGACAAACCGCAACTTAATGAGCGAACTTGCAAAAATCAAGCGTGTTGTAAACCCAGACCTAACCATTTTGACCGTTGACTCTTTAACTGGCAATGATGCGGTAATGCAGGCAGAAGAGTTCCACAAAAGCGTTGGCATAGACGCGACAATACTGACGAAAGTGGATGCCGACATTAAAGGCGGCTCAGCTTTAAGTGTAACATATGTCACGCAAAAGCCCATATTGTTTGTTGGAACTGGACAAAAGTATGATGATTTAGAGGAGTTTCAACCGGAAAAATTTGTGGACATGATGCTGAAATAAGCGGTTACTGTTGTCTGCATTCGTCTACCGTGAAACGCAGCCTCTTGAAAACTTCTTCAAAGCCCAATTTTTTGAAAAGCTTCAGGGATGGAACATTGCTAGAGTAAACGTCAGCTTCCACGCATTCAACACCCCTATTTATGAACAATTCAAGCATAGCCTTTACAAGCGCCTTGCCTATGCCGCGCCTTCTGTAAGATTTTTCGACGAAGCAGTCACATATGTAGCCCCTCTTGCCCTTGTAAGCCCAAGGCTGGCTGATCCAACCGAGTGAGTAGCCTACAATCTTCCCTTCAACTTCGGCGACAAAAACTACCGTGTTCTCGCCTTTTATGTTTTTTAGAATCCAGCTTGGGCTTTGGAACTCGCTGGGCAGAGGCGAAATCATAGAGTCCATGGCACTCTCGTCCCTTCCAAGCTTCTTCGAAAGCCTGACGATCTCCTCTAAATCCTTTTCATCGGCATGGCGAATCTTAACATTCACAAAAGCAATGTCTGACGGTTTCACTTTAATAGGCGACATGAAACTCACTTTCCAATATTAGGTTACTGAGGCGCATTGCCCCTAACATTTAACTTCCTGAGAATTTCGTGGCGTAATTCTGGATGGGTTAAATCTTCATCATGGTCGATGAACTTAATCCGCAGCTTTTTGTCTGCACTGGTTGGCAGTTTTGCTGTACCAAGCACTTCAAATCTGAAAAGGGCGGATTTATACCAGTTGATTCCCGGGTTTTTGCCCACTTCAAAGCCTAAATTGTAGGCGAATTCCTCGTAGTCTGCAGTGCCATAATTCATTGGGTAAACGGAAAAGCCTTGGATAATGTCTGTGATGGTGCACTTCATGCTGGCGAGAAGTTTTTGAACAGCCAACCACTTTTTCAGCGAAGCCTCGTAATGGGTTAAGCCGAAATATCCAACACCGTTCTCTTTGAGGCATGAAACGCCCCTCACAATAAAAGCCTTTAAGCCAGAAACCGTTTCGAGTGGCTCCGAGGAGAACACATCGAACTTTTCTCGAAGCTCCTTCGGCAATGGTTCAGCCACATTGTATTTGACAAACTCTATGTTAAAGCCGTAATCCTTGTTGACAGCTCCTAAGAAATCGCCCAACCGTTTGTCAACGTCCAAAACCGTTATGCGGGAAGGCAAACCAGTTAAGGCTAGAACAACACTCAGCAAGTCATCGTCGCCTATCAGAACGATGTCTTTTCTATCCAAGTCCCCATAATAATGCATTAGGGCTGCTCGCACAACCACGTCTTGTTCAAGCATAAAACCTTGGAAAAAGTCTAAGGATGGGCTTGGTCTCTTTTCGGCAATTCGTTTGAATTCTTCAAGGACCTCTTTGAACCTAGCTTGTGGAATTATTCGTTTGCCACAGCATGATGGACAGATTTTCCATTCAAAGTCTAGGCTTTTTGGGTTGATTTTTGCTTTGCCCTTCTCAGTTATATGGAAGCTGCTCTCATCAGCAGTTATAAGTCCCTCTTCAATAAGCTTCTTAAGGACAACTACAAAATCTTTTAATGGACTGTTGATTTTCTCCAGAAGCTCCCAGACGGTTTTCCCTGAAATTGCAATTTCACGAAGTATTTTGGCTTCCAGCCTCTCCAAGGACACCCCTCCTTATAACACGTTTCTCAACACTTTTAGGCTGAAATTCCTCCACCAGCAATTCAAAAGCCTTCAAGGCAGGTTCATCATCCCCGCATGTAAAAATGTCTAACGCCATATAACAATATTCGGGCCATGTGTGAACGCTCAAGTGTGACTCGCTTAGGAGATAAATGGCAGAAACACCATGAGGCTCAAATTGATGAAAACTTGAGGAGACCGCGTGCAAACCGGATTTAGCAACTACCCTATCCAAAACCACTCGTAGATCTTCTACTCTTGAGATTTTCCGGGGATCTACACCCCGAAATTCGGCGATAATGTGGATGCCCATATCGAACACCCAACATTACCGTCGAACTTCGGAAGCATGTTCCACTATATGTCATGGGCGAACTATGCATACGTTTTCTATCCTCTGAAATTTTCCCGAAAAATTTTCCTTTTATAAATTTTTTGCTACCTAAAACTCAGCACTAAAGATGCATGGACAAGAATTCAGCGTCGCTTCGGCATAAACCACCGCGGTTATCTGGGGCTTTCCTCAAATTTGGACATAAACCCTTTAAACTTCCCTCTTCAATAGCTCGCAAGGCCATTGCTTGCACTCGTCACAATATTTAATTCCTCTTTTCGCGGCACAAGCCTTCCTTTTCTTCAACCATTTTTCTTTAGCTTTAAGAAACTTTGAAATACCATATTCCTTAACTTGTTTCATGTTGCACAAAACGTCTAAAAACCATGCACTTGACTCCAATGTTTCCGCCTTGAAAAAATCGAAAACCTGCATGGGAAGTTTTCACAATTCAAGCATATATCAAGGTTTTTGCTGGTCGCGCATTTGTAGATTTTGCAGTATTTTTGATATTCTATGCTTAAGCCCTTATTGCTTCTGCAGCCTTCACACTCGCCACTGAGGAAGCGGTGCATTCACCGCAGTAAAGACCGCAAGGGGCAATAAGATTCCAACTGGTTGCTTTCAAATTTTCAGCCACAATAACCGCCATCGTCTAGAATTTTCCAAGCAGTTTAAGCAGTATAGCCTTCGCCGAGTAGAGGCGATTCTCGCTTTGCTCATAAATAATCGAGTTTGGGCTTTCGATAACATCTTCGCTTATCTCATAGCCTCTGTGAATGGGCATATCATGCATTACGTAGGCGTTGCTTCCTCGCAGTAACTCCTTGTTTATTTGGTATGGCATCATAAGTTTGATTCGCTTTTCCTTTTCAGCGGCGAATTTTGGGTCTGTGAAAAATTCCATGTCAACCCAAGTGTCAGTGTATATAAAATCCGCGTCCTTTACGGCTTCCTTAACATCCAATGTAGTCTCGTACAGCCCAGTTTTTCTGGCTTCTTCTAGAAGCTCAACGTCCCTTGAAGGCTCATTGAGTACTGGTGTTACGGTGGTTATTTTCACTCCAGTTTTTGTGCATCCCTCAATGAGGGAGTTGCAAACATTATTGTGTACTCCGATGTAGACCAGTTTTAAGCCTTTTAAATAGCCTCTCTTCTCCTTCATGGTCATTAGATCAGCTATTGCCTGGCTTGGATGATATTTTTCATCGCAACCATTTATCACTGGAACACGTGAGACTTTAGCCATTACCTGAAGGTCAGCGTTTCTTAGAAGCCTAGCCATTATGCAGTCAACATTCCGCGACAAGTATTGGGTCTCGTCGTAGACGTCGGCTATCGTGAAGTTTGTTGTTCTCCAATCGATGTAGAGTGCGTGACCCCCTAGCTGCGTCATAGCCACCTCAAAAGAAACCCTGGTTCGTGTAGAAGTTTTCTGAAAAATCATAGCTAAAGATTTGCCGTCCAAAGCCTTGCAATATTTTTCAGGGTTTTGCTTAACCTCAATAGCCTTATCAATTATTTCCAAAAGCTGTTGCCCAGACAAATTCTTGAAGTTTATTAAGTGCATTCTCCCATTTTCCATATCCTAAACCTAAAGCTTCAACGGTTTTAAACATTATAAGCCTTATGGAAACCTTTATCCATGAATGAGGCGTCTTGCAATTGGGAGCGAAATGATTCTGATAGCTGCGTCAACAAAAGACTTGGCAAGCGTAAACATTGCAAGAAAGATTCTAGGCAACTATCCGTTCAAGCCAATTAGAGAAAAAGTGTACGCCGCGGAGTTTTCTGGTCAGAAGGTTAAACTTGTAATGTTGAACGAAGAGTTGGTTTATGCACAAGACATAGTAACGCTTTATCCGGCACTTGACCTTGTTATTTTCGTTTCAAGGCACAGCAGCCTAAGCGGAACCCCAACGCTTTCCGTACATACTCCTGGAAACCTTGGAGATGCAGATTTGGGCGGAATCCCGAGGCAAGTTTCCATTGCACCAGCAAACGCCATGAAAGCTGCATTAAGTACCATGGCGAAACTTGTTAGAGAGAAAAATTTGAATTACAAGGTTTCCTATGAGTGCACACACCACGGTCCATCGCTGGACGTACCGGCAATGTTTGCCGAATTAGGAAGCACCCCAAAAGAGTGGGAGGATTTAGAGGCAGCAGAGGTTGTCGCACACGCTGCAATAAAGGCTGTGGCAAATTTCGACAAGCAAACAAACAAGGCGGTGCTCGGTATTGGAGGTCCCCATTATAACGAAAAATTCACCAGAATGGCTTTAGAAGGCACTGTAGCCTTTGGTCACGTGATACCAAAATATGCAGCTGCCAAAATTGATGAAGCTATTTTGAGGCGATGTATTGAAAGAACTTTGGAAAAAGTTGAGTCGGCGGTTTTAGACTGGAAAGGGATAAAGGGTGAAGATAAACCAAACATTGTTAATTTACTTAATAATATAGGGCTTGAATTCCATAAAGTTTAACAATTTGCCACATTTATAAGATGCCTAGATAGAAAAGTTAATAGAAATGCTTGTTTATCTGTATCAAAGCGCAATTTGCTGGTTGGCAAAATGGGTTTAAGGTCTTTCCTATCGCAATGCGCGAGAACATTAAAACTGGCAGTTAAGCCCGGAAGAAGTGAGCTTTGGCTATCGATAAAAATATGCTTTTTAGGCATAGGTGTCATCGGGCTTATAGGGTTCATAATAGCTATGTTAACAAGGCTGATACCATTTTAAAATAAGCGAGGGAAAACGTTGGAAAAATTACCCACAAAAATTTTCGCTGTAAGAACCACGACGGGTCAGGAAAGAAACGTGGCTAAGCTTGTTGCTGCAAGGATAGAGATGAACAAAATACCAGTAAAAGCCATCCTAGTCCCAGACACATTAAGAGGATATATTTTCGTGGAAGCGGAAGGCCCCCACTTTGTTGAGCAAGCCATAGCGGGCATAAAACATGTTAGGTCAAGGGTTCCAGACTTCGTTAACTTTTCTGAAATTGAAAAGTATGTGGTGAGAAAACCCATCATAGAGGAGCTTCATGAAAACGACATAGTAGAGGTTACAGACGGCCCTTTCAAGGGGATGCGGGCTAAAATCACGCGCATCGACAAGACAAAAGAGGAAGTAACACTGGAACTTCTTGAGGCCACTTTCACTTTGCCCATAACTGTTCATTCGGACTATGTTAAACTTGTTGAAAAGGCGAAGACTGAAGGAGGCGCATAAAATGAGCGAGAAAAAAGTTGTAGAACTGCTCGTAAGCGGGGGACAAGCAACAGCTGGTCCGCCATTAGGTCCTGCTCTTGGGCCTCTTGGCGTGAATGTTATGGCTGTTGTGAACAAGATAAATGAGCTTACAAAAGATTATGCTGGAATGAAGGTTCCTGTGAAAGTCACGGTTGACCCTGAAACAAAAGGCTTTGAAGTCAGCGTTGGAACACCCACAGCCTCAGCTTTAATTGTTAGCGAGCTAAAAATTGAGAAGGGTTCTGAAAGTCCGAAGGTGCAGAAGGTTGGAAACTTGTCAATGGAGCAGCTCATTCGGATAGCGAAGATAAAGCGTCCTGAACTGCTTTCGAAGACATTGAAGTCTGCGGCTAAGGAAATTCTTGGGGCATGTGTGAGCATGGGCGTAACCGTGGAGGGAAAAGACCCCAAAGAGGTTATGCGCGAAATCGACGAGGGCAAGTATGACAGAATATTCGCTGAAAACGAGGCTTAAGGGAACATTTTTATAATTGCTTTGCAATCCATCAATGGCACGGAGCCAGCGAAAATGCCCATAGAACAGAAAACACTGCTTTCAGCCTTAAAAGAGGTAAAGGAGAAGGGCGGTAAAAGAAACTTTACTCAATCAGTTGAGCTTATCCTGAACTTACAAGATATCGACATGAAATCTCCGGAAGGAAGGCTTCAGGAAAATGTGGAATTACCCTATCCACCAGAAAAAACAAACAGAATTTGCGTGATTGCCACTGGTGAGCTTGCTCTTAAAGCGAAAAGGGCTAACGCAGACTTGGTGCTGGATAGGACTGAGCTTGAAGGATTAGCTGGAAAAAAGAAGGACTTGCGAAAACTAGCAAATGAATACGACTTCTTCATAGCTGAAGCCCCTTTAATGCCGTTGATGGGCAAAGTTTTAGGCCCAGCCCTCGGGCCGCGAGGGAAAATGCCCATACCAGTTCCGCCGACAGCGGACATTGAAAGCTTGCTAAACAAGTACCGCAGAACCGTTGTTGTCAGAATGCGTAACCAGCCAGTAATTCAGTGCCGGGTTGGAACGGAGAACATGAAAGAGGAGGAACTGGCGGAAAACATACAAGCAGTCTTAAGGGTTGTTGAAGGAAAACTGAAAAGGGGAATGAAAAACATTAAATCAGCATGTATAAAAACAACCATGGGCACTTCGGTAAAAATTAAACTATAAAGAGGGGAAGCGTCTGCCGTCCCAACAGGTTTTGAAAGAAAAAATCGATGAGGTTGAAGAGATAACAAAAATTCTTAGGCAATATAAAGTGATTGGTGTAGCGAGTCTCCAAAAGGTTAGGGCTTCCCAACTTCAAGAGTTTAAGAAAAAGCTGGCGGCAGACGTTTACATACGGGTTGTAAAAAACACGCTGATGAAAAGGGCTATTGAAAACTGCAAGGAAGAAAAAAGGGGACTGGAAAAGTTGGAGAAATATTTAACAGGACCAAACGTTTTCCTTTTTACAAACCTTAATCCATTCAAATTGGCACTGCTTCTTGAAAGGGGGAAGGTCCGCCTAACAGCAAAGGCTGGCGACATAGCATCCTTTGACGTCACAGTTCCCGCTGGAAACACTGGACAGCCGCCGGGACCAATAATAAGCCAGTTGAACGCCGTCGGTTTGCCAACAAGAATTGAGGCTGGAAGTGTATGGATTACAAAGGACACATTGGTGGCGCGTAAGGGAGAAGTGATTTCTGAAAGACTTGCAAGCGTCTTGTCAAAGCTTGGGATAAAACCGGTTGAAGCCGGACTAAAAATGAAAGGAGTATATGACGAAGGCTTAATCATAGAGGGTGAGGAGCTCAAAATCGATTTGGAAGAAGCGAAGAAACAATTTGAAACTGCCCATACCGAAGCCTTCAAGTTGTCAATAGTTGTGGCTTACCCAACAAAGGAAAATATACATGTCTTAATCCAAATCGCCTACCAAAAGGCATACGCCCTCTCATTAGGCTCGGCTATACCAACCAAGGAAACAATAAAGGACCTTATTAGAAAGGCTCATGCTGAAATATTAAGCTTAAGTATGAGAATCCCCAATTTGGAAGGGGAAACCAAGCAAAATTAAAATAGTATGAGTAGAGGTGAAAACGTATGGAATACATATACGCTGCAATGCTCCTCCACAGAGCTGGAAAACAAATAAACGAAGAAAATCTAACGCAGGTTTTGGCAGCTGCTGGAATAAACGTTGATGCTGTCAGAGTTAAAGCCTTAGTTGCTTCACTAGCGGAGGTTAACATAGATGAGGTTATAAAGTCAGCTCCAACAATGATGGCAGCACCAGTTGCCGCACCCGCAGCAGCAGCACCAGCAGCAGAAGCCAAACCCAAAGAGGAGAAGAAAAAGAAGGAAGAAGAGGAAAAAGTCAAAGAAGAGGCAGCACTTGAGGGGCTTGGAGCACTCTTCGGCTAAACATCCTTTTTATTTTGAAAACTGTTAGAAGCCTCTTATTTAGAGGGTTAGTAATGGATATAAACCTAATTCTAAATTATCGGCTATCATGAAACTCTGCAGCGCTTGTTTGTTAGGAATAAAATGCAGATATGATGGAAAAGACGCCCGTAACAAGAAGGCCATAATGCTGCTAAAAAAAGAAATTCTAATACCAGTATGCCCAGAACAGCTTGGCGGTCTGCCAACTCCAAGAGAACCAGCGGAAATCATGAAGAGAGGGGTTATAACAAGATCTGGAAGAGACGTAACTGAAAACTTCAAGCATGGAGCCGAAGAAGTTTTGAAAATCGCAAAAATGTTCGGCATAAAGGAGGCTATACTGAAGCAGGGAAGCCCCTCATGCGGCTGCGGGCGCATCTATGACGGAACATTCTCTGGCAAAACCATAAGAGGTGATGGAATCACCACAGCATTGCTTAAAAAACATGGAATTAAAGTGATAACTGAAGAAGGCCTATAGATTTTGGTTTACACCGTATATTTTGTTGCTTTTCAAAATCTTTAATAATAGCAGGGGCAGCCACCCGCAAATGATCATTAGGGTTCCGGGGAAAACGCTCCGCTTGAAGGTCAGTATCAACATCTCAAAGATAAAGAAGGATGCTGCCATCGCAGACGCTGAAAGAACTGCAAGTTTTTTCCCATATTTCTTGTATGTTTGCACCGCTATAAGACCAGCAAAGAAGAAGTCTCCTAAGCCAAGCGATATGTAAAGTGTCCCAAGACTTGTTGTTACTGATGGAATTGTCGGCATGATAACAAGCACCGGAAGCCTTAAGTCCGAGACGTGCGTAGCCGCCGAAACCATAGTCCCGGTTACAAGGACAAGGATTATATCTGCTACAGTCAGAAGCCCGGCGAAAATGAGCGTTGTTTTCCATGTGAAAAGAGCCCCGAGATAGAGGATAACTAAAATGGCGAAAACTAAGCCATACATGTTAAGCAGGTAGGGAAACCATATGGGACTTCTGCTGTAAAAGGCGTAAAGAATTATGAATAAGGCGGATGGCAGAACAGCCAAATACCATCGTCTTCCAACGCTTGTTCTTATTTCCTCATAAGCCATAACAATGAAAGAAAAGCCTAGCAAGCAGTAAAACGCCGCGGCTCCGTATACTGATAGTCCTCTTAACAAGTCCATGCTGAAGAGGCTGATGGTTGCTGCTAGAAAGCTGATTATAAGAAAGAAGGTGAAGAAAATTTGGGCTTTAGCTTTTTTAAAGTCTGAGAAGAGGTATGTGAATATGAAGAGTAGAGCTGAATAGGCGAATAAAAATATCGTCATAACAGCCATTTGCGGGACAAAAACCATAAGTGACACGGCTACGCTTATGGCGGCTACAAGAATAACTGCGTCTTTAACGCCGAATTCCCTTTCCTCAAAAGTCATTTTCAATTTCCCCTCAACCCTATCATTCAGGAAAGTTGCCACTATGGTAACTGCAAAAAGTGTTAGTGGCATGGCGATGTCGAAGTACATAAACGCACATAGGCTAAACAAACATTTAAACCTTAAACACTGAAAACACAGTTAAAAACAGCTAAAGAGGCAATAAGCGCCTCTTCAGTTCGCACAGTCTCCGTCCACTGTACAGGAATAGTATTAACAATAAAATCTACAGTTTGGTCTAGGTTTAGCCCCTCCTGCTGGACAATTTCATACAATCCTTTTGTCGGTGCCCCGAAGGCGATTAGTATGCTTTCTGCATTTTTCCACTTTTCAGCAATCTTTTCCTTAACTTCTGGGAAGGGGGTACCGTATTTTGATGTGGCTATTTTCAAGCTAAACCGCCTACTTTTTACCAATTTTCCTAGGGGATCTTCCCAAACAGTTACTGTGTACCCCCAATAGTAGGGGATTTCACCGCGATTTGCAAGACATGCCACAACATGCCGATTCACGCCAGTTATTTTTACGGTTACTCGTTTTCCCAGAGGTAGGTGTGCCTCTGGAATTAGTGCAAGTTTGTCCACGCCTATATCCACAAGCATGCCTTTCTCTGATTTCGCTACTGTGACACCCTCTCGGTATTCACCGACTTTTAGGTTTGCCGCCTTTTTGCCTAACGGGTGGTGCGGCGTCCTTAAGGGTGGCAGAATGCCAGCATAACGCAATTCTGGTTTAAGCTTGAACAACTTCTTGCGCAGATATTGCGGAGTTTCCATATAACCTAACAGTGTAGCTATTAAATCCATGTCAGCCTTTTGATTTAACCTTAACTCGTCCTTGTAAATTATGATTTCTTCAACTCCGAAAATGGCGGCTGCTCTTCCGATTAAGCCTATTTTTGAGGTTTTTTCCCGAAGGTGCGGAGTGTCGGAAACAACGGACGCTGGAATCGCTATCGAAATGCTTTTTCTCTTCAACCCTTTTACACCATTCGTGTTATTGTATGGCGGTTTTACTTAAAAGCTAAAAGCAAACAGCCACACACTGCATACTGATGAAAATGCCAAAAGCGTCAATCCTAGATGACCTCGACGAAATTAAAAGGACAGATAAAAGCGATATGCTCTCCTTCTGCGTTGACGCTGCAAAACATTATGAAAATGCTATTCGAATAGCCGAAAAGGTTACTGTTGATTACCCAAAACCAGAATCAATAATCGTGACGGGCATGGGTGGTTCAGCAATAGGCGGAGAACTCCTAAAAGACTGGGCAAAGGATACGCTGACAATTCCAGTGGGAGTCTGTAGAGAGTACACGCTTCCAGCTTGCGCTGACAAGAGCACCTTAACATTTATTGTAAGCTATTCTGGAGAAACTGAAGAAACTCTAAGCGCTTTTCTCGACGCAATAAAGCGGAACTGCATGGTCGTCTGCATAAGCTCCGGAGGCACTCTCTTATATTTTGCAGAAAAACTAAGTATCCCAAGCATTCGCATTCCAACTGGAATCCCGCCGAGGGCAGCCCTTCCGTACCTTTTCATTCCAATGCTAACGATTTTGGGAAAACTCGGCTTAGTTAAAAAGATTGAAACTGAAATTTCCGAAACCGTCACGGTGCTAAAGCATGTTTGCAGTGAAAACGCGCCGGAAAAGCCCTTAAAGGAAAACTTTTCCAAAAGGCTTGCTGCTGATATTTGTGGAACGGTTCCGGTTGTTTATGGTTTTGGATTTTACAGCTCTGTGGCGCAGCGCTTCAAGCAACAATTTAACGAGAACAGCAAGATTCCATCAAAATGGGAGATTTTCCCAGAGCTAAACCATAACGAGATTGTCGGCTGGGAAAAAGCCGAAAAATTAGCGGACTATTTTTCAGCAGTAATTATACGGGATGAGAGTGAGCCAGAGCATATCAAACAAAGAATAGAAGCAACCAAGGAGCTATTAAGCGGCAAAGTGGCGGGGATTTACGAAGTCGTGAGTAGAGGTGAAGGAAGACTGGCTAAAATGTTATCTGGCGCCCTAATTGGAGACTTCACCAGCGTTTATCTTGCAATTCTGCGAGGCGTTGACCCAACACCTGTAAAGACAATTTCTATGCTAAAGGAAAAAATTGCTAAAACCAAGTTAAAAGAGAGAATAGTTAGCGAACTTCAGAGCCTTGCCGAGAAAAACTCTAGGAGCTAAAGTCTTTGGGAAATAAATTCTTCAAACATTTTCTCGGCGACTTCCAAAGACAGTAGTTGTGGCGGGTGTTTGAAAGCGTACGCGCATATTGGTAGAATGGCACCTTTCAATTTTCGGTTCAACGCTATTTTAACAGCCCTTATGACATCAAATAGTACTGAACCAGCGTTCGGCGCGTCTACGGTTGAGAGATGCATGTCTATTTGCATAGGCGTTCCGCAAAAGTATAGCCCCCTAATCCAAAAGTAGCTGTCGCGTCTGTTCTGCAAAAAGTCAACATAGTCTGTTGAACCTGCAACCACATCCGCCTCATATGGCAGTGCAGCCTTAACAGTTTCAGTCTTAACAGCCCTTTTCAGCTCGCGCGTCCTATCCAGCGTGTCAAGAGATTCGGTTCCCCCGCCAACGTCAAGCTGATATGTTTCAGTTATGCGCACGCCATGCCTAGAGAGAAGCCGAAGCAACGTTTTATGCAATGTTGTGGCGCCAATCTGATCTACGAGGTCATCACCTACAAGAGGCAAACCAGCTTCCTCAAAACGTCTCCCCCAAGATGAGTCACTTGCTATAAAAGCGGGCGTAGCGTTCACAAAAGCACAACCAGCCTCTAATGACTGACTTGCATACCACTCAGAAGCCTTCACAGCGCCGCTTGGAAGCAAATTAAGCACGATTTCTGCTCCGCTTCCCTTCAATACTTCTGTAACTTCAACTTCTTTTGAATCGCTCACTTGAATGACCTGCTTCGTGTACCCGCCTACACCATCTAAAACCGGTCCCTTCTGGACTATTACACCGGACGGTGGCACATCCACAATTTTAGGAACATTATTCGGCAGAGCAAATATAGCCTCTGAAAGGTTGCGACCAACTTTTCGGCGGTCAATGTCGAAAGCCGCAACGATTTGGATGTCCTTTGGGTGAAAGCCTCCTAGAAAGAGATTGCGCAAGCCCACACACTCATCGCTATTAAAGTTCCCATAGTATTGCAAACCTTGAACGAGGGCAGACGCGCAGTTCCCAACACCAACCACAGCCACTTTTATTCTTGGCAAGACTAAGCCACCATTTTGTTCCTTTCATATTGCATACGCATTTATAAAGCTCTATGCCAATCATTAGCGGTTAAGTGTGATAAACATGAAGACTTGGTTAGATGTTTCAGTTCTACGCTGTCCAAACTGCGGACGCCACTATGTTGAGGCGTCATGGTATGTAGTTGAAATGGAGGCAGACATAGAATGCGGAGAATGTGGAAAAGAATTCAACAGCAAAAGAAATGCTTTGGACAGAGTTCTCCTAGGATTTGAAATAGACGAAAATGGAAAACTCAAAAGCGTGGAAATTGCCAAACATCTTAAAATAGAGAAAAACGAATAAACTGGTGCCTCTTCCCACTTGAAGTGCTATCATTTAGGAAGCCTTTAAGGTTACCAAGCTTAAAAATAAAAGGTGGTCGAGAACTTGGAAGATCAAGTATCAGACAAGTTTACAATAATAAATGAGCTAGCCCGTCGCAGAGGCTTCTTCTGGCAATCCTACGAGATATACGGGGGTGTAAGTGGCTTTGTAACCTACGGGTTTCTAGGCGCAAAACTGAAACAAAATATTGAAAACAAGCTTAGGGAAATCTTTGTTAACAAGCTTGGAATAATGGAGATAGAAGCCCCGATCATTGCACCAAGCAAGGTTTTTGAGGCTTCAGGCCACGTTGACCACTTTAAAGAACCCATGGTTGAATGCTTAAAATGCAAAAGGCGATTCCGTGCAGATCACCTACTTCAAGAGACGGCGAAGCTAAGCGAGTCAGAAGTCGAAAAACTAAGTCTAGAAGAGTTGAAGGAAGCCATTGAAAAACATGATGTACGCTGTCCGGAATGTGGAGGCAAATTTGGTGAACCAAAATATTTCCTGACAATGTTTAAGACAACGATAGGCCCGTACTCTGAGGCGGTTGGTTATGGCCGTCCCGAGGCTGCTCAAGGTATATTCGTTGAGTTTAGGCGCCTATATGAGATGGCACGGGAAAAGCTGCCCTTTGGCGTGATGCAAATAGGTCACGCATTAAGGAATGAAATTTCACCGAGGCAAGGTTTGATAAGGCTTAGAGAGTTCACCATAGTGGATATAGAGTTCTTCTTTGATCCAAAAGACCCGAACTGTTTCTTACTAGATGAAGTTGGAAATGAGAATTTAAGGCTTGTCTTAGCTGAAAGCAAGCTTCGCGGTTCGGAAGAAATAGTTGAAACCACTGTTAAAGAGGCGCTTAAAAAAGGCTATATTAAGGTTCCTTGGCAAGCGGCTTTCATGACGCTAGCCAAAAGATTACTGATGGAATTAGGCGTACCAGCTGAAAAACAAAGGTTTATTGAGAAACTTCCATGGGAACGAGCCCACTATTCCCTCCAAAGTTTTGACCAAGAGGTTTATGTTGACCGTTGGGGATGGATTGAAGTTTCTGGTCACGCCTATAGAACGGATTATGATTTAAAGCATCACATGCAGTTCAGTGGAACAGACACAAGAGTGTTTAAAGAGTATGAAAAGCCATTGGCGAAGGAGAAAAAGGTTGTTAAGCCTTTAATGGTTAAGCTTGGACCCGCATTCAAGGGAGAAGCCCAAAAAATCGCTGACATGCTTTCTGAGGCTAACTCTGAAGAGGTTGAAGCCTCATTTAAGGCGAAAGGCTATTTTATGCTTGGTAAGCACAAAATTTTGCCCGAACATGTGGAAATTACAACCTGCAAGGTTGAGGAAAGAGGCAGGCGGTTTATACCACATGTTGTGGAGCCAAGTTTCGGCTCAGATAGGCTTGTTTACGTGACCCTTGAATATGCATACCGCATGAAAGATGGCAGAGTGGTGTTAAGTTTTCCAAGGGCAATAGCCCCAATACAAATAGGGGTTTACCCGCTAGTAAGCAAGGATGGCTTACCAGAGAAGGCATTACAAGTTTACAAAATGCTCGTTAATGAAGGTTTTTCGGTAGAATATGATGATGCTGGCTCCATTGGAAGGCGTTATGCAAGGGCGGATGAGGCGGGCATACCGTTGGGAATAACTATTGATTACGAAACTTTAAAGGATGATTCTATCACTATTCGGGACCGCGATACTTGGAGACAAGTTAGAAACCGCATAGACGTTTTAACGGAGCTTTTGCACAAATATTTCCGCAAAAAAATCGAGTTTGAAGATTTAGGCACGCTTGTCAAGGAATAGTTTTCGTTACCTTTTTTAATACTTCCACAATATTATTGCTAGAAAGTCTTGACCCGGTTTTGCGGCGGGAAGAAACTTGGTGCTTCCAGCAGAAACAGAGGAACGCGTTAAACGCAGAGTGTTAAGCGTTTGCCAAGAACACCTAAGGAAAGTGTTAGACTTGGCGCGAAAGGTTCCCCAGATGATTGAATGTTTCATAAAAACTGACAAGGCAAGAGCAAGGCAAATCTACAACGAAATTAGAATGGGTGAAGAGGATGTTGACAATGCCAGACGCCTCGTCTCCCGTGAACTTGCAGAGATAGGCGCCATACTCCTAAGTCGCGAAGACTTCTTGAGGTTCACAAACTTGACTGGGGAAATCGCCGATTTCTCCGAGGGAATAGCCTTCCGCATCCTTGAGGTAATGGAACACAACTGGAACGTGCCGACAGAAATTAAAAAAGATCTTTTGAAGCTTTCAGAAGCCTCCTTAGAGACTGTGCTTAAGCTTAGAGAGACAATGATGGTTTTGGCGTATGGTTCGGAAAAAGCCATGGAAAAAGCCAGCGAAGTCGAGTCTGCCGAACGCACCGTTGATGAGCTTTATCGAACCCTTGAAATAAAACTGCTAAATAGTAAACTGGAAATCCCAGCGCTCATACTTTTGAGGGACATTTTGCAACTTTTGGAGGATTCTGCAGATAAGGCTGAGGACGCCGCTGACGCCGCAAGAGTATTATCCTTCATAATGTAATTGCAAAGCTAAGGATAGTGGAATGACGAAAAAAATACCAGTAGAGTTCATTGAAAATTTTCTTGTGATTTGGAACCCAAGCGATGGTTCCGAACTTTACAAAATGGGCTTTTACGGCAAGCCACTCGGAATACCAAAACCTAAAATCCCAGAATTCAACGTACCATTAATTCTTGATTTGATGGAGGGCTTATACCTTGCCGAAAAGGGAATAATAACAGTTTACGAGGGACCAGGAAAAACTCGTGTAAGCCTTAAGAAACTGCGGCAGAAAGCCAGAACATTGTACGAGGAGTTTGAAGAGAAATATGCGGTTTACCGTGACTTGCGAGACAGCGGAATGGTTGTCACTCCAGGAATAAAATTTGGATGCGACTTTGCCGTTTACAAGCATGGACCAGGATTAGAACATGCACCCTACATGGTTTCGGTTAAGAAGGCTACATCAGAGTTAACAGCCACAGAAACAGTGAAAGCCGGAAGGCTGGCGACAACTGTACGTAAAAGATTCATAATCGCAGTGCCGGACTTAGAGCAGGGGAGAATAAGATACTTAATATTCAAATGGTTCAAGGCTTAGTCCTACACTTTACCGAGCTTTCCAGAACCACTTGTAGGATATCTTCTAGAGTTGATCCTTCCATTGGATTTTCAATTATTCTTCCTAGTTCTGTGCCCTCTTTGTTAAAAACTAGGATTAGGGGGATTTTGTCCACGTGGAATTTTTCGACTTCTGGGGGTGATGGTGGAATGCTCCACTTTCGGCTTGGATTCAGCGGATCCATCTTCAGCCCTCCGAAAATTCTGACTTCTAACCCTATGGTTTCTGATATTAATGCCAGTACCGGGATGTTTGCGGCACAGTCTCTGCACCATTCAGCAGAGAATGCGACCACCACGATGCTGCTCGCAAGACTCCTTAACTTATCAATTGCCTCAGTGTTCAGCCGGTATGTCCTTTTCCGTTCTAGAAATTGCTGACGGAAGGGTTCGCCAATGTTCTCGATATACTGGTTTACAGACACCGTTCTTTGTTTGATTTCCTCCATGTTGATTTTCATTTGTTAGCCCGGCATTATTGTCTGGTTTACAAACTCGCCCCTAACATACTGGTGAGGATAAATTTTAGTCGCTTTGAGAACGCATCCTTCTGCTACTGTAACATCGTCTGCTATCACCGAGATTTCGCTTATCTTTGTTGGTTTTCGTGCACTGGAGCGTATTGTCACATGTCTCCCTATGATGCTATCTTTTATCTCGGCTTTTTCTTCTATTATGGCACGGTCCATTATGGCGGAGTTTTCTACAGTCACACCGTTCTCTATCTTGGTATAGTTATCAATGCACGCGTTTACAATACGCGCCCCGTTGCCTATTTCACAGTGTCTCCCAATCAAAACTGAACCTTCAACTTCGATTTTTCCCTCTTTAATTTTCCTTATGATTTCTTTTCTACGCCTTATGGATTCTGGGCTTTCACCTTGAACCCAAACCCGTGCTTTCTCGTCTATTCTTCCGCCAAAATCTGTTAGCGAGGAGAATTGTCCTTCAAGCATGTCCCGCATGGCTTCCAGATAACGTTTTGGGGTGCCAACATCATACCAGCTTCCTTTCAGAACATAACCATAAACTGGTCTGCCAGTTTCAATAACATATGGGATAAAGTCGTAGCCAAAGTCCAAGCGTTTCCGCTCTTTCATTAGCCTTTTAACACCCTTTTCTTTGAAGATTTTCCTTATTTCGGGGGAAACCATGTACAAGCCAGTGTTTGCCAAGTTTGACGGTGCCTCCTTTGGCGTCGGCTTCTCCACAAACTTTTGGATTCTCATGTCTTTGTCTACGTCGGCTACTCCATAGCCCTCAACATTTTCAACCTCTCGAAGGGCTATTGTTATGACAGCCTCCTTTTTACGGTGAAAATCAATAAGCTCTTTTAAATCAACATCAAATATGTTGTCGCCTTGCACTGCAAAAACGGGGTCCCTAACGTTATAGTATTCTATGTTTATTCTCGCCGAGTCGGCGCTTCCCAAATCGTCTACATTGGGCTGATATTTAATGTGCACGCGGGAAGTTATCCAATAACGGGCTGAAAACCCATACCCAGACTCAAAGTAGTCGTGCAAATCCCTATAATTCGTGTAGCCCTTAACCCCAAAAATGAAGTTTCTAACGCCCTGACGGGCAAGGGACAGGAGCGAAAACTCTATGAGGGGTCTGTTTAGAAGGCGGATGCACGCCTTGCTTGTTTCAGCCGTTAGGGGCAAAAGCCTAGTGGCTTTGCCTCCCACAGGAATTATTACCCGCAGTGTTTCTGGTTCATAGTTGTGGCGCAAAAGCTCCACCAGCTTTTACAATGCATAATATGGTGAAGCATATTAAACTTTCTAAGCAAAACGCGAATTTTATAACCAAAGCCAAATTTATCTTAGTGCAAAAAGCTTGGTTGGCATGAACAAAATCGCTGGCTTCATCCGTCTAATGCGTCCCATAAACTGTTTAATGATGGGTTTCGCAGTCATAGTTGGAGCCATAATCGCAAATTCGAGGGCGTTGGCGGATTCGCTGGACATCCTTATCTCCGGCTTTTTTACCGGTTTTCTTTTAACGGCAGCAGCCATGACGGTAAATGACTATTATGATAGGGAAATAGATGCCGTAAACGAGCCCTCTAGACCTATCCCGAGTGGAGCAATTAAACCAAATGAGGCTCTGTTTTTTGCCTTTTTGCTTACGGCGTTGGGTTTGGTATCCGCAGCCCTCACGGCATTTACCCACTGTTTCATAACAGCCCTAATTTTTTGGCTCATTTCAGTGGTGTACGCCACGGTCGGCAAAAAACCGGGGCTTTGGGGAAACTTTTTGGTCAGCGCTTGTGTTTCAGCCCCATTTATTTACGGAAGCTTAGCAGTAACCGGCACTATTAAACTAAACATCTTGATTTTTGTCTCCATGGTTTTCCTCTCAAACACCGGGAGGGAGATAACCAAAGGAATTGTGGATGTTAAAGGTGACAAAATGCGAAATGTTAAGACTTTGGCTGTGCGTTTGGGACCGCGAAAAGCTGCAATCGCAGCGGCGATTTTTTACATAATTGGGGTGACATTAACCCCATTGCCGCCAATGTTGAACCTTGTCACTTTTTGGTTCATTCCGTTGGTGGCTGTGACGGACGCGGGGTTGGCTGCGTCTTCAATAATGCTTTTACTGGATTATTCGAGGGAAAATGCCAGAAAAGTGAAAAATCAAGTTTTAGTGTGGTTTCTTGTTGGGCTAATCGCCTTTGTTGTTGGAAGCCTCCGTTAGGCACGCATCCGCTTGTACGATTTGACTGTTCTAAAAGCTGGTATTAATAAGTAGTCAAGCCATTACTTTAATTTAGACTTTGAATTGCCGTGAAGTGCCCTAATTGAGCGTTGAGGATGAAGGCAAACTTGAATATGCTCTTCGCGGGAAGGCATGGAAGGTTTATTGGCTTCTATTGAAGAACGGGCGCCCAATGAGCGTGCGGGAAGTTCAAAAAGCCCTACACTTCAGCAGTCCAAGCGTGGCACAACACCACTTGGAACAGCTCCGCGAAATGGGGTTAGTTCAGAAACAAGAGGTTGGCGGCCACTATTATCTTGTAAGCGAAGTTAAAATTGGTGTACTCCGCCACTTTGTGAAGTTTGGCAGGCTTCTCTTCCCAAGATACTTGTTTTATGCAGTTTTCTCTACAACCTTCTATTTGGTGTACCTTATACTTTCCATGCCTAATTTTACACGAGAAAGCCTATTCCTCTTAGTTTTTGGAGCTATTGTCTCGGCGATATTCTGGTACGAAACTTTGCGGATATGGACGTTGAAGCCGTTCTAACAGCTGGAAATATTGTACCAAAAATTAGGATAAAATAAAGGGAAACGGCAGTTATAAGCGGTGAAATGACTTGTTAAGAGAGGTGAAAAAGCGAGCAGTGACCTATGGACTAGCAGCCGTTCTTGTCGCCTTAATGCTTGGAGCGCTATGCTACAACCTTGGAGTGCAACTAACAGAAAACCAACGCCAAGGGCAGCCCTCACCAGAACCAACACCTCAGCCTTCATCGCAATTTCTGAAAACCTTCTCGTCATACGAAGAGCTTCTAAACTTCTTGTCGGAAAATGCAAACGTTGGAGTTTATCCATTTTATGGACCTGAAGACCTTAGAATATTGAGAACGTTAGGTCCAACATCCGTTTACAAGTATGTGGAATACTCAACTACAAATGTTCAAGTGGCGGGGGTTGACGAGGCAGACATAATAAAAACGGATGGCGAATTCATCTATGCGATAGCTAACAACAAAGTCTATATTGTAAAGGCTTACCCGGAGGAAAAGGCTACTGTAATTTCGAAAATAACATTTGAAAACAATACATACCCAGCTGGATTATTTTTAAGCTCTGATGGCAGCAAACTGGCGGTTCTGGGAAGCAAATACAGTTTTTCGCCATGGACCTACTATTATAGGAATTGTTATATCATTGATGGCAAAACGTTCATCCACGTCTATGACGTCTCGAACAAAACGAATCCTATCCTAATGAGAGATTTTACAATGAGTGGGCACTATTTTAATTCAAGGATGATTGGCGAGTATGTGTATGCCGTTATCAGCCAACCAGTCTACATAATCTATGACAAGGTCATTCTCCCACAAGTCTATTTAAAAGATAGAATCAGAGAGATTGAGGCTACAAAAATATACTATTCAAACGTGTCCGAGGATTACTACAGCTTCACAACGGTTGTTGCACTAAACATTTTGAATGAGACTGAGGAGCCAAACACTTTAACCATAATGATGGGAGGAACAAGCAACCTATACGTTTCACTAAATAACATTTACATAACATTCCACCGCTTCGATTGGCAAACAACAATTTACAGAATAAGAATAGAGAACAGAACCATGAGCTGGGAAGCCGAGGGTACAGTGCCAGGGCATGAAATTAACCAGTTCTCCATGGACGAGTATGGCAACTTCTTCAGAATAGCAACCATGAGATGGGTTAATGGGATTATTCAAAACGACCTGTATATGCTGGACATGAACTTGACAATAGTTGGAAACTTGACAAACATAGCCCCTAATGAAACTTTAGACTCAGCAAGGTTCATCGGAAATCGCTGTTATCTTACAACGTCAGTCCGGCGGATAGACCCATTCTTCGTGATAGATATCGGAAATCCTTATGAGCCGAAGACTTTGGGCAGCCTAAAAATTCCGGGTTTTACAAGGTACTTACACCCATACAATGAAACACATTTAATAGGTGTGGGCAGAGACGAAAGCAACAAAGTGCAAATAATGCTGTTTGACGTGAGCAATGTTAGCAATCCAATTACAGCGGGTAACTTTACCGTTCCCGGGGAATATTCAGACACTCCTGTTTTGTGGGAACATAAAGCTTTCCTCTTTGACAAGGCTAAGGAGTTGTTGGTTATTCCGTTGTCTATGTATGACTATTCGGAAAACTTCTTCTGGCAAGGAGCCTACGTATTCAACACAACAAATTGCGAGTTGGCGTTAAAGGGGAATGTCACGCACATAGAAGGCGTTAGCAGTCCGTGGGATTATACCTACCAGATTAAAAGATCCTTATACATTGAGGACATGCTTTACACAGTGTCTGAGATGAAGCTGAAAATAAACTGGCTGGAAGACCTTTCGACAAAAGGTGAAATAGTCTTCTCCTAAATCCCCTTATTCCCCTTTTTTGGCTCCATGTGGACTGTGACTATGGTTTCGGTGAATCTCCGTTTAACCCCGTTCTCGATTTTTGATGCGACTTTGTGGGCTTCCTCAATTGTTATTTGACTTGTAAAACAGCAGTCTATGTTTATGTAACGTTTTCCACCCACAACATATGTGACTATCCGCTTAACCGAGAACACTTTTTGTAGGCTTTCAGCCGTTCTGTAGATTACTTGCTGAATTTCCCTTTCATCTACGGTTGGTCCCCGCTGTTTCGCGTCAAATGGTTCGATGTGGACTGTTACGTTGCCGATGTTTTCCAGTTTTTCGCTTAGCCTACCCTCTATTTTCTCGGCAAGTTCGTGGGCTTCGCTCACAGACAAAGAAGGGTCAACATAAGCGTGCAATGTAACGTAAAGTTTGCCATGGGAATAAACAACATTTACATCATGAACCTCTTTGACGCCCTCAACCTCTCCAGCAAACTTTTCCACAAGTTGAGAGGTTAACATTTCCTTTTCAGGTGGTTCAACATGGATTAAGACTTCAGCGTTCCCCAAGGCTTTCTTCAGCTTATCCTCCACTTGTGATGCGAGCGCGTGGGCTTCCTCCAGCCCCATGTAGTCTGGAACTTGTATTGTGGCTTCAACGAAGGTTTTATCTCCAGCCCTTCTAACCCTCAACCCTTTAACGTTGTAATCGCCCATCGTTGAGGCTATTTCCTTCCGCACTTTTTCTGCAACGTCTCTTGAGATTGCGTCGCTTAACTCCATTCCGCTTGCTTTAACTAGCCTAATGCTTAGGTAGCCTATAGCAGCGCTTAGAACTAGAGAGGCAACGGCGTCCGAGATTGGCAAGCCTATTGTTGCAAGTCCAAATCCTAAAAGGGCGACAATTGTTGAGCCAAAATCCGCTAGGGCATGGTAAAAGCCGGCTTTAACAGTGACGCTTTCCGTTTCCACAGTGTGCAATACTTTAATCCTTAAAATGTCTATGCAGAATGTGTAGCCTATCGCCGCAAAACCAGCCAGCTCCCACTCTTGGTTCAAGGGTTCGCCATGTAACAGCTTTTGGACAGCCCTAATGGTTAGGAATATCGCCGTGCCGAAGAGTATAACTCCGCCGATAAGCCCGCCAAGAGGCTCAATTTTCTCGTGTCCATACATGTGCTCCTCGTCCGGCGGTTTAATGGAAGCCCTAGCTGCCACTAATAGGATAAACATGCTTACAGCGTCTAGTAGTGCGTGCATGCCGTCGCTTAGGATGGCTAGGCTGCCAACAGCCAAACCCAAAACAACTTCTACAATTACAACGCTGGATATGGCGAACGCTGAAATTTTTAGGCTTCTAAGCCCCGACTCTTTTAATGGCATTATTCCATCAAATAGACAACCCAACACTCGGGATTTAAGGATTGTGAAGCATGGTTTAGCAAAACATTTAAAATAATAGCTGTGCATGATTATGTGGGTATTAAAGTGCAAGGTGAACGCTTTAACCCAGCAACATAAACCCAACAAAATTTTCACCCAACACGCTAGACTGGTTTCTCGTGTGTCTTTTGATGGAGGCACCAAAAAATGAGTGTAAGCGACATTTTAGACGGGAAACTAACAGAAAATGAGGTTGAAATAAAAGGCTGGCTCTTAAACAAACGCTCAAGCGGCGGAGTCCAATTCCTAATAGTCAGAGATGGGACAGGCTTTATACAGGCGACAATTCACAAAGGCGAGGTTCTAGCGAAGGTTTTTGAGGATGCTGAAAGGCTGACGCAGGAATCCTCTATAATATTTAGGGGTGTTGTTAAGGAGGATAAGAGGGCGCCTGGAGGCTACGAGATAAGGGTTAAGGATTTACAAATTGTGCACTTGGCGGAACGCGAATATCCATTAGCGAAAAAGGAGCATGGCATAGACTTTCTAATGAATTATAGGCAGTTGTGGATTAGAAGTCCTAGGCAGACAGCCATATTAAGGATTAGGGCTGAGGTCATAAAGGCTTGCAGAGACTTCCTCGACAGCCGAGGCTTCGTTTTAACAGACGCCCCAATCTTCACACCAGCCGCAGTCGAAGGAACAACAACCCTTTTTGAAGTCCCCTACTTTGGTGAAAAAGCCTACCTAACCCAAAGCGGACAGCTTTATGTTGAAGCCACAATAGCCGCCTTCGGAAAAGTCTACTGTTTCGGTCCAACTTTTAGGGCTGAGAAGTCGAAAACGCCAAGGCATTTGACAGAGTTTTGGATGGTTGAGCCTGAAATGGCTTTCTGCGAATTTGAGGAGAACCTGAAAATTCAAGAGGAAATGGTAACTTACATTGTCAAGACCGTTTTGGAAAAGCGACGGAGGGAGCTTGAGACTTTGAAGCGGGATGTGGCGCCTTTGAAGAAGGTGGAGCCGCCTTTTGAAAGAATAAGTTACACGGAGGCTGTTGATATGCTGCAGAAGGGTGGCTTCCCAATAGAATGGGGTGAAGACCTAGGAGCACCCCACGAACGGTACATTTCCCTCCAGTTTGAAAAGCCCGTTTTTGTCCACAGGTATCCAGCCAAGGCTAAAGCCTTCTATATGCAGCCGGACCCAGAAAACCCGGAAGTTGTCCTCTGTGCTGATTTGATGGCGCCGGAGGGTTATGGCGAAATAATTGGTGGAAGCCAACGCATCCACGACCTAAAACTGCTGGAGAAGCGCATTGAAGAGTTTGGTTTGCCAAAAAAAGCCTATGAATGGTATTTGGATTTGCGGAGGTATGGTTCGGTGCCGCACTCCGGCTTTGGGCTGGGAATAGAACGCACAGTCATGTGGATTTGCAAGCTAAAGCATATTCGAGAAACAATACCCTTCCCAAGAACGTTAACGCGCATATACCCGTAAAGGCTTTAGCCTCCGCTACTCCCACTTCCAAACTTTTCTCCCATAAAATTTTCCGGAAGTATCAACAGCCCCCAGCTTTTTGATTTGAATTATTCTTTTATAATAATCCTCGTTAAGGCTGCCAGTACAAATCCTAGAACTACAGTCCACATAAGCCATGAAATCCAGAGGGTTTCAACGTAGCCTAGATTTGTGGTTTCTATAATGCCTAAATAATCAACGATGAATGTTGCTAGAAATGTTGCCCAAAAAAGGGCCATTACAACGAGCCAAATAATGTCATATTTTCTCATTTTGCTCATCTCGTTTATTTCCACTGCCAAATTTTCCTTCCCATGAGGTATTCTGGAAGCACGAAGAACAAGCCCCAACTAGCAACCGCAATAACTTGAATTAGATCTGCGAGGCTTAACGGGACAAGGTGGAACATGGATGCTGTTATGGGTATATATGGTAAAGCAAGCGTAGGCACTATGGATATGATTTCAGCAATCACGAACCATTTGTTTGAAAAGGCCTTGCGCCCCATCCTCCATACGCTACGCTTCTCTGACCGGCAATTCCAAACTACAAAAAGTTCAAACATAGTTGCCTGGATAAACGCTGTAGTTCTTGCTTCGTTAAGCGTTAAAAGCCTCGCCTCCTCATTTATTGGTCCGTTGGGCCAACCCCATGGATGAGATGGAAATATGTAATAGTTTAAAATGAAAAGAAGCATGGTTCCAGTTGATTGTAAAATAAAAGACGTTATTATAAAGGCGCCCATCCCATGTAATATTCCTTCATCAGGTTTACGTGGTGGCCGTTTCATGACGTCTTCGTCTGGCGGATCCAAAGCTAATGAAACCGCAGGAGCACCATCTGTTACAAGATTTATCCACAACAGCATGGCTGGAAGCAGAGGCAACGGGAACAATTTTTCCCCTCCGGCTCCAGCCATTCCAGCGAGCAGCGCGAATGTTCCTATTACGAGAACTTCATCGAAATTGCATGCGATTAGAAATCGGGCGTATTTTCTAATATTGTCGTAGATTACCCTTCCCTCTTCCACAGCTTTAACTATTGTGGCGAAATTGTCGTCTGTTAGAACAATATCTGATGCTTCTCGAGTTACATCTGTACCTGATATTCCCATAGCAACGCCTACATCTGCACTTTTTACAGCTGGTGCATCATTAACCCCATCTCCGGTCATGGCAACAATGTGGCCCTTTTTCTTTAGGGCTTTTACTATGCGCAATTTATGTTCAGGCGACACACGGGCATAAACGGCCACGTTTTCCACTATTCTTTCAAATTCTTCATCGCTCATTTTATCTAGCTCGACACCTGTTAAAACAAGACTGCCTTCCTTCATAATTCCAATTTCTTTCGCCACAGCTATTGCTGTAAGTTTATGATCTCCAGTGATCATAACAACCTTAATTCCAGCTTCCTCACATTTTTTGTAAGCCTCAATGGCTTCCTCTCTAGGCGGATCAATCATTCCCTCTAATCCAAGGAAGATGAGGTCTTTTTCAACAGCATCCTCGTCGAGCTCTTTTATGGTGCTTGGCAACTTTCTGTAAGCAATTCCAAGAACTCGTAAGGCATCACCTGCAAGTTTCTCGTTAACCTCGAGAATTTCATCCCTTTTAGCCTTTGTCAGCTTCTTTTCCTCGCCATTTTCACGTGTGTGGGTGCACCTTTCCAAGATTATTTCGGGGGCACCCTTAACAAAGGCCAGCCTTTCCCCGTCAGGAGCCAAATGAACAGTGCTCATACGTTTCCTTTCAGAAGTGAAAACGCCCTCCCAGATCCTTGGATAAATTTTTTCACACTTATCTTTTTCAAGTCCAGCCTTAGCCGCTGCCACAACCAGAGCCCCTTCAGTTGGGTCACCTATAACGCGCCAAACACCATTTTCACTCTTCAACACCGCATTACTACAGAGTGCACCAGCCGTCAACAAAAGTGAAAGATCCTCATCCTCTTGAGGATTAATAGACTGACCGCCAAGATAGAATTCGCCTTTAGGTTCATAACCAACTCCGGTCACCTCAATTATCTTGCCGCTATTATAAATCCTCCGCACCGTCATTTCTCCCTTAGTTAAAGTACCTGTCTTATCTGAGCAAATTACCGTGACGGCGCCTAGGCTTTCAGCGGAAGAAAGTCTTCTTATGAGAGCATTACGCTTTGCAAATTCACGAGCCCCTAACGCCAGACTTATTGTCACTATTGCAGGTAATCCTTCCGGAACAACAGAAATAGCTAAAGCAATGGATGACATGAATGAATCGATAAATGCCTTAATTACAAAACCTTCGGCAAAAATTTCCAGGACAAAAATTATTGCGCAAAGGGCTAAGACAATGTAGGCAATTTGCTTAGCGAACCTATCTAGTTTCTTCTGCAGAGGAGTTTCTTCTTCCTCAGCTGTTTGCACTAACTCTGCAATTCTGCCAAACTCTGTGTTCATGCCTGTGGACACTACAACGGCTTTACCCCTTCCATAAACTACATGTGTGCCCATGAAAAGCATATCCTTTCTGTCCGCGACAGGGGCATCTTCACTGACGGGAGCTACACTTTTTTTGACAGGAGTTGACTCACCAGTTAAAACTGCCTCATCAGTCTTCAACTCAACAGCTTCAATAAGACGCGCATCAGCTGGAATTGTGTCCCCAGCTTCGATGAGTAATATGTCGCCGGGAACAACCTCCTTCGCTGGTATTATCATTTCTTTACCCTCACGCAAGACGCGCGCCTTCGGGGCAGCTAACCTTTTTAAGGCTTCAAGGGCTTTCTCTGCACGATACTCCTGAACAAAACCTGCAACAGCAACTAAAATTACTATTAACCCGATTGTTATTGCATCAGTGTACGCGTCAAGAAAACTTTTAGCCTCCCCCCTCATCAAATCGTAGTACCCAATTATAACTGAAAGTATTGTAGCTGCAATTAATAGCAAAATAAATATATCCTTGAATTCGCTGAGGAACATCTGCAGAGCGGTTCTCCGCTTCTTCTCTCTTAACTCATTATATCCATAATTAGCTAGCCTCTTAGACGCCTCTTCCGCCGTTAAACCTTCCTTATCAACATTCATCTCCTTCAGAACTTCTTCAACTTCCATGGCATGCCAAGGCTTCGACATCCAATGCCCTTCCGATTTTTAATGTAAATGAGACATACAACAACCTACTTATAAAATTCTCTATTCACTAACACTTCAAAACACAAAGCCATAAAAAGGAAAGGAGATGTTAGGCAATCAGCAGAAGGATTAGTGGAGCAAAGACTTCGGCCACCAGCGACATCACCGTAATCATAGTATTTAGCGAAGGCCCAGCCGTGTCCTTGAATGGGTCTCCAACAGTGTCGCCAGTCACAGCAGCCTTATGGGCTTCTAAGCCTTTTCCACCATGCGCCCCAGACTCTATGTACTTTTTGGCGTTGTCCCAAAGGCCGCCAGCATTAGCCATAAACAAGGCGAAGATTATGCCCGTAACAATGCTTCCAGCCAGGAATCCAGCCAAAGCCTCTTTTCCAAGCACTATCAGCGTTATTATTGGGACGATTATGGCGAGTGAACATGGCAGCATAAGCTCTTTGATGGCCCCCTTAGTAGCTATGTCCACACATCTGGTATAATCAGGCTTAGCCTTGCCCTCCATAAGCCCAGGAATCTCCTTGAACTGGCGCCTAACCTCTTCGACCATCCGTTCGGCGTTTCTTCCAACAGCCAGAATTAGCAGTGCTGAAAGAAGCGGAGGCATCATGCCACCCAGAAAAATTCCCGCAACAATTTTTGGGTCCATAAGATTGAGTGTTAACTCTGTATGGAGCAAGTGCTCAACCAGTTCTTTATAAGCGCCGAAAAGTGCTAAAACCGTTAGGGCTGCAGCGCCTATGGCAAAGCCTTTTGTTATGGCCTTTGTGGTATTACCAGCAGCATCCAACCTGTCGGCAACTTCGATAACCTCTTCCCCTAAACCTGACTGTTCAGCTATACCCTTAGCGTTGTCGGACACAGGCCCATAAGCATCGGCCGATATTGTCATCCCAACTGTCGCAAGCATCCCCACGGCTGCTATGGCAATCCCGTAAACAGCGTCAATGTTAAATGCTTGAGCCAAGTACCAAGCAGCAATAGTCGCCGCACAAATGCCAATCACTGGCGGAACTATGCTAACAATTCCATAGGAAAAGCCTGTAAGTATGTTGATTGCTGCACCAGTTGTTGAAGCCTCTGCCACTTTCTGCGCCGGCGACCTATCTATGGACGTGAAATAGTCAGATGTTATTCCAATTATCACTCCAGCGACTAATCCGGCAACCGTTGGCAGAAAAACTCCAAGCCACTGGTCATCTGGCAACCCCGAAAAGCGGGTGACAATGAATAGGAAGATAGCAAAGATTATCCATGTAGCAAAGGAACCTCTGTTAAGCGCCGCTCCGGGGTTACCCTTTATACTCAGCTTAACAACAAAAGCGCCTATTATTGAAGCGAAAAGTCCAACAGCGGAAATCAAAAGAGGCAATGCCACTAGACTACTTACACCAATCGTGGCGCCAATTATCATTGCAGCTACAATGCTGGCAATGTATGAGTCAATTAGGTCAGCGCCCATCCCAGCGACGTCGCCCACGTTATCCCCAACGTTGTCTGCAATAACAGCGGGGTTTCGAGGATCATCCTCCGGAATTCCAAGCTCAACCTTCCCAACAAGGTCTGCACTAATGTCTGCCGTTTTAGTGTATATGCCTCCACCAGCCTTTGCAAAAAGCGCTAAAGAGCTGGCTCCAAAACTAAAGCCCAAAACCACATTCGCAGCTTTAACAGCACTCCACCCAAAAATTATGTTAAAGACATAGTAAAGTAGGCTTATTCCTAAAAGGGCTAAACCAACAATGAATAAGCCCATCACTGCGCCTCCATAGAAAGCCACAGGGAAGGCCTTTTTCATTCCTTGTTTTGCAGCATTAGCTGTTCTAACATTGGCCTCAACCGCCGCCATCATCCCAACATAAGCAGCAACAGTTGTGCATACAGAGCCAAAAATGTAGGCAACAGCCATGCTTAACCCAAACGGAAGCCCTTGCGGAAATCCCTCATAAAACGTGTAAAGCACCCCGAGAACCACCGCCATTACAACGACGAAAACTGCCAATGTCATGTTCTGCCTTCTAAGATAGGCTTTGGCGCCCTCCTTTATGGCGTTGGCAATCTCCCGCATGCGCTCAGTGCCGCTATCTTGGCTTGTAACATACTTGTATAGGTAGCTAGCCAAACCAACAGCAGCCAAACCAGCTATGGGCGTAATATAAAACCACTCCATACACTGAACCCCTATTAGCAGCCCTCTTTACAAAGCGTCTGAAATGAAAACCCAAGCATATAAATTTACTGCAAACTCTAGAGGGAGCAGTGTATTTGCAAAGCAAAAACAACCACAAATATGACCCTTTTACTGGTAGATTGGCGCCGGGGAGGGGATTCGAACCCCTGCGAGCCCGAAGGCCCACTGGCTCACTTGTCAAAGCCCCATTTTAGGCTGCTTGGCGGATCTCGAGGCCAGCGCGTTAACCACTCCGCCACCCCGGCCCTCAAAGGGTTAAGAACGTGTTTATTCTAAAAAGGGTTTACGCCTTCAAAAGCGACGGATAAAGCCACCTCTTTCCTTTAACTTGCTTCCTTTTATCCCATTCATGTAGAATTTTCACTGCCTCGTTGGCCACTTTTATGGCTTCTTCCTCACCCTCGCCCGGTTTGAACTCGCCAGTGCATCGGTCGGCGTAAACTGCGCAGACTGCACCAGCCCTTAATCCGTAAAGGTTTGCAAGCGTGTAGAGAGTGGCTGTTTCCATTTCAAAGTTTAGGACGCCAGCCTTCTGCAAAACTGGGATAATGTTAGCTGTTCCGGTTTTGGTTGGGCGGTTCTGCCCAGCGTAGAAGTCGGATGTTGTGGCTGTAACGCCTACATGATAATTGCTTATGCCAAGGCTTTCAGCCGCCTCAATCAGCGCCAGCAAAACTTCGTAACTGGCGGTTGCGGGGTATTCTGGCATTATGTAGCAGTTGCTTGTGCCGTCGAGGCGAACAGCAGCCGATGAAATAACAATGTCACCGCATTTTACGTCCTTTTGAATGGCACCGGAACTTCCAACACGGATGAACGTGTGGACGCCTATGGCTGAAGCCTCATTAACAACTATAGCCATACACGCCGGTCCAATACCACTTGAAATAGCGGATATTGGAACACCCTTATAAGTGCCCGTAACACTTCGAAACTCTCTGTGGCATGAAATTTCTTTTGCTGAATCCCAGAGTTTAGCTATTTTGGGAACACGGTCTGGGTCGCCTGGAACGAGCAAATACTCTGCCAAATCGCCCTTTCCACAAGCTATGTGATACTGTTTGCCACTTGCCCTAGATTGGTGCATACAGTTACCTCTCGATCTGCAGTTTCTTAGGCATTGCCAAGTCTGCTATGTCCACGCTATGCTCGTATATTTGATGCAAGGTTGAAACTGCAGCCAGAAGATGGGGCATTACTTCAAGGCTTTGCCCTTTAGCACTTTTTTCAATAGCCGCCAAGGCTTTTTCTATTTTCTCCCTCATGTTCCGCACATCTTCTGCCAAGCCAGCATCACCAGCAAAGAAAGCCTTTAAAGCGTTTTCATGAGCCTCAAAGCAGAGAGAATGAAATTCAACAATAAGCCTCTTCAATGCTTCATCCAGCTTTGCCCCTTTCAGCTCAGACACTTTAAAGGCTGTACGAACGCATTCGTCGCCTATAGTTTCCACAAGGCTAGCGGCTAAACGGTAGTCGAGGCACTCGATTGGCTGTACTCCAAGCTTTTCGCTTAAGCTTGGATTCTGAATAATTGTTCGCAAAATCCTTACAAGAAGAAAGTAAAGCCTATTAACCTCCTCGTCACGGGCTATTACGCTTTTCGCCATATGCACATCTCCGTCGACAAGCGCGTTTACAACATCCCTATGCATGCCTGCAACTATTGAATAGCCCCTTCTCAAAATTTTCTCGGGTGGAAAACTGGAAGGTTCAAGTAAGCACTGCAAAACAATCTTTGAATAGTCCTCCTCAACTATTTCGAGGCCCACTAAGCGACTGGCCGCTTTCTTAACGCTTTCGCGAACCTCAAAGCTTATGGATTCCTTCCCCTCAACGCGAATAATATCAAATCCAAGCAAATACTTCCCAACAATTTCACGGCTTAAATATGGCCCAGGTTTTAAGACAATAGTGCGGGGGGAGGGAGCAGCCCCATATTCCGGGTCTATAAGAAGCTTGCCATCAGAGGTCTCGTTTACCGACACAACAGATCCGCGTTTCAATCCATACCTCTCAGCCCAATCCTTGGGTATGCAAACGAAGAAGGTGCCGCTTGGTGTCCGCTGAATCTTGCGAATAGTACCCAATTTGCATCACACCATAATGTATGTACGTTACGGCGAGTATTAACAGATTTAAAACAAAACTTCAATATATAAACTTAAGTATAAGTGTTGAAATTGAAAAGCAAAGTTATAATTGGTATAGACTTAGCTGGAAAAGAGGAAAACCCAACAGGATTTGCAGTTTGGCGAAACAAAACTGTGAAAACATGCCTAGTTTACACAAACAAGGAAATTTTGGAAAAAGTATTTCACGTAAACCCAAAAATTGTGGCAATAGATGCTCCTTTGAAACTTCCAAAAAATGGAATTTTTAGAAAAGCAGACAAGATGCTCATCGAAAAGGGTTACCGCGTTTTTCCACCAGGCTTGCCAGCCATGGAAAAGCTAACCCTTCGGGCAATTGAGCTAAATAGGTTAATAACAGAGCGTAGCATACAGACAATAGAAGTGCACCCTACCTCAACGAGAAAGGCTCTAGGCATGCCAACAAAAGACTGGAAAACAATTCAAAATATCCTAAAATGCACAGGTCTAGATGGATCTCTAAGCGAGCATATGTTAACGCCGCACGAAATAGATGCTATAACTGCAGCCCTAACAGGCTACCTCTACATGAAAGGCTTAACAGAAATTGTGGGCGACCACAAGGAAGGCTACATCGTGGTTCCAATAAAGCAGGATTGGAGAAGGATAAGGCTATGAACTCTTTAGAAAGGCTTCAAAGGGCTGTGGAACTCACCATTGCAGCGGGATATCAGCTCAATAAAGAAGCCTTTGAATTCCTAAACGATGTAGCCGCAATTGAAGACCCTGTGGAAATTGTAAGTAAAGCCTTGGCAAAAATTGAAACGTTGAAGGAGAAGCCTCTCTTCATCGAAAGAAGCTTTCTAGAGGAGCTTGTAAAAAAGCCTGAACGAATTGCCGCTTCCACAGTAGAGCCGCAAACAGAGACGGAGCATTTCTTAGCCCCGCCAACGCAATCGCAGTCGATCCTTGAGGGGAAAAGGCTTTTCCGCCCATATGCAAAAGAGGTGGAGGCTGAAATTAAAATAATTGAGGACCCGGGCAGCAAACTGGGCACAAGCGGAACGGTGGAGGATTACCTTGAATATTTCAGAGACAGGTTCAAGCGAATCGAAAGGTTGCTGAGGCAAAGAATGGACGTGAAAGGCGCGGCTTCGGTTGCTGATGCATTAAGGGCTCCACCCAACACGAAGCTTAAAGTAATCGCCATGATAACGGAGAAAAGGGAGGCAAAACAAAGGATTCTTTTGACAATAGAAGATTTGAGCGCAAATGCCACTGTTTTGGTGCCGCAAAATGCTCCACTAGAACTTTTAACCAAAGCCAGAACTCTTTTGCTGGACCAAGTTATCTGCATTAGTGTATCTAAAACCAGAGGAGACTTGCTAATAGCCGAAGACATCGTCCTTCCAGACATCGCCCCCAAAAATCAAAATAAGGCTCCGGTTCCGGTCTATGCCGTGCTAACTTCAGACATGCATGTGGGCAGCGTAAAATTCCAAGAACATCTTTTAAACAGGTTTCTTTTGTGGCTTAACGGCAAATATGGAAATGGGCAAATGCAAGAAATAGCCAACCACGTGAAATATGTTTTGATAGCCGGCGACATTGTTGACGGAATAGGCATCTACCCAAACCAAGCTAAAGAACTTGCCATAAAAGATATTTATGGGCAATATAGGCTAGCTGCAAAACTCATCAAGCAAATCCCAGACCATATCGAAGTGGTAATTATACCTGGAAACCACGACGCCCCAAGGAAAGCTTTACCTCAACCACCAATATCCAGCGCGTTCTTAGAAAAATTGCAAGACATGAGCAACATCCACTCCTTCGGAAATCCATGCCTCCTAAGCCTTCACAACGTAGAAATGCTAATGTACCATGGCCGCAGCCTCGACGACATAATATCTAAAGTCCCAGGGATAAACTATACCCAGCCAGAAAAAGCCATGACATTACTTTTACAGTGTCGACATTTGGCTCCAGTTTATGGTGGGAAAACTCCATTGGCGCCGGAAAGCAGAGACTGCCTTGTCATAGAACGAGTACCAGACATCTTCCACGCAGGGCACATCCACACAGTTGGGCACACAAATTATAGAGGTGTTACCGTCGTTAACTCAGGCTGTTGGCAGGAGCAGACGGACTACATGCGGAGGCAAGGATTCACTCCCATGCCGGGCTTAGTTCCCGTGGTTAATCTCCAAACATTAGACGTTAGGATGATCTCATTTACCTAAGATAAGCCGCGAGCAATTAGTCTAACAACACGGAGAGGTTCTGGCACACGACCGCAAACTGCAAAACTCCCTATAAGCCGGCTAGCCCATTTCGTTTCTGCACCCACAACCTCAACATATAATGGAGGTTCTTCAGCAAACACTTCCACCTTGTAGATAGGTCCTAATTTTGCAAAAACTTCCCAGCGCCTTCTCCAATCTCTAAAATGCCGAATGAGCGCCAGTTTGACCGCCTTGTTGTCGGGTTTTGTCCTCGCTACAACAATAACGGGTTTGCTAAACCCTTCGTAGAGAACCATGGGATCTATGAGGTTAAAGCCGGCAAAGGATACTCCAGCAAGCATGACAGCCTCAAAATCCCACTGATTTAGAATGGTTGCAGCTTTCTCTGTTGCATCTAGGCCGTCAACAGTTATTCTCTTGAAGGCTACATCCTCAATCTTTAAGCCTTTAAAAAGGACAGCGGCTAAAAGTGCCTTTTTAGTAACGCCTTTTACAAATCTTCCATCCTCAATTCCTACTACCCGCATCTTTTGAAAGGCACTTCGGTTCATAGTCAATCAGGCGTCCAAGCCTATTGTCATTAGAGAAGGCTTCTTTAATAAGGGTGCGTGTCACCTCCATGCGGATCTTTTTCGTCCGTCCATAACGCCCCATGCTTACAACTTGCGCGTTCAACAGTCCCAAAGAGTCAAGTTCATTAACTAATGTGCTTACACGCCTTTGAGTTAGAGGGGTCACAGCCAATTCGCTGCATAGTTCATTGTATACTTCGTATATTTCGCCGGTGACGGCGCGATAACCGTTCGCCCTAACAAGGTGATAGACGCTAAGCATAACAAGCTTCGAGTGCAAGGTCAAATTTGCCAAAGCATCAACAACCCTATTATGCTCTATAAGCCTTTCAGCCTCGCGGACATGCTCCTCTGAAACAGCGCTTGCACCCCTCCGCTCTGCAACCTCACCCGCAACCCTAAGCAAATCCAAAGCCCTCCGAGCATCTCCATGTTCGGCAGCAGCCAAAGCCGCACAAAGGCTAAGGGCTCCTTCATTAAGAGCGCCTTCACGAAAAGCCATCTGCGCCCTCTCAGCCAAAATATTCCGCAGTTCAGCCGCATTATAAGGTCTAAAAACCATTTCCTCTTCACTTAGCGAGCTTAAAACGCGAGGATCTAGGAACTCTTTTAGGCGCAGGTCGTTAGATATGCCGATTATAGAGACCTTGCTACGGGTTAATGTTTCGTTGATTCTTGTAAGTTCGTATAAAAGGATGTCACTCCGTGCTTTTACTATGGCGTCAACTTCGTCGAGGGCTATAATCGCTATCCCTTTTGTAGAATCTAAGCCTTGCTTAAACCTATCAAAAATCTCACCCAAAGATAACCCCGTAAACGGAACCGTGAGGCGAATGCTTTGGCATAGGCTCGCAAGAACCCTATACTCTGTCCCAGCTAAACGGCAATTTACATAACAAAAACTTACTGATGCCCCAATTTCTTTCGCCTTTGCCTCTAACCGGCTCAAGACATACTTTGTAACAGCGGTCTTACCAGTCCCTGTTTTCCCATATACAAAAATGTTGGAACATCGCGCTCCCTTCAGAACTGGTGCTATGGCTTCTCCAAGTCTTCTGATTTGATCTTCACGGTGAGGAAGCCTTTCAGGCAAGTAATCATGACGAAGAACTTCCCGATCTTTAAACACACCCATTGTACTACAAAATCTATTGAACACTTCGTCAAGTATATTCACATCACTCATTGGCTTCTCCTTCCTCCAATGTTACAATTCGCTGGAAAGCATTTACGCCCTTTACTTCAGGGGTAATAAGATAAGGTATATCATACAGAAAAATGAACCAGCAACAGAAAAATCCTAAAAATAATAAATGCTCTTTCATCGAAGAAGAGAGACACCCCTTGACTTCAACTGGAAAATCTTAAATTTACTAATTATGATTTTTCTGTTTCTTCAAGAAGAAAATACTCTGAAAGGTTAGATGGTAGGTTAAAGTAAAAATGTTCTCATAGAAGTTTTTAGTTTAAAACGAAAACCTTTTTTAACAATTTTTAGCTGAATTGTCAGCTTTATTTTTCTCTTTCCAGTAGAAACCATGGGGTAGCCCAGATACGTCCACCGCATAAGGGGGCAGCCAGATTCATGTAAAGCACGGTACAAATGTTACGCCACGTTTATGTGTTCCTCAGATGAAGGCATACTTGAACTGTAGATGTGTTCACCTTTTGTGAAAAACTTGTGAAGTTTACTTGATTTTGATGTTTTTCCTTTTCTTGATTTCAATAGTGTTGCTATTTTTGTGTCTTTTTCCTGTGAAAAAGGCACCCCTTTGTTTCTATTGGAAATAGCCAGTCCTATTTACATTTTCTTCCTTTTACCGTGAGCAATTTTTTGTGAAGATTGCAATAAAGAATCTTTGGAAATTTAACCCTTTATTCATTTTCAAACTGAAAAATGGCTTTTTCATTTCGCTGTGTTCACCACAACAGCTATATTTTGTGAAGTGCAAACTTGTGAAAAGAATTTACAGGTGCAAGCAATAGTGCCAGCGAGGAAAATGCGGATTGAAGTGTTCGATGGTGAAGGCAATAAATATAGCATAGCCTTTGAGGGGCAGATCACGCGGGATAAAGCCCTTCGCCTTTTAGACATGGTGGAACTATTGGGCGGAGTTGCAGCGAGCGGAACCAATCCCGGAGTTGGCATCACATCGTCCACTGAAAAATCAAAATACGATAAACTGTTGGTTACCCTTCAGAAGCATTTCCCAATAGTTTGGTTCTCCTCGAAAGATGTTCAAGTGGCTTATGAGCAAGAGTTTAAGGAACCAATAAGCCTTAGCACGGTAGCCACTTACCTTTCTAGAATGGCGGGCAAAGGAATACTCATGAAAGCTGGTGCCTCTAACCGCCTCAAATATAGAATTGCCCCAAGTCCCCCTCATGTCATAGTAAAGCAGCATATGCAGAATGAGGGTTAATGAGCTTTCTAAGCAGTTTCTGGCTCAGCTTTCTTCAAAAGTTTCTCCATTTCCATCTTTACACTGTACTTGAAGGGAATTTTGCTTGAATCCCTTTCCAAATAGCCCTCCTCGTAAAGCTTCTTCATAAGCCTAGCCGTATGTTCCCTGCTAAGCCTAATCCTTCCTTTAATTTCTGGAGCTGTTTTAGGTCCTTCAGCAGCCAACATTTCTAATACCGCCAGCTCTGTTTCTGTTAATTTGGCTAGTGCTTTTTCCCTTTTTATTGGTATAGCTGCTTCAACTCCTAGTTCGGTAAATGCTGGCACTCTTTGGGTTTTTTCTTCAATGATGGAGACTTTAGCAAGCATCTCTTTATGCGACTCAGTGATATCACGTGTCTGTTTTTCAACGGCGCTTAATCGCGCCAGCATACGCTCCTTATCCTCAAGAAACTCTTTCGCCTTGCCTTCCAATGCTTTTAGCCGAGCCTCCAATTCTCCAACATTCTTTAATGCAACAATGCCCTTTGAAGAAGCAGCTTCAACTTTGTAAGAAATGACTTGCAGGCTTTCTGTTGCACGTTTAAGCTCTCTGCTAAAACTCAAGATTATATCATTAAATGCTTCCTTAGCCTTCTCATATTCCCTCCTAACTCTAACAAGACTCCTATAATACTCAACAGCAGCGCCAACAGCCACAACCAAAAAAACACAAGAGACAAAAATTAAGAGGTCAATCATGTGATGCCTCCTGTGACGTATCTGTAACATGCTGTGACTTTGATCATGTTACATCACACATCACAGTTTAAATGAAGAGAACATTTAAAGATTACGGTTTCTCTCATGAAACGATGACATCACAAGTCACAAATGGAATCCGTGACGACCATCACAGGCAGAGAGAAAAACCTTTTATTTCCTTTTTCGGCCCTATTTTTGGACATTTTCTCTTAATGTACGGAACTGTATGTGTGACTTGTGATGTCACGAGAACCCTTCCGACGGATTTGAAAGCGTTTTTAAGCCGTTTTCAAGCTCTTCTCTAAGCATTTTCAGGAACTTTATTTGTTCCTCCTGCTGTTCTGTTTTGTTCGTCATGTCTTTATGGGCTTCTATGTATTGTTGCAGTTTATTTGCAATTTCAATATACTGGTCGAGAGTTGTGCTTTCAAAGATTCCCAAATACCCTAAAAGCAGTACTGTGTAAACTGACTTTATCACGTTTTCTTGCGCTTGTTTTAAGGTTCTGTTGAAGGCTCCACGGCTTATTTTTGCCTTTGTTAGCCGTAATCTGGCTTTTTCTTCGTATTTTAGAGGTTTTCCTACAATATTTTCGGCTAAAACATCTATGAGCAGTGTTTCTAGTTGCGTTTTCGTTAAGTGGCTGTTTTTTTCCAGTATCTTAACTATTGGGTCTTCTAAAGACTTTTTCAGCCATAGTTGGACGCTGTTTTTTAACATTTCTACTTTTCTCCAACTCTTTATGTTTGTTGAATACACTTTTGTATACGCCCTTTTAAAAGAGTTACGTTTAACATCAAAATTTTGCCGTTTAAGTCGCAACCATTATATGCTAAGCTGCATAGCACGTAGTAAGGAGCGCGTCTGACATTGCAATTTAAGGCGGCTGAACGCCTAAAAAACATAAGGCCCTCTGGAATTCGACGATTTTTCGCTTTGGCCCAAGAATTTCCTGATATTATTGATTTAAGTGTTGGAGAGCCAGACTTCACTCCGCCAAGGCATGTTTTAGAAGAAGGCTGGAAAGCCACTTTGGCGGGTAAAACGCACTACGCTCCAACCAATGGCATTCCGGAACTGCGAGAGTCTCTAGCAGAAAAGGCATATAAGGAATATGGACTCAAATATGACCCGAACTTTGAGGTGTTAGTCACCGTTGGCGGGACAGAGGCGATTTCCCTTGCTTTGATGTCGTTGGTCAACCCTAATGATGAAGTGCTCATTCCTAATCCTGGTTTTGTCTGTTATGAGCCCAGCGTTAGACTTGCCGGCGGCATTCCCGTCCCAATTCCTGGTTTAGAGAAGAACATGTTTAGACCCTCCGTTGATGACGTGACATCACTTATCACGGAAAAATCACGTGTGATTATTCTGAACTATCCAAATAACCCAACTGGAGTTGTCCTCTCACGTGATGAGCTTGCAGCGTTAGCGAAAATTGCCGTTGAGCGTGATTTGGTTGTGATTTCTGACGAAGTTTACGAAAAAATAATCTATGATGGGGAAAAGCATCACTGTTTGGCGGCGCTTCCAGGGATGAGGGAGCGAACGCTGGTTGTAAATTCGTTTTCCAAAACTTATGCCATGACTGGCTTAAGGGTTGGCTATGTTTATGGGCCTAAGGAGCTTATAGCGCCTCTTTGGCTTTGCCACCAATATCTTGTTGCTTGTGTGGATACTTTTGCGCAGTATGCCGCTTTAGCCGCCCTAAAAGGGCCGCAAAATTTTGTTAGGGACATGGTGGCTGAGTTTGATAGACGAAGACGCTTTACTTTTAAGAGGCTTAATGAAATTGGATTCAACTGCGTTTTTCCAAAGGGCGCTTTTTACATGTTCCCAAACATAAAGGCCTTTGGCATGTCTTCGGAGGAGTTTGCCCAGTTCCTGCTTAAAGAGGCTCATGTTGCCACTGTTCCTGGTTCTGCTTTCGGTTCGCATGGTGAAGGCTACATTAGAATTTCTTATGCCACCGCTTACGAGCAGCTAGAGGAGGCCTTTGACCGCATAGAGAAGGCTATTAGAAGGCTCAGGGGTTCTGCTTAGATGCTTTGTTTAAAGTTTTTCTGCTTTTTCTTTTAGCTTGTCGAAGAGTTCTGGACGTAAATCCTTTAATGTTGGAACGAAGGTTTCCACAGGCTTTATGTCTGCATAGTCTACTTCACCTATCACAAGGTCTTCCTCATCATACTTTGCCTTTGCAATGATTTTCCCGTTTGGAACTATTAGCCTACTTCCACCCCAGAACTGCAATCCATCTTCTACGCCCACAAGGTTGACATACGCTAGAAACGCAGTGTTTTCGATAGCCCTGGCAACTGTTAAGGTTTCGAAGAAGGTCTTGCGAACGGCTGGCGAGGCTGAAATGCAAACAATCAACTGTGCGCCTTCTAAGCGTGTTAGCCGGCATACTTCTGGGAAGAAAATATCATAGCATATAATTAGCCCAATCGTTCCGCTTTCTGTTTCAAAGACTCCAGCCTGATAGCCCGGCCTAAAATACCTTTTTTCCTCGAAAACGCTGTGGGTGGGGAGGTGCATTTTCCTATATTTCCCAACGTAGCCTTTTGGCCCCACGAGAACTGCTGTGTTATGGATTGTTGCTTGCGTTTTTCCGCTGAGTTCTGGCATTCCAAACACTATGTAGATTTCATGCCTTTTTGCAATTTTCTGTATGGCGCCTGTTGACGGTCCAGGAATTTCTTCTGCCAATTCATAGAGTTCGTCTCTTATCGTGTATCCTGTAAGCGAGAGTTCGGGGAAAATGATGAGGCTTGCAGCCTGCTGTTTTGCTTTGACGGCGTATTCCTCTATTTTTTTTATGTTTGCTTTTTTGTCTCCTCTTTGGCAACTTATTTGGGCTAGAGCGACTAAGAATGGGTCCTTCAAATCGTTCCTCCCTTTTATCTTGTGAATGGTATTCTAAAGTCAAATCCGACAGTCCTATATTGAAATTTTGTTGTTAGAGGCATTCTTCTCTTATGTTCCATTTTTCGCCAGCGCTCTTTTACGCTTTCCACCAGTTCTTTTTGTAGTCCTAGCTGCTCTGCTATTTCTTCTGTTTTCATGAAATGCTCAAGCCCATATAGGATGAGGTCCAACGTCTCATACTTTATCCCCAATTCTTCCTCTGCCGTTTGCCCCGGCCACAATGTGGGAGACGGTGGTTTTTCAACGATTTCTTTTGGTATGCCTATGTACCTTGCAAGTTTTTGCACTTGGGTTTTGTATAGGTCCATTATTGGGGATATGTCTGCTGCGACGTCTCCCCATTTTGTGAAATAGCCCATCATTGTTTCTGACTTGTCGGAGCTTCCGCAAACTATTAGGTTGAACTTGTTGGCGTAATAGTAGAGGTAGAGCATTCGTGTTCGTGCTTTTAGGTTGCCCTTGCAGAGCTTGTCTTCACCATCAAAAATTGGTATTGTCTTCTGAATTGCCTCTAAAGCTGGTGTGATGTCTATTGTTTCTGTTTCCAACTCAAAATTTTCTGCCACGAGTCTTGCGTGTTCCATGTCTTTTGGATTGTATGTTTCTCTTTCCGGGAGCATAAGTCCCAAAACATTTTTTCCTCCGATAGCTTTTGCGGATAGAGCCGCCACTGTGCTGCTGTCTATGCCGCCGGAAAGCCCTAAAACTATGCCTTTAGCCCTCGCCTTTTCCACATAATCTCTTATGAAACATGTGATTTTTGCCTCTACTTCTGTCCAGTTCAGCTCCAAAACTGATGGTGCCAGTTTCAAGGGTTTTCATCCTCAATGTTTATGGGATGAGGCAAGTATTTAAGGACGAAGATAGGATAATGAATAGGTGTAGCCTTTAACACTAAGCGTGAAGGATTGGTTTATGGGGCGTAGAAGGCGGAAGGTCGTCCGCATTCCAAAGAAACGCTTGCCAAAATTCTTCTCCTGCCCTATTTGTGGAAAGGCATCTGTTCGCGTGGAAATGTTTCGGGATGAAGGAAGGGCTGTTGTAAGCTGCGGCAACTGCGGTGCAAAAGAAGAGTTTACAGTTAAGGGCGCCCTAGGTGAGATAGACGTATACTGCATGTTCACCGACAAAATTTACAGCGGAGCAAGGCGGTTGCCCACCCCAGAGGTTAAGGAATTCGCATAGAAAGGAGGGAGCTCTTTGATAGGAGCTGTTGAAAAATATTTGCTTGACAGAATTAGTTCGGAGGGGTCGATTCACATAACCCTTATAGATCCTGAAAAGGTAACGCCTTCACAAGCATCGGCAATTGCGAGAAAAGCACGGGCAAGCGGAACATCGGCAATAATGATTGGGGGCTCCACTTTTATTTCGGCTAGACACTTGGATGACGTTGTTAAGACCGTTAAGCGAGCCGTAGATGTTCCTGTAATCCTATTTCCCAACAACATTACCAGCATAAGCCGTTATGCGGACGCCATATGGTTCATGTCTCTCTTAAATTCCCTTGACCCATATTTTATAGTTGGTGCACAAATTTTAGGAGCGCCTCTAATTAGACGGTACCGCCTCGAGCCAATCCCGTTGGGCTACATCATTGTTGGTGAAGGTGGAACTGCTGGCATTGTTGGGAAGGCTGTTCCAATCCCCTATGACAAGCCAGAGTTAGCTGTTGCCCATGCTTTGGCGGGACAGTATTTGGGCATGCGTTTCATCTATCTTGAGGCTGGCTCCGGCGCCAAAAAATCAGTTCCACGGGAAATGATTCGTGCTGTGAAAAAAAGCATAGATGTCCCCTTAATTGTCGGTGGAGGAATAAGAACCAGAGCACAAGCGCTGGCAGCAGCATCTGCCGGTGCAGATATTATTGTTACTGGCAATGTTGTTGAGAATGGGCAGGTTAGGGACAGGGTTTCGGAAATTGTTGAGGGCTTAAAGAGCTGCAAAGTATGACACCGCTCTGGTGTTGCATTTTCTTGTATAAAACTTGATAGTTCCGACGTTTTGTGACATTGGAAGTTTTGCTTTCATTTATTAGAAAACAAAAATATGCCGCAGCTTGCAAATGGTACCGAGTGGTTAATTGGGCATGGGTGTTCAGATGAACAAGTCCTACGAGAAGTACGTTGAAACATTAGAGAAGCAGCTCGAACAATTATACAGCATAGCCAATAAAGCTCGGGAGAAAGGCTTTGACCCTACATTTAAGTCCGACTGCACGGTTGCAAGGGACATGGCTGACCTTGTTGAGGGGCTTGTTGGTCCAAGAGGCGTTGCTGAAAGAATTCGGGAGTTAAGCTCAAAACTTTCAAGGGAGGAGCTTGCCTTCAAAATTGCCGAGGAAATCGTTTACGGAAAATTTGGGCATTTAGAGCCGGAGGCTGCCGCTGAACAAGCCATACGGACAGCCTTAGCCATTCTAACAGAGGGACTTACTGCAGCGCCAATACAAGGCGTGGCACAGGTTAAAATTAAAACAAATCATGATAGATCAAAGTATCTGGCTATTTACTTCGCTGGTCCCATACGCTCTGCTGGTGGCACCGACCAAGCGCTTACACTTGTTATTGGCGACTTTATTCGTAGGCTTCTCGGAATTGACCGCTATAAGCCTACAGAAGAGGAGATTGCCCGCTTCATTGAGGAAGTTAGACTTTACGAGCGCGGTGTAAGCCGCTTTCAATATCACGTTTCAGACGAGGAGTTGCGTAGAGCGCTCTGCTGGTTGCCCGTGGAGGTTACTGGCACAGAATCAGACCCTGTGGAGGTTTCCGCTTTTCGCAACTTGCCCCGTATTGAAACCAATAGGGTTCGGGGCGGGGCTCTCCGTGTGGTTAATGATGGAATCATTGGGCGGGCTTCGAAGGTTTGGGCTATTGTGGAAAAACTAGGCATTCAAGGCTGGGATTGGCTTAAAGAAATTCGAAAGATGTCTGAAAAGAAGTCCGCCGGCTTCATGGACGATATTGTTGCAGGGCGCCCCATATTCTCCTTTCCAGCTAGACGCGGCGGTTTCCGCCTACGCTATGGAAGAGCCAGAAACACGGGATTAACCGCTGTAGGCATTCATCCAGCCACAATGCTTGTCCTCCAAGGTTTTATCGCGGCGGGCACACAACTCCGCTTGGAGCTTCCGGGGAAAGGCGGTATTGCGGTACCCGTTGATACTCTAGAACCGCCAATAGTGAAATTAAGAGACGGGTCGGTTGTGCGGGTTACAGCCGAAAACTTCGGCGATGTAAGAGATAGAATTGAGAAAATCCTGTTTTTGGGAGACATTCTCATAAGTTTTGGGGATTTCCTTTATCAGGGCAAGAGCCTTAATCCAGCTGGTTATGTTGAAGAGTGGTGGGCTGAAGATTTAAGAAAAGCCATTATCGAACAGTTTGGAGGGGACTTTGAGAAGGCTGCAACCGCCACTGGTATACCAAGCGGGATGCTTAGAGGTTTTCTAGAAAATCCGTTTGTGAACAAGCCGACATGTAAAGAGGCTCTAGCCCTTTCATTGAATGTTGGGGTTCCACTTCATCCAGCCTTCACGTTCTTCTGGTCTTGTTTGGGTTCTGTTGAGGAGCTTACGCTTCTTAGGGAATGGTTGGCTGTGGCTGAGGTGAAGTATGATGGAGATTTTGCCTATCGCATAGTTGGCAAGATGGATAAGCACGTTAAAAGGGCTTTGGAGGCTATATGCTTACCCCATAAAGTCTCGGACAATAATGTAATTATCGAGGGAGAGGACGCATGTGCCTTCGCCTTCTGTTTAGGCATTAAAAATTCAAACAGCGATTCTCGCCAAAACGCGAACATTTTGGAAACCATTAGTGGGCTCTGTGGTGTGGTTGTTAGGGATAAAGCTTCAACTTTTGTTGGTGCAAGGATGGGGCGTCCTGAGAAAGCCAAAAGGCGGGAGATGAAACCCCTTGTGCATGTTTTATTCCCCGTAGGTTTGGCTGGCGGTTCTCAAAGGGATATCTTGGAGGCTGCTAAACGCGAAAATGTTTACGTGGAAGTTGTTAAGCGTAGATGTCCATCCTGTAAAACAAGTGTTCTAGGAATAAAGTGCCCAGTATGCGGTTCTGAGACCGTTCTGGAGTATGTCTGCCCGAGATGCAGAAGGGCACTTAATGGCGGTGGTGATTGCCCAGTCTGCAAGGTTTCTGCGGTTGCCTATGAGCGGCAAAGCATTAACATTAGGGAACTGCTTGATGAGGTGTGTGCCCGTTTGGGAGTTTCAACGCTGAAGGTTTTGAAGGGTGTTAAGGGTTTAACGAATGAGACTAAGACTCCCGAAATCCTTGAGAAGGGTGTTTTGCGGGCAAAATATGACTTATCAGTTTACAAGGACGGCACAATACGCTTTGATGCAACAAACGCCCCATTAACTCATTTCAAACCTTTCGAAATTGGGGTTTCCGTTGAAAAACTTGTTCAGCTTGGTTACACCAGCGATATCTATGGTGACCCCCTGACAAGTTCAGACCAGATATGCGAACTGAAAATACAGGATGTCATTATTCCAGTTAGGTGTGCCGAATATTTTGTTCGTGTGGCAAACTTTGTTGATGAACTTTTGGTGAGGGTTTATGGGTTGTCGCCATACTACAATGTTAGGTATGTCGAAGACCTTGTTGGGCACTTGGTCATCGGTTTGGCACCTCACACGTCTGTTGGCATTCTCGGTCGGATAATTGGCTTTACAAGTTTGAATGTTTGCTATGCCCATCCAATTTGGCACTCTGCCAAACGAAGAGACTGCGACGGCGACGAGGACGCCCTAATGCTTGCACTAGACATGCTGCTAAACTTTTCAAGGGTTTATCTGCCCGCCCAGATTGGCGGCATAATGGATGCGCCTCTGCTGTTGATTCCTGTTGTTAACCCAATAGAGGTGCAAAGGCAAGCGCACGACTTTGACGTGGCTGGTGCTTACCCATTAGAGTTTTACCAGAAAACTTTGGAGAGGGCGGAGGCAAAACATGTGAGCCAACTAATAGACCTCATTGAATATCGCCTTGGGACAGAAGCGCAGTTTGAGGGTTTCCGCTTCACTGTACCAGTTTCAAACATTAATATGGGGAATGAGGAAAGCGTCTACAAGCGTTTTAAAACCATGGTGGATAAGCTTAATGGGCAACTAGCTCTAGCAGAGAAAATTGAGGCGGTGGATGCTAGGAAAGTCGCCCTAAAAGTCTTAATAAGACATTTTATTCGTGACATCGCCGGAAATCTCCGTGCGTTTTCGACACAGGGGTTCCGCTGCAAAGCCTGCAATAAACGTTTTCGGCGTATGCCACTGCGGGGCAAATGCCCAATATGTGGTGGAGCGTTAACTCTAACAGTTTATCGGGGCGGGATAGAGAAGTATCTTGAGGCGGCCGCGCACATAATAAAGAAGTATGATTTGCACAGCTATTACAGCCAAAGAATTTTGCTTGTGAGGGAGGAGATTAATTCGCTTTTTGAGGGTAAGAAGCCGAAGCAAATTAGTCTAACAGACTTCGCTTGAAGTGAAACCTTTTCTACTCCCTCATTACAAAATGATTTTTGATGGGCATGCCCCGGGGAGAGTATCATCCCAACGCTTACTTGACAGACTTTAGAAACGTTAAGCTTGGCTTGAAGGCGCGAACTCTAATACTGAATTTTCTAGAAACGTCTTCTGCAGATGCGAAAACGGTTGCAAAGGAAACCAGTCTGCCTTACAACGTGGTTGTACATCACCTGAAACTTCTGGAAACCAGAGGAATAGTAAAAAGGGGAAGCAAACGCCCATCTGTTTGGACGTTGACTGGATTTGGGCAAAAACGCTTAGGCTAGCTCTTAAAAAGTGCATTGGCACGGCGAGTGCCTACATTTTGGACATTTTCCATCATACTTGCCGAGGGCAGCCTTTTCCAAGTTTACATCTGTTATGTTGGCTAGTGAAGCCAACCATGCAATGACATCTGCAAACTCGTTTTCCAAGGCTTTTTTGTCATCTGTTTTTAGTGCTTGGCCAAGCTCTGCCACTTCTTCTACAAGCCATTCAAAGGTCTTTTCCACGCCCCGTTGTGAGTCTCTGTGGAAGTATAGGGTTCGCATCATTTCCTGAAACTTGTGTATGTGCATTTCGCTGCGCACCAGCCAATTGAGCTTGAGTTGTTTTAGCTTTTAAAGTTAAGTAAGGCTTTCTGTCCTTTCGCTGTTATGTGGATGACTTTTACGCCTTTTCTTTCTAGGTGGGCGGCTATAAATCGCCTATGGCAGTATTTTGGGTTTGGTTCCATACACATTAGGCATGTTCTCTTTTTAGAGGCGATTTCAAGAAGTCTCTTTATTCCTTCTCTGAAAAGTTTGGTTCGCATGTGCCTCTGGTATCCGCCTTTTCGGTAGCCCCCTAACTCTTTTCCAAGCCATATGTATTCTATCCCGTTTTCTGGCAGCCACTTTTCCATCTGTTCCTTTTTGAAGTGCTCAATTTTTGATGTTGGGAAATGGCGAATATCCGCCACTACTTGTATTTCATGCTCTTTCAGTAGTTCTATGAATGTATTTATGGAGCGGTTGCTATGTCCAATAGTCCAGACAATTAGCTGTTTTCCCATTGATACGCCTAGCGGATTTTTATGTATTTGTAGGCTTCTGTTGCATTTTCGAAACAGTAGTGCACTTTCTGGTAGTCTTTTCTGAACTCCGCCACGTCATCCGCAACTTTTTCTGGTGGTTCCTTGTCTATTACTACACGTTTTATGAATTCAGCTATTTCCACCATTTCTGATTCCTGCATTCCAAGCCTTGTAACCTCTGAAACCCCCAGTCTTATGCCGCCCGGATGCTGGAAGTGGCGTCCCTCCTTAATGTCCCATGGCAAAAGGTTCCTGTTAATTATTATGTTCGCCTTTTCCAAAGTCTTTTCTATAGTGCCTCCATCACCATACTTTATTATGTCAATTAGGATTACGTGGGATTCTGTGAAACCCTTATGTTCGGCTAAAACATTAAAGCCCTTCTCATACAAGGCCTGGGCTAAAGCCTTCGCGTTCCTAACAACTTGGCGTGCATATTCCCTTCCAAACTCAAGCAGCTCGGCAGCCGCAATTGCCACGCCAGCCACTGCGTGCAAGTGGTGGTTGCTCACCATCCCCGGGAAAGTGGCACGCTTTATCTTTTCAGCGTATTTCTCCCACGACAAGACTCCGCCATGCTGAGGACCGAAAAACGTTTTATGAGTGCTTAGGCTTACAACGTCTGCTCCCTCGCGGAGCGGATCCTGGAAGCATTTTCCAGCAATTAGTCCAGCAACATGGGCAGCGTCGTAACCAACGGTTCCACCTACCGCGCGTATCGTGTCTGCCAGTTCCTTCAATGGATGGGGGAATGGGAAGACGCTGGCTCCAAACATCACAAGCTTCGGCGGCTTTCCTTCAGCCGCAAGCTTCTCTATCCGCTGCTTAGCCTTGTCTATGTCAATGTTTAACTCCTTATAGTCTAGGGGCAAATATTCAACAACTAAGCCGTGAACCGCCCCCGCCGTGCCTCCAAGCTCCTTCTTGCCCATCGTTATGTGCCCACCGCATGGTATGGACAAGGCCATCATCACGTCGCCAGGCTCGGTAAAAGTCGTGTAAACAACAAGGTTTGCCACAACCCCAGAGATAGGGCGTACATCAACAAACTCCGCGTCAAAAAGTCTCTTCATAAGTTCAATGCATTTGAACTCAACTTGGTCTATGAAGCGGCATCCAGCATAAACCCTTTCTCCAGGCCAGCCTTCAGCGTATCGGTTTCCAAAATCTGTTGTTAGTGCTTCGCGCACCGCTGGGCTTGGTATGTTTTCGCTTGCTATTAAGGGTATACATTCCCGAAACCACGCATGGTGCTTCTGCAGAACATCTAATATATGCTGATATTCTTCTCGTGGAGTTGGCATTAATACACCTCGCTCGCATTATCGTCCTTACCGAAATAAAACTGTTTTGAGCAGCAACGCAAGGTTAATAATGGAGAAGCCTGCATGTTAAAATGCAAAGCCTAGTAGGAGATGACTAGCCGATGAGCAAGAAAAAGAAGAGAAGCGAGTCAGCACCAATGCCAGCCGCAAGCGCCGGATTATTGAGATTTTTTGAAGAGGAAACAGAAGGCGTAAAAGTAAGGCCAGAAATTCTAATAGCCGCAGCCATAGCCCTAATAGTGGTATGCATTCTGGCGCGTCTATTTTTCTAAGCTTGACGACGAGAAGCCGCGTGTAAAATCTCTATTCTCTGAACTGAATTTAAGTGAATGAATATTTCGCTGCGTTCCTCTCTGCTTGCAACTTGCGGAATAGGCTGAGCAATTGTTGCACGTAAAACTATGGCTTCAGCGTTTGAAAGCCATATTCCAGCGGGTTCGCGGGTTACAGCCGCTAGAACCCCTTCAAATCCATAGGAGGGGTCAAGAATAACGCGGATGCTTTTTCCAAGGTTTTTCTCGAGCATGTGGAATATTGTTGGGGGTAGAGTTTGCTCCGGCATAGCACCAGCAAAGACTTATAAGTGGTGTTTCAAGGATAAAACACTTGCCCTTCCAGCAACGTTAAGTGCAACTATGAGGATGCCTCTTTTCAAAACGCTCCATCCTCTATGCGTATGTATGCAACACTTTAATATGCCTTACACTCTTCAGAAACTCTTTGAGCGGGTGCGTGTGGCTAACACTGACTCCTTTAACCAGTATTTAGATAAGGCGGTTAAGCATTATTCTTCGCTTTTCAAACTTCCATCTTATAGGAGAATAGTCCTACTTCTATCCGCAGTTTGTGTTGCCAGTGGTCTTTTATCAACTTTCGTTTTCTCCTTCTCGCCTCTTGGGTTAGTTTATGGATTAATTTTGGGTTTTGCATTACTTTTCATGACACTATGCACGAACTATTTGTTGGCGCTGTTTGTGTTAAAAGGTGACCCAATTTACGACTTGAGAAGAACAGCTGCTCTTTCCCTGTTCTGTTGGGCTTTATGGCTTTTTTTCATTTTTATAGGCTATGCGGTGGCTTCTTTCACGGTCTTCCCTTTTTGGACGGTTAAGCTTTGTCTTCTAGGGTTTTCTACAGTTTTGATATTTCGAATAATCGTCCTATACTCAACATCCTCCATGAATTGTCAACGCTTTTTGTTTGCCTCCATTCTTCCGCCTTTTCTATGGCTAATTCCATTTGTGTTTTTGTGGTGGCTGAATAGCGTCAACGCTACGGCGGTTTTAGGCTTTTCAGTCATTGCGTTAGCCGTCGCTTTTGGCTCAAGCTTTTCCTTCATCTTCATTCTGAATTCTATTGGAAAACGCTTCACTGGCGAGCAGTCTATCCCAATTTTTAGGGCTTTCCTACTAAACTGGGTTGCAGACCTAAATGCTCCCTTTGAGGCTTTCCTTGAAAAATTAAGCGAGGAGCACGATGTTGAAGTTTCAATAATACGGTTTGACAGTTCAAGACCTAAAACATTAATAGCTGTCCCATCGGTGCATCCTGGACCCTTCAAGAATGTGGGAAGCAGCCTTTTGCCTTCCATGCTTAAAACAGCCTTGGAGCAAAAATTCGGCGGCGTCGCATGTGTACCACTGGGGTTACTTGGGCATGAACTTGATGTGGCTTCCCAAAGCCAAGTTCAGAAAATAATTGCCGGCGCTGTTGAATCAGCAGACTTTAGGGCGAAAGAGGCTAAGGCAACCCCTTTCATTAAAGTTAACGATGGCTTGGCTACCGCTTGTTGCCAAATTTTCGGGAAAACCGCCTTTATCGCATTTTCTCTTGCTCCAAAAACCACGGAGGATATTCCCAAAGAATTAGGCGACGTTATCCGTAGAGAGGCTGAAAAACTAGGCATGGAGTCTTGCATTGCCATCAATGCACACAATAGCATAAACGGCGTTGTAGATGTGCAGGCAGCATTAAACGCTCTGAAGAATGTTGCAGTTGCTTGCCTAAAAGAAGCAATCTCTGCGCGCTCAACCTCATTTAGGGTAGGTGCTACCACTGTTATGCCGAAAGAGTTCAGTCTCAGAGATGGTATGGGGCCGGGCGGCATAACTGTGGTGGCTGTTGAAGTTGATGCTCGGAAGACCGCCTATGTCGTTGTTGATGGAAATAACATGGTTTCCGGTTTAAGGGAAAAAATTTTGGACACGCTTAAGCCTCTAGGTTTTGTTGATGGTGAAGTTTTCACTACGGACACGCACGCTGTTAATGCTGTGACGTTTAACGAACGCGGATACCACCCTGTAGGCGAGGTCATGGATCATGAGAAGCTTGTAAGCTGTATAGTTGAGGCTGCGGAGAATGCGTTAGCCAACATGGAACCAGCTAGGTTTGGATATAAAAGCACACTGATTCGGAACGTGAAAGTTATTGGGCAGAAACCGTTGGAGAAGTTGTGTGCACTCACGGACAAGGTTATTCAAGCTGCAAAGAGAATAGTTGTTCCCTTGTTTAGCGTGACGTTTCTTGTTTTAATGTTGATTTTGTTTTATGTTTAGCTAAACACTAATAAGGGGAGAAACATCACTTTCCAATTCTCAGAAGGGTTGAAGGTTTGCTTAGGGAAATTAGGATACATGGGAGAGGCGGGCAAGGCGCCGTCACTGCTGCACAACTGTTAGCTCATGCCGCTTATATTGAGGGCAAGCATGTTCAAGCATTCCCATATTTCGGGGCTGAACGCAGAGGCGCCCCAGTTAAAGCCTTCGTTAGAGTAAGTGACACTCCTATTCTACTTCACAGCCAAGTTTACAACCCAGATTACGTGGTGGTTCTAGACCCACAGCTCTCCAAAATAATAGATGTTACTGAAGGCCTCAAAAAAGATGGAATAATAGTTGTAAACACGACTAAAAAGCCAGAAGAGCTTGGTTTTAAGGGCTGGAGAGTTGCCACTGTTGATGCAACGGGCATTGCCATTGAACTAAACCTTCGGGTGGCAGGCTTACCGGTTGTGAACACCTCAATTTTGGGAGCTTTCGCTGGTGCCACAGGCGAGGTTCGTTTGGAAAGCGTCTTGAAAGCCATAAAGGAGAATTGGCGAGGTAGTGCTGGGGAAAAGAATGCCCGTGCCGCTGAGCTTGCCTACGAACGCCTAATTAAAGGGTGATGAAAGGATGGCTGTTCATAAATCGCGTAGGGATATGCCCCTCACTCCCATATCTTATCCAACATTGGGAAGTATGGAAAAGACCGGTTCTTGGAGAACCTTCCGTCCAGTAATAGACTATTCAAAGTGCACAAAATGCACGCTCTGCTGGGTTTACTGTCCAGACGCGGCCATAACAAGACGTGAGGATGACTCTCCAGAAATTGACTACGACTATTGTAAGGGGTGCGGCATATGTGCAAACGAGTGTCCGGTTAAGGCGATAACCATGCAGAGGGAGGAAGAGTAATGGCGCAAATAGTAATCGACACGGCAAATCATATCGCCGGCTACGCTGCTAAGGCTGCAAGGGTTAAAGTGGTGGCTGCATACCCCATAACCCCACAAACAACCATTGTGGAGAAAATTGCCGAGTTTGTTGAAAGCGGCGAGATGGATGCCGAATACATTCGTGTAGAATCCGAGCACAGTGCTATGGCCGCTTGCATAGGTGCCGCAGCAGCCGGCGTCAGAACCTTTACCGCAACCTCAGCCCATGGTTTGGCTTTAATGCATGAGGCTTTGCACTGGGCTTCTGGCGCCCGCCTACCAATAGTTATGGCTGTTGTTAATCGTGCCATGGGCGCACCTTGGAGCATATGGCCAGACTTTAGTGATTCACTTTCGCAGAGGGACACTGGGTGGATTCAGTTTTACTGTGCTGACAACCAAGAGGTTTTTGATACTATTATACAAGCCTATAGACTATGTGAGGATGAGCGGGTTTTTCTGCCAGCTATGATCTGCCTAGAAGGCTTTATTCTATCCCACACATATATGCCTGTAAAAATTTATGATCAAGAGGAGATTGATGCCTTTCTGCCTCCGTATAAGGCTGGATGGATTTTAGACGTGAACAACCCGTTTTCCCACGCCAACCTTGTCTCACCAGAGTGGTACATGGAATTCCGCTACATGATACAGGAGGCTATGGAAAACGCCAAGCGGCTAATACCAGAAATCGACAGGGAGTATGGTCGGCGTTTTGGCCTCCAATATGGCGGCCTCATCGACAAATACCGATGCGAGGATGCGGACTTGATTATCTGTACGATGGGAACGATGGGGTGTGAAGCCAAAATAGCTGTTGACAATCTGCGGAGAGAAGGCTTGAAGGTTGGTGCTGCGAGGATTAGGGTTTATCGTCCATTCCCCGTGGAAGAGGTGAGGAAACTTGCCAAAAATGCGAGTGCCATCGCCACAATAGACCGCCACATATCCTTCGGAATGGAGGGCTTCCTCGCATCAGAGATTAAGGCTTCACTTTACCATATGGAGGACAAGCCACTGCTGGCTGGCTTCATAGCTGGCTTAGGCGGGCGAGACGTGACGTTCAAAACTATCGAGGGGATTGCCAAAAAATCGTTGAAATGGATGGAAATGGGGAGGGTTGAAAAAGAAACTGTGTGGGTTGATTTGAGGGAGTGAAAATTATGGTCACAATTAAAGAGTTTCCGAAAGAGGAATATCTGCTTAAAGGGCATGCTGCTTGTGCTGGATGCGGTCCGTCAATAGCCCTTCGCCTCCTCTTCAAAGCCCTTGGAAATAAGGTCATCATGGTTGTGCCGGCATGTTGCACCACGGTTATTCAGGGACCATATCCGTACACCTCTTTTGCTGTCCCCCTTCAGAACATGCTTTTTGAGGCAACTGGCGCAACGTGTTCTGGAATAGTGGCAGCCCTAAAAATTCGAGGTTTAGAGGACATAACAGTGGTGGGGTGGGCTGGCGATGGAGGCACGGTGGACATAGGCATACAAGCCCTATCTGGCGCCGCTGAACGGGAAACCAACTTCATTTACATATGCTACGATAATGAGGCTTATGGGAATACGGGACTTCAACGCAGTGGTGCCACGCCCTATGGTGCTTGGACAACCACAACGCCTACAGGTAAGAAGGAGCGGAAGAAAAACATGCCCCTAATAATGGCGGCGCATAAAATACCCTATGTTGCCACTGCATGCCCCTCATATCCGGTGGACTTTGTTAACAAGTTGAGGAAAGCCAAGGAGATTAAGGGAACCAAGTACATTCATGTTTTGGCTCCTTGTCCAACTGGTTGGCGCTACGACACCAGCAAAACTGTGGAGATTGGGCGGCTTGCAGTTCAATCTGGCGTATGGGCTCTTTTCGAAATTGAAAATGGAAGGTTTAGACTCAATCCGCCAAGTGACCGCCTAATTGACAGGTCGAAACGAAAGCCCGTGAAGGAGTATTTGGCTATGCAGGATAGGTTCCGCCATTTGACTGAGACTGACGTTGAAAAGATTCAAAGATGGATTAACGAAGACTGGGAATACTACCGAAAATTAGCCTCAAATGAGTGTGTCTGATTTAACCGCGCACGGAAAAATATAAGAACTCCAACATAATAATCATACCATTACCGCCTGCCACCATAGAGTTTAGATGTCAAAAGGAGGTTGAATATGTCAGAGGAAAAGCCTAGGAAGGCTGCAAAAGAGGAAAAAGCTGCAAAACCAGCACAAGCAAACGAGAATACGGTGCTAATCGGCAAGAAACCAATAATGAACTACGTGGTCGCCTGCCTAACCTTCTTCAATTCCGGCGCCCAAAAAATTGTTGTGAAGGCTAGAGGGCGGGCGATCAGCAGAGCAGTCGACACTGTTGAGTTGTTAAGAAGAGCTTTCATGAAAGACCTGCAGCTGAAAGAGATCAAAATAGGTACAGAGGAAGTCACCCGCAGCGAGGGACAGAAAACCAACGTTTCAACCATCGAGATAACAGTTGCAAAGCCATAAAAGGCTTGTAACCAGCCAATTCCAGCCGAAAAGCGCAATTGCCTAAAACTGACTATTTTGTACTATGGATGATGTTTTCTCTAGCAAATTTACAGATAGCTATATATAATTTATTTTGGCTAAATGGTTAATCCCTCTGGTGAGGCATATGGCTGGTTATCCAAAAATTGTTGTAACTCCGCCGGGACCTAAAGCGAGAGAGCTTGTGAAAAAAGATGAGAGGTTCATTTCGCCTTCTTATGTGCGTTTCTATCCCCTTGTTGTTGAGTCTGGCAAGGGCTGCATTATCCGGGATGTCGACGGAAACGAATACATAGACTTTAACTCTGGGCTGGCATGCTTAAACGTTGGGCACAGCCATCCAAAAGTTATTGACGCCATCAAAAGACAGTGTGACCGTTTTCTCCACTACTCAAACACAGACTTCTATTATAATGAGGTCATCACACTTGCTGAGAAACTTGCAGAAATTACGCCCGGAAACTTTGAGAAAAAGGTTTACTTTGGCAACAGCGGAACAGAAGCTGTTGAAGCGTCTATTAAGTTGGCTAAGTGGCATACGCGGAAACAGCTCTTTATAGGTTTCATTAACGCCTTTCACGGGCGGACAATAGGCTCTCTGTCTTTGACGGCGAGCAAGCCAGCTCAAAGGCGTTACTTCTTCCCCTTAATGCCGGGCGTGAACCATGTTCCATACCCGTACTGTTACCGTTGCCCCTTTAAGCAGACTTACCCTGACTGCCACTACTGGTGTGTAGACTTCATAGACGAGTTTGTTCTGCAAAAGTATGCGCCGCCGGAGGATGTTGCCGCAATTGTTTTTGAGCCAATTCAGGGTGAAGGCGGGTACGTTGTTCCACCACCCGAATATTTCCAACGTTTAAAGAAGCTTGCCGACAAATACGGCATCTTGCTGATTGACGATGAGGTTCAATCTGGAATTGGGAGAACTGGAAAATGGTTCGCTATTGAACACTGGAATGTTGAACCAGACATAATGTGCAGTGCCAAGGCTTTGGCTTCTGGACTCCCCTTAGGCGCAACTATTGCAAAGGCTAAAATAATGGACTGGGTTGGCGGTTCCCACGCAAGCACTTTCGGTGGAAACCCGCTTTCATGCGTTGCAGCAATAGCCGTTATAGACGTCATTAAAGAGGAACGGCTGCTGGAGAACGCCACTAAGCAGGGAACCTACATCCTTAAAAGACTTGAGGAGCTGAGGGAGAAAAGCGAAATAGTTGGGGATGTCAGAGGCAAGGGCTTAATGATTGGCATTGAATTTGTGGAAGACAAAGACAGCAAGAAGCCAGCACCACAAAAGGTGAATGAAATTATGATGCGGTCATGGAAACGAGGAGTAGCCGTCATCACGTGTGGAATCTCAACATTGAGGATTATGCCGTCTCTCAACATCACAAGGGAGCTTGTAGACGCCGGACTGGAAATAATCGAGGACGTTGTAAAGGAAGTTGAGAAGGAGAAATAGAGGCTAAAAGCGGTTTATGGAGATTCGAAAACTAACAATAGACTACTACGGAGAACTTGTTAACCTTTGGCGTAGGGCAGGATTACCCTTCAAGCCGAAGGGCAGAGACAGCAAAGAAGCCATAGCAAGGCAAATGAGTGTAAACCCAGAATTTTTCTTGGGGGCATTCAAAAAGGGACGATTGGTAGGCGCAGTTTATCATTAGTTCCAACGGGCGAAAGGGCTGGGTAAATCGATTGGCTGTAGATCCGGATTTTAGGCGACGCGGCATCGCAAGCGCTTTGGTTGCAGAGGCTGAAAGAGTGCTTAGAAATCAAGGGGTCCGAATTTTTTGCGCATTGATTGAGGATGAGAATGAGGCTTCTAAAAAGCTTTTCAAAGTATGCGGATATGTGGAGCATCGCGACATAATCTACTTTAGTAAACGCGAATCCGACGATGTCTAGAAACTAAACGGCTTTGCTATAACCTCCAGTATTTTTAAGTCGAAGAATCTTGCACTGTTAGCTGGTTTTATGCGTAACGCCGTGTCAGCGCCTCTGCCAGTTCCAGCTATGGCTATGACATCTCTGTCCACCGGGATTAGTCCAGCATCAGCAGCCATGAGAACAATTTCCACACATACCTTTGTACCTTCACCCATAAGCCTAAGAACATTCGCGATAAGCTCAAGGGGCTGGAGGGTTCCAAAATCCTTACGTATAGCCCGCTCAACACTGCTGAAGGCATGTGTCCCCGTGAAAATTTTGCCGCCATTGTTCAAGATTTCTTGTTTAAACTCCTCTTTAAGTTCAGTTTCTCCGGGCTTCTGGAAGCCAACATGATGGGTTACAACGACAATATTAAAGCCCTTAAACATTTTTGTTGCTTTAGCTCCTGTTTCCCCAGTTGTCGACGCAACAACTATATCTTTTATGCCTTCCTTTTCAGCGTATTCCTTAACAATCTTTAACAGCGTGTCTGTGTTCGCTCTTCCAGCACTTTTGAAGTATGTAACTTTTCTTTCAAAATAGCTCATTATACCTCACCATGACCAGTTCTTTTCGTTTGTAAGGTTTTTCTTAGAGGTTTCCTTTTAAGCTCTGTGCCGCAGACTTGGCACCTCCTTGACTTATAGTCAGCTGAATATTTCTTGTGGCATGCTGGACAGTACCTAACCCACCTCAGTGCCGAGCGTATGCCAAAAGTTGCTAGCGGTGCAAACTCGATGCCCAAATGCCGAGCAACATTCTGCATTGAATAATCGTCTGTAGCCACCAGCAGCGTACAGCCTTGCATTTTCAATTGTAACGCCAAAGCCAAAACTTGTATGTCGGTTTCGGAAAGCCAAAAAGCATCGCCGACGGCTTTTGCGGCCGTCTTAACTCGGTCGATGAAGGCTTTTGCGGGTGTCTGAATTTTTAGGCGCCCGCTTTCAGTGGCTGCTTTGAATCTTATGCGGGCTATGGCGCTTCCGGCTACTTCCTCCCTAACCATCGGAACCGTGTACTGCTCTTCACTTATTGAGAATGGGTCAAAACCAGCTACAAAAGCCGAAGTGTCTAAAACAACAACCTTTTTGCCCATAGTTTTCGTTAGACTTTTCCTCCAAATCCTCGAAAAATAAGCCTACTTCTCAAACGGTTGTAAAAGTTCTCCCTAAACCTGATGAAGGTTATCTCATTTTTTGAACGCGTAACCATTATTTGCGGATTTTTAGACTCTAAAACATGCTTATACGCACCATCAACAACAACCATTATCCGTTTCTGCCTCAACACTGTTATGGTGATTTTTGAGTCACTTGGGAAAACCATTGAGCGTAAAACGCTTAGGGAGCATATTGGCGTTAAAACAAAAGCATCCACATGCGGGTCTAGGACTGGCCCTCCAGCCGAAAGCGAATAGCCCGTTGACCCTGTTTGGGTAGCCACCATTAACCCGTCTGCCTGGCAGTCTAAAACATGCTCGCCGTTTTTTGAAACTCTGGCATATAGTAATTTTACCGGCTCATCCACGGTTATGAGAACCTCGTTTAAAGCGTCTGGAATTTCTATGTTGTCTGCGGATATGGCGAGTTTTGCGCATCTTTCCGTTATGTAGTCGCCTTTAAGGCACCTTTCAATAGCCGTGTAAGCCTCTTTTGGTGTGACCTCTGTTAGGAAGCCTCGAACACCCATGTTTATTGCCAAGATTGGGGGTTCAGGTTTTGGAATTGCGACGCATGTCCTTAATATTGTTCCGTCTCCACCAACCGTTATTATTAGGTCTGTCCTCATCTCTTCTAGTGGGCGGAAATCTCCTCCAACTTTCACTTTTCTCCTCAATGTTTCTTCTATATAGACTTCTAAACCCCTTTTCCCTATGTGTGCTGCTAGGTTTTCTGCGAGTTTTATGGCTTTTCGCTTGTCATAGCGGGCTACTATGCCAACACTTTTGAACATTTTTCTCCCTTCGACAGCGAAATCTTTAAACTCAACTTATATATGGGTGTTGTTTAAAATTGCTGTGGTGGAACGTTTAAGCTGGTGATGATGTGAGCAAGCCTGTTGATGTTGGGAGCCTCCGTGAAGGCGGCTACCTCATAGTTGATGGTGAACCATGCCGGATAGTTGAAATAACAAAGTCTAAGCCGGGAAAACATGGCTCAGCGAAGGCGCGGATAGTCGCCATAGGCGTCTTCGACGGCGTTAAAAGAAGCATTGTTAAGCCTGTGGATGCAACAGCCGAGGTGCCCATAATTGAAAAGAGAAGCGGACAGATTTTCGCTGTTACACCCACGAGTGTCCAGATTATGGATTTGGAAACTTATGAGTACTTGGATGCACCATATCCTGAAGAGGAGCTTAAGGCTAAGCTGGCTCCCGGCGTTGAAATAGAGTATTGGAAGATTCTTGGTAAAGTTAAAATCGTAAGAACAAAATAGCCTCGTCCACCTTACTCTAGGATTCGCGGATTACCGCCACCATTCCCAGTCAAGCTTTTTAAAACCTATGTATAGGATTAGGAGGATAACGCCCCAGCTTAGGGCTATAGCTGCTGCTTCCAAAATTACATTTTCGCTTAGGTAGGTGTAGCTTGCCCAGACGCTTAGTCCGCATAAGCCTACAAGAATTAGGATGAACATGGCGAACTGTATTGCCCTTTCAGCAGTCAAATGGGTCACCAGCTAAACCTAAAGTTTTAGCCGCTCTTCGTTTTAAGGTTTTTCATTAAGCTTATTTGGCTGTTTTCGCTTTTTATCCATTTGAAGCCGATGATGCGAGAAGAGCCGTCTGAATTGTGACGACGTCTGAGGAGAGCTGAGGCTTCACTCTATTGGAATTTCGTACTCATGCTTTCTTGGCAGCCGAATTTCCAATATGCCCTTTTTAAACCGAATTTCCATACGGTCCATGTAGACGGGCACCGGAATTCGCGTTTGACAATGGAATCTTTGGAATTTGCCTCTGTGGTGGGTTATGCCAAAATCGTCAAAGCTTATTTTCCGCTTCATTTTTGCTGAAACTTCGATGGTGTCTTTGCTGATGGGTTTAACTTCTATTGTGCTCTGCTCGGCGTAGGGCAAGTCAACAGTCACTATAACTTCGTCGGTTGTCACCATTACGTCTCTGAGAGGTTCCATGGTGCATGTTCTACAGTTCCAGCTTGGTCTCTCCATTATGGTTTCCCGGACTCCTTCAGCCCAAGCTTCAAGGCTTTCAAAATACTCGTCTATTATGTCAAAGATTGAGCGTCTTCTTCGGCTGTGCTCCGACACTTTAATCAGCCTCCTAGGAAATGTATAATGGTATGTCGTACTCCTGTGTCTTCCGCATTTTCGCCAGTTCCTGCTGTGTCCTCTTCATCATGTCTCTTGCCTTTAGGCGTATCTCCTCGCCCTTTTCCAGTAGCTTCGAAACATCCACCGTAACTCCAGTCAGATTTGCCAGCTGCTCTAATGCTTTGGCTGCAGCCTCTGGGTCTGGGTAGTTAAAGAAGCACTGTGCCAAAAGTGTCAAGGCTGGCACTCCAAGCGTGGCGCAATATTGGAGCATAACCGCTTGAGGACCAACCATGTAGCCTTCCCTCAAAACTTCTAAGCCTTTATCTTGAACTATTTTCAGCATTTCAGGGCTTGAGGCGGCTGCGAAAACTTTCAACTCTTCAAGGTCTTGTCTATCTTGGACCGGTATGCCACTCAGTGAAATCATCATTTTAGCCCCTTTCTCTTTTCCCCAGTCGATTAGCGTGTGCATTATTGGATAGATTAGGTCTTCTTGGAGGGCTGTTTCTGAAACTGCCAATAGAATTTGGTGGTTTCCAAAAATCCTTATGGGCGAGTGAGGTAGCCCCTCATGTAGGACTATTACTGGGGGTAACAGCCTTGAATCCATGTAGGCGACTTCCTCAAAATCCAGCTCTGAGATCAGGTGGGAAGCCGCTATAACGCCGACGAGTCCCACATCTGGAAAGCCGAAAAGCATAACAGCCCCTTTTGGGATTTCCTTCCTTTCAATAATTTTGATGTCTTCGTTCAAAATCTAACCCTCTTAAGATGTTCTGTTGGTGGCTATAAAAAACCTTGCGATAATGTGCCGCACAAAGCTTTAGTGTTATTAAGCTGTAAACTGTTCCACTCTCTCGAGGATTTTCTCTATCCGTAAGTGAGCCTTCATCTCGATTTGCCACTCTGCCGGAAGCTTACGCTTGAATCTCCCAGCCGCACGCCTATCCATAATGACTATTATGCCCCTATCTTCTGGACTGCGTAGGAGTCTCCCGGCGGACTGGGCTAAAGCGTTTAGGCAGGGCATGTTATTGGCGTATTCTATTGCTTTAGCCCCAAATTTCTCCCTAAAATACTTGTATAGGGCTGCTTGAAGCTCCGTCTTTTTTGGGAAAGGCAGTCCAACTAGAATGACCGCGGAGAGTAGGCTTTTTCCATCCATTGTCATGTCAACGCCTTCGCTTATTTTTCCTCTTGCCACACCGAAAACAACGCAGTTTCCATTTTCCTGCAGAAACTTTAGGACATCCATGATTTTTGTTCTCTTCTCCTCCACCAGCAGTGGTTGTTCCAGCCTGATTATTTGGGCTATTTCCTGCATAACTTCGTATGAGGGGAAGTAAACGGCAACTCTTCCGTCAACTTTTTGAATTATTTGGCTGAGGTGGGCTGCTATCCGCTTCCATTGGATTTCGTTGCGTTTCTCAAACTTTGTTGTAACCGCCTCATCCACAAGTATAAGCCTATTCTCTGGTGGGAAGGGGCTTGGAAGTTCCAGGCTTTGGCAGCGTTTTCTATCAAGACCTAACACGTCTACGTAATAGTCCATGTTCCACAAAGTTCCAGACATGAGTATGGTGGAGCGAAGTTCGTTGATTATGCCAGCAGCCAAAGAAGGGTCGAGACATCTGATTCCAAGCCTTGCACGTTTTTTCTGGTCTCTGTCCACTTCAACCTTAACGTATCTTACATAACTTGAACCAGTCAAGCGTATCCATGTGGAGAGAAATTCTACGCAACGTGAGAGGTACGATATTGGGCTTTTTCCTATTTCGCTTCTTTTGACGCGGATTTGCTCGCCCTTGTCAGCAAGTTCTTGAAGTACTTCGCCCAGTTTTTCAATGTTGACTTTAAGTTTCTCGGTTAATGTTCCTGTCAGTGCTTCTCCATCAATAATGTGTTCAACGTTAACTCCGTAGTTCCTGTAAACCTTTTTCCCAAAATTCACCATAACGCTGTATAAAGCCTCTAAAAAGCCCAGATCGTCAATTTCAAAGTTTTTAACCTCTTTGTAGGCTCTTCTAACAGACCTTGATGAGAGCTCTTCTGAAAATATGCCGCTTGCATAGTATGGTAGGCTATGCGCCTCATCAAAGACGCAGTTTATCGCCTTTGTGCGTATTCCAGCCTTTCCCAAAATTGAGCCGCGTATAGCGTCCACCAAAATATAATTGTAATTGCCTATAACAATGTCTGCATAACGCGTCAGAATCTTTGTAACTTCATATGGACATAGTTCCGCGTCGCGGCAAACCTCATAAGCCTCCTCTGGCAGTAGGGGCCCAATCTTCTTTATTTTACCCACCAAATTGTAGGCTTGCCAGCTTGGTTTCCACCCGTCATATGTCCTTTCATAGTATTCGCACGTCTTGCCGAATAATCCTTCCTTTAATCCCTTGCAATAGTAGAGGAAGTCCCTATAGGCAACGTCCTTAAGTTTGGGGTCTTCTAAGGCGTAGGGGCACATCTCCTTCTTGCTCTTGAATATTGACGCTGCAAAGCTTGCGCCACAGTGGTCTTTTATGCTTTTTAGCTCTCTTGAGTAGATTTCCAGCTGATTTTTCGTTCTAGTTAGGGCTATAAGCCTCCCAATGGAAGGATTTTGTTCTCTAGCCGCGAAAAAGGCTGTTAAAACTGAGATGGATTTTCCTGTGCCGCATGGAGAGCAGAGCAAACCAATTTTTCCTTCCTTGATAGTTTGGTAGGCGAATTTTATGGCTTTAAACTGGAATGGACGAAAATTCTGGTATGGAAAGAACTCCTTAACTAAGCTTTCGAAGTTTTCTTCACTTTCCGCGGTTTTCTTTTCTACCATTGCTTGGTATGCAGCTGTTCTCATCAGAAGGGTTCCACAGTTTCCACAGAAACGACTCCTCAAATATTCGCTAGTAGAGTAGGTTTTTCCGCATCGGCGGCAGATGTAAACTGCTTCCATTTTTGAGGTTTCACTAAGTCCACTAATGCCTTTTGTGGTAAAAGAAGTTTGCCCAGTTAAGCCTTTACCACAATGTTAGGTTTAAGTTCTGCACAAGCCACTACTTGATTGAGGCGCATGGGGGATGGCGAACGAGTTTAAGCCAACAGTTTTCACCGATGTCCGCGAAAGCATGGATGTAAAAGACCATTTGAAGGAACTGGGCTGTGAGGTTGTAGAGAAGGCTTTAGCTCCGGCGGACTATGTGGTTGCTGAGGACTATGCTGTTGAAAGAAAAGAGCTTCACGACTTTTTCCGCTCAGTTTTCGACGGCAGACTTTTCGAGCAAGCTGAAAGGCTTGCAAAAACCTATGAAAACGCCTGCCTCATAGTTGAGGGAGACGTTGTCAACGCCGTAAAATATGTTCGCACTCCGCAGGCTTTCTGGGGAGCACTGTCAAAGGTTATGGCTGACCATGGCATTTCAGTGGTTTTCACTCCAAACGAAGAGCATACAGCTATGTTTCTCTATGCCTTAGCCAAGAAACTGCAAGAGGAGGAGAGGCGAAAAATAGCCGTTAAACACAAGCCAAAAACTTACACGCTGAGGCAGAGGCAACTACTCGCGGTGCAAAGCCTACCAAAGATAGGTCCAGAACGGGCAGAAGAACTTTTAAGACGTTTCGGAAGTGTGAGACGCGTATTCCAAGCTTCAAAGAGGGAGTTGCTATCCGTTAAGGGATTGGGCGAAAAGACTGTTCAAGCCATAATTGAGGTTTTGGACACAAAATATCCTGGTTTAGAACAGTAGCGGCTATCTACGTTTCTGCTGTTTCCGTAATCGCATAACTCTATTAGTGGGCACTCCTTACATTTTGGGTTTTGCGCTCTACAAGTGTATTTTGCAAGAAGCCAAAAAAGTCCACATGTTCTCTCATCTCTTAGGAGAAAGCGTTTAACAGCCTCTTGCACCTCAGCGTATTTGGCGTTTTCCTTTACCAAGCCAAGCCTTTTTGCAATGCGGTCAATGTGAGTGTCTACAACATAAACTTCGCGGTAGCCATACCTGCTTGAGAGGAGAACATCAGCAGTTTTTTCACCTACTCCAGGGAGTTCCATAAGCCTCTTTTTGGCTTCTTCTTTTGGCAGAGCTAAAACCGCGTTTAAGTTGCCGTTGAACTTTTCCAGCACAGCCCTTGATATTTCCTTAATCCTCTTCGCCTTAAGGTTGTAAAGTCCACCACGCCGTATAGCCTCCTTAATCATGTTTAAATCTGCATTAGCCAAAACCTCCGGTTTAACATCAAACTTTGCGGCTAAGCCCTCGTAAGCCCTAACACAGTTTATTTCGCTTGTGTTCTGGCTTAAGACCGTAATTATGAGGTTCTTGAAAGGGTCAGAGAAGACATCTTTTGGATATTCTACTGGCCACCAGTACTTGCCGTATTTCTCCTCCAGCACAGGGATTAGTTTTGAGTCTAGAACCTTCATTTTCCCACGATATGACAATTTTATTGCGGTGAGTGTTTAAATGTATTTAAGTATGTGAGCGGTCTTAAATCTGGAGAACATCATGGCTTTAGAGAGGCTTGGCACTTCGCTTCATGAAGCCTTAAGGAAGCTTTTCAGAGCTGCTGTTGTCGACGAGGCTGCGGTCAAGGAGCTTGTGAGGGATGTGCAGCGGGCGCTGCTGCAGGCGGACGTGAACGTTCAGCTTGTTTTGGACATTTCTAAACGCATCGAGGAAAGAGCCCTTAAAGAGAAAGTTCCTCCGGGGATTTCGCGCCGCGAACACGTGATTAAAGTTGTCTATGAGGAGTTGACACGTTTTCTAGGTGAAAAGCCAGTTCTGTTAAAGGTTGAGCCTGGCAAAAGGAAGGTTTTGATGCTTGTCGGCATTCAAGGCTCTGGGAAGACGACGGCTGCTGCCAAACTTGCAAGATACTTCCAGAAGAGGGGCTTAAAATCAGCTTTGATATGTGCTGACACTTACCGCCCAGGCGCCCTTGACCAGCTTCAACAACTCGCCAACAGAATAAATGTGCCAATTTACGGCAACCCGAAAGCCAAAGACCCAGTTAAAATAGCTCTTGAAGGCTTAAAACAGTTCAGCGACAAGGACATTGTCATAGTTGACACGGCTGGACGCCACAAGGAGGAACGCGAACTTATCAAGGAGATGAAGATGCTTGAGGAGAAAATCAAGCCAGACGAGGTTATGCTCGTCATCGATGGAACCATTGGTCAGCAAGCCCTTGTTCAAGCCAAAGCCTTCAACGAAGCAACATCTATAGGCTCCATACTCGTGACAAAGCTTGACGGCTCCGCCAGAGGTGGAGGCGCCCTTTCGGCTGTTGTGGCTACTAACGCACCAATAAAATTCATAAGCACCGGCGAAAAGGTTGAGGACATCGAACCTTTTGTTCCGTCTCGCTTTGTTGGCAGGCTCCTAGGCATGGGCGACCTGGAAACCCTCATTGAGAAGGTTCGCGAAGCAGAAATTAAAGTTCCGGAAAAGAAGGCTAAGGCTATTTTAAGCGGTAAGTTCACGCTTACGGACATGTATGAACAGTTTGAAGCCATGAAAGGCATGGGGCCCTTCCGCAAACTTTTGAAGATGCTGCCCGGCATGTCCTACAACGTGCCTGAAGAAATGCTCGACATGGCTGAGGACAAGCTGGAAAAGTGGCGGGTCATGATTCAATCGATGACTCCGGCGGAGCGGGAGAACCCCAAAATTTTCAATGCTTCAAGGGTTAGGCGTGTGGCGCGGGGCTCTGGAACAAGCGAAAAAGATGTGAAGGAGCTTTTGAAACAGTATGTTCTTATGCGGAAAATGTTGAAAACCTTGAGGAGGAAGAAGAGGCTTCCCTTCTTTGGAAAGGGACTACCCGTTGATGTAGGCTAGCTTTCTTGAAAGAAAATGTGCTGAAAAGGAGTCTTTTATGGGCATACTGGAAAAAGCCCTAAAAATGCTTGAAAAACACCCATTATGCGACCACTGTTTGGGTAGACAGTTCGCTTTTCTGGGGCATGGAATGGAGAACAATGAAAGAGGCGAAGCCGTAAAAAATGTTTTGCTTATGGAAGCCCAAGCACTCGCCCGCATAAAAAAAGATGAGGAAATAAGAATCCTCAAAATCCTTGCAACAAACGGCTTCTGTGAAAAAGCTGTGAACACTCTCCGCAAAATGGGAAAGCAGACTCTTAAGAAAAAAGTGGCAAAGACCTGTTTTTTGTGTGAAAATCGCTTCGAAATTGTTGATGATTTGGCGAGAAAGGCTGTTGAGAAGCTGGAGGAGTACGAGTATAGCAGCTTTTTGGTTGGCATAGAGCTTCCAGTCGAGGTTGAGGAACGCGAGGATGAGTTTAAAGCTCGCTTTGATGTGGAGTACGGCGAGAATATTAGGCTGGAGTTTGGGAGAATTCTGGGCAAGAAAATCGCCGCATACAGCCAAAAACCTGTGGAGCATCGAAAACCAGACGTTGTTGCGCTCTTAAACCCCATGACCAGCGAGATAAGAGTTCAAGTTAACCCCCTCTACATTGCTGGAAAATATAAGAAGCTTGTTAGAGGCTTACCCCAGTCAAAATGGTTCTGTACAAACTGCCGCGGAAAAGGATGTGAAAAGTGCAACTGGACAGGGAAGAGATATCCGGAATCTGTTGAAGAGCTGATAAGCGAGCCCATTTTGAAGGTAACTGGCGGCACCAAAACGTCTTTTCATGCTTCTGGAAGGGAGGACATCGACGCCCGCATGCTTGGAAAAGGCAGACCCTTCGTTATAGAAATAGCGCAGCCTAAAAGGCGTTTTCTAGACCTTAAACAAGTTGAAGAGGCTGTGAACGCCCATGCAAAAGGCAAAGTTGAAGTTTCAGAGCTCCGCTTTGTCAACAAAGACTTTGTGCGAAAGCTGAAAGGGGCGGAGTCAGCGCAAAAAGAGTACCGCGTCACCGTGGAATTTGAAAAAGAGGTTACAGATGCAGATTTACAACTTTTGGAGGAAAAACTTACAAGAGCCGTTATCAAACAGAGAACACCGTTACGTGTTTTACACAGGCGGGCGGATTTAACGCGGGAAAAGTACATATATGAGGTTAAGGCTAAGAGATTGTCACCGAATAGGGCTGAACTGAAGGTTCGATGTCAAGGAGGACTGTATGTAAAAGAGCTGGTGACAGGCGATGATGGAAGAACAACTCCAAGTGTTTCAGAAATTCTTGGAAACAGAGCGAAGCCTATGAAACTTGATGTTTTAAAGGTAATTGTGAGGGAAGGTTAAAAATTGAGGAAGTCAAAGGGATATCGGTCAAAGACGCGGCGTCTCCTTAGGAAAAGCTCTAGAAAAAGGGGCAAACTGAGACTGAGCAAGCTGCTCCACGAATACCAGCCTGGAAACAGTGTGGTTATAAAAATTGATTCAAGCGTTCAGAAGGGCATGCCTCATAGGCGCTATCATGGAAAGGTGGGCAAAGTCGTTGGCATGCGTGGGAAAAGCTACATTGTAAGCGTTACACAAGGCGATGCTGTCAAGGAAATCATTGTTAGACCGGAGCATTTGGAGCCCTATAAAGGTGGTTGAGATGCTGGAAAAGGCTGAAACTGAAAAGGTTAAGGAGAAAAGCCTCACAATCCCGCAGGTCAAAAAGCTACTTGAGGAGATAGGCGAGGAAAAGTTAGACCAGTTCCAGAGACGTGTGCTTGACTATGCATCCAAGTTTTCGAAGGTTGATGCTGAAACTGCTGAGAGGCTTGTGGAAAAACTTGTTAAAGAGTTCGGTTTGGAAGAAGCCGAGGCTGTTCAAATAGTTAATTGCATGCCTGGCACCGTTGAGGAGCTTAGGGTTTTCTTGGGGGGCGGCCGCAAGATTATTGAAGCTTCTAAACTGGAAGCTATGGTTAAACTTTTAAATGAACATAGATTGAAATAGCTCTTCGAACCGTATTTTAAAATGTGAGGAGTTTAAAAGGGGATACAATGGAGAAGGAGAAGCGCTACGAGGAGTACGCCTACGTCCTAGACTTTCTCCCTCATGGACGCCCCGGGGTTCGAGTAACTGGGAGGGCTGGTTACAGAGCAGGCGCCCTAGTTCAGCTTGTTGGCGAGGAGTTTTTCACCCTTTTGGAGGCGCTGGTTAAGGAAGGTGTCACTTTAAAGCCTCATGACCGTGTTTATGTTGGGAAGGAGGCTCGTGAAGAGATAACCTACATTATTGGGCGAATAGGTTATGATGAGTTGACTTCAGCCGCGAAAATGGAGCTTCCAGCGGTTATTAGCCGCATAGTGCTTAATCGTGAGAAATGGTTTGTCAGCTTCTTTAACACGGCGCAAGCCATAACTCCTAGGATGCACGCGTTGGAGCTTATTCCTGGTATAGGCAAAAAGTACATGTGGCAGGTTATAAACGAGCGGGAGAAGAAACTCTTTGAAAGTTTTGAAGACTTGCAGAAGCGGACGGAAATTCCCAACCCTGTTAAGCTTCTCACGAAGAGGATTTTGGAGGAGTTGGCTGGCGAAAGCAAGTATAGGCTTTTCACAAGAGCCCGTTAAGGTGGCTGGTAAACGCCCCCTATGAGCCTGATTGAAGAGGCGGAGCTCCTCCTTCGAAAGCATCGAATCTTCCCGAAGAAACGTCTCGGGCAGCACTTTATGGTTGAGCCGTCAGTTTTTCAACTTCTAGCCGACTACGCGTTGCTTGGCAGAGGCGATGTTGTTTTAGATATTGGCGCTGGCTTGGGTTTTCTAACACGCTTTCTAGCCGAGAAATGTGGAAAAGTTTTGGCTGTTGAATTGGACAATAGGCTCCTTAAAGTTTTGCGTGAACAACTCAAAGGCTTGCCAAACGTCAAAGTCATCGAGGGTGATGTGCTTAAAATATCGCTTCCAGAATTTAACAAGGTTGTTTCCATACCACCGTACGGCATTTCTTCGGCTTTAATCCAGTGGTTTTTCAGCAAGAAGTTGGAGTGTGCAGTGATGGTTTTTCAAAAAGAATTTGCAAATCGCCTCGTGGCACCTATTGGAAGCGAAGACTATGGCTGGTTAACTGTTCATGCTTACTACTATTTTGACGTTGAGCTTTTAGACGATGTGCCGAAGAGTTTTTTCTATCCGCAACCTGAAATAGACTCTATAATTGTTCGCTTAAAGCCTAAATCACCGCCTTTTAGGCTGATGGATGAAGCCCTTTTCGCAAAGCTTGTGCAAGCCCTTTTCACCCAGCGCAACAGAAAGGTTAGAAATGCCATCCAGCCTTTCATAAGAAAAGAGCGTGCCGTTTCTGGAGATGCTGTCAGAGTGGCTGACTCTCTTCCCTTTCATGATAGGCGTGTGCGAGAGCTGGCACCAGAAGACTTTGGTGAACTTGCAAATGCCCTCACCAACTAAGCGGGTATTTTTCGGCAAGTATGTCTTTGATGTTTGGCAAGATGTTTACGAACCGGCAGAAGACTCCTTTCTTTTCGCGGAAAACCTAGCAGTGCAGGAAGATGAAAAAGTTCTCGACATGGGAACGGGATGCGGCATCCTCGGCATAATTGCCGCAAAAAATGCATCACTGGTGGTTGCTATAGACATAAACCCAATTGCAATGCGATGTGCAAAAGAAAACGCCAAATTAAACGGCGTCGCCGATAAAATGTTTTTTATTCAAGGCGACTTGTTCACGCCACTAAAGGCAAAGGAAAAATTCGACCGAATCCTTTTTAACGCGCCTTATCTGCCAACTGAACCGTTTGAAGGCCAAACTTTGATTGAACGTGCATGGGCAGGCGGGACAAGTGGCAGAGCAGTCCTAGACCGCTTTTTGCAAGGAATACGCGGGCACCTTAAGGTTGGCGGTTGTGTTTTGTTGATGCAATCCACACTTGCAGATGTGAACAGAACTATGAAAATTTTTGAAAGTAAAGGTTTCAAGGCGAAAATTGTTGCAAGTTTAGACCTTCCCTTCTTCGAAACAATAGTGCTTATCGAAGCGAAAGCTAGACATTCAAAACTCTAAATTTTTCCAGTTTCATGAGCATTTCTTGCTTCTCATGTTCGCTTAGGAAGGAGGCTCTGAAAGGGTTTCTTGCAAGCTCATGTATCTGATGGGCGTTTAATCCCAGCGCCTTCTGCACTGCAATATAATTTTCATTTATGTAGCACCTCCAAAATATGCTGGGTCATCAGAATTCACTGTTATAAGAAGTCCTTTATCGAGCATCTTCTTTAGCGGATGCTCCTCCAAGCTTTTTATGACACCTAACTTCATGTTTGAGAGCGGACAAAGGGTCAATGGAATTTTTTGCATTACCAGTTCTTTAACAAGATTTTCGTCGTCGAGCGCATGATTTCCATGGTCTATACGGGAAACCTTGAGAAGTCTAATCGCCTCCCAAACATATTTTGCTGGGCCTTATTCGCCGGCGTGGGCGACTGTCAGGAAACCATCTTCTATGGCTTTTTTGAAGACGTTCTGGAACTTTGATGGAGGATTGCCCACCTCGGCTGAATCAAGTCCAACAGCTACAATCCAGTCTTTGTAGGGCAAAGCCTCTTCCAATGTTTTGAACGCTGAACTTGCATCTAAATCTCTTAAGAAGCACATTATCAGTTTTGTTGAAACCTTAAGCCTCCTTTCCCCATCTTTAAGAGCCTCATGTATGCCCGTTATTACCGTGTCGAATTTTACACCTCTTCTTGTGTGGTCTTGGGGGTCAAAGAAAACTTCAGCGTGTAAGACGTTTTGGGAGCGTGCCTTTTCCAGATATGCCCATGTTAAATCGTAAAAGTCTTGTTCCTTTTGCAGAACTTTCACTCCTTCATAGTATACTTCTAAAAAGTCTTGGAGGTTTCTAAAATTGTAAGCTGCCTAGCCTCTTCAACGCTCCCATATTTTGGTTTGGCATTGTTCCTTTTCGCGATTTCCACAATCATTTCAAGTTCGAGGGTGCCTTCAATGTGTAGGTGAAGCTCTGCCTTCGGGATTTCTCTGATAAGCGCTTCTATGGAAGTTTTGCTTCCCATCTTCATAAGAGTATTGCATGCTTCGGCGGCTTTATAGGATTTTGTTGAAAAACTATATAATGCGAAGGCTTTACTATTGCTAGAAAACACTGCTGAGACGTGACCATCCTATGTGTATAATTGGAAAGGACAAGTTGAAGGAACTTATTGAAGATTATAAGTGCATATACCCCTACGACTACAACCTTCTGGATGGAGACAGCTATGTGCTGACAGTTAAGGATGAGACAACGCTGAATTATTTGGAGCATAAAAACTTAATATCCTACGAGATAGTTTTCACGCCGCCGAACTATGTGGCTCATTTAACAGCCAAAAGCAAGTATGGACGGATGGGTTTATCCTTCCTTAACGCGGCTAAAGTCCACAGTGGCTTTGTTGGTAGGCTTGCGCTTGAAATTGTAAATTTGAGCAATGACCGCTGTCCCATAACCATTAAGCGGGGAGACCCCTTTATGCATATAGAGTTTATAACAAGGGAGGGCGAACCATCGCCATATATCGGCGAATATCAGTTCCAGTACCTAACAGACGAGGAAGTGAAAATGTACATTCCAATCTTGAAGCGTGTTTTCCCAAATTATGATGAACTGGCAAAAATATGGTTTAAAAATAGACCGATGCCTCCATAAATCCCAACCCATAGCCTAAAACTGAATTTAAAATTCATAATCTTAATCAAATATTTTGGCGTTTATACATGTTTAACAAATTGCTTAAATACCGCCATTGTGTATGCTGAAAGGGATGCATCATGCGCGCGCGCAACTATCGAGAGGTTAAAGGGCAACCCTACACCAGACGGGAGTTTGTTAAGGGTTTTCCTCAGCCTAAGATAACCAAGTTCACTATGGGTGACCCTAACGCTAAGTTCGAGTATGAAGCTAGGCTTATAGCCCTAGAAAGAGCTCAGATTAGGCACAACGCCTTAGAAGCTGCCCGTGTGGCGACAAACCGTCTCTTGATGGATAAGCTTTCAAACAGTTACTTTTTGCAGGTTCATCCTTACCCGCATGTTATTCTTCGGGAGAATAAGATGATTTTTGGGGCTCATGCAGACCGTCTCCAGGACGGCATGAGGCGGGCTTTTGGAAAGCCAATTGGCACTGCGGCACGTGTGGAGCCAAACCAGACGATTATGACTGTTAGGGTGAACGCCAACGGTGTTGAGGTTGCAAAAGAAGCTTTAAGTCGGGGAGCTGCAAAGATTCCAACACCGTGCAGGATAGTTATTGAGAAATTGCAGGTTAAGGAGGCGAAAGCATAATGGCTGAAATGAAAGAAGACCTTGTGATATGGTTTGAAAACCTTAGGAAAACAGACATACCTCTTGTTGGGGGTAAAAACGCAAACCTAGGCGAGATGCTGAGTGCTGGCGTTCCAATTCCACATGGTTTTGCAATAACCGCCTATGCCTACAAGCGTTTCATTGAGGAAACTGGCATAGCCAGTGAAATCTACAAAATTATAAAGGAGACCGTTAAAGACCTAAACGACCCTAAGCAATATGAGGAAGCCTCAAAGAAGATTCGCGTCCTAATTGAGTCTACGCCCATGCCTAAAGACATTGAAGAGGCTGTAAGAGCTGCCTACAGGGAATTGTGTAGAAGATTAAATTTGAATGACGTTTTTGTGGCTGTGCGGTCCAGCGCCACGGCTGAAGACTTGCCAGACGCTTCTTTTGCTGGGCAGCAGGAAACATACTTGAACGTTAGGGGTGAGAACGAGGTTATTGAAAAAACCATTAAATGTTGGTCTAGTCTTTTCACGCCCCGCGCCATATTTTATCGCACCCAGAAAGGCTTCGCCCATGAAAAAGTCCTCATAAGTGTTGGCGTCCAAAAAATGGTTCATGCCAAAGCCGCTGGTGTCATGTTCACAATAAACCCTGTCACTGGAGACCCAAGCCAGATTGTTATTGAGGGCAATTATGGCTTAGGCGAGGCTGTTGTTTCCGGGGCTGTCACTCCAGACGAGTTTATTGTTGACAAGCGAACTATGAAAATTGTTGAGAGACGCATCGCCACCAAAAAGGTGATGTACGCTCGCGACCCAAACACTGGCAAAACCGTACACTTGGAAGTGCCGTCTGAAAAGCAGAATCTTCCATGCTTAACGGACGAAGAAGTTCTTAAGCTGGCGGAACTAGCTAAAAAAATTGAGCAGCACTATGGCAAGCCCCAAGACATCGAATGGGCTATTGACGGTGAACTCGGCTTTCTAGAAAATGTTTTCATTGTGCAGTCCAGACCAGAAACTGTTTGGAGCTTAAAAGCTGTTGAAGCGGCGCCTGAAATGAAGGTTGAGGTTGGTTTAGCCAAGCCAGCCGAAGAGTTGAAGGTTATTGTTAAGGGTATACCAGCGGGAAAAAGGGGGATAGGCTTCGGCACGGCAAAGGTTGTCTTAAACCCAGAGGAAGCTGCGAAAGTTATGCAGAAGGGCGACATCCTCGTAACTGACATGACTAACCCGGATTATGTGCCTTTCATGAGGCTTGCAGGCGCCATAGTAACGGATAAGGGTGGCATAACTTGCCATGCAGCAATTGTAAGCCGCGAGCTTGGCATACCATGTGTTGTTGGCACTGAAAACGCCACGAAACTAATGGTTAGTGGTGAAGAGTATACTGTGGATGCGAGGAGCGGAGTTGTCTATGAAGGCATAGTTCCAGCCATGACCGAGCATCCAACACCAACATCTTCTGGAGCGTCAGTTTCTCCAGCGTCTTTTGCTGGCGGCGTCTTCCAGTCTGTTCCAGTGACGGCGACGAAAATCTACATGAATCTTGGTGTTCCGGAGAAAATAGAGGATTATAAGGACTTGCCCTTTGAAGGCATTGGGCTTATGCGAATTGAATTCATCTTAGCTAGCTACATTGGAGAGCATCCGCTCTACCTAATAGAGATTGGGCAAAGCCAGAAATTTGTTGATAAGCTAGCAGAGGGCATAGCCACGGTTGCAAGGGCTATTCAGCCCCGCCCAGTTGTTGTGCGCTTCAGTGACTTCAAAACAAACGAGTACCGCGAGTTAAAAGGCGGAGAAAAATATGAGATTGTCGAGAGCAACCCAATGTTGGGTTGGCGGGGATGCAGTCGCTACATAAGTCCATGGTATGAAAAGGCTTTCCGCCTTGAATGCCAAGCCATAAGGAAGTGTCGCGAAGAGTGGGGACTGAAGAACGTGTGGGTTATGCTCCCAGTAGTGCGCACCGTTTGGGAAGCCAGAAAAGTCTTAGAAATAATGCGGGAGGAAGGCTTGGAAAGGTCAAAAGACTTTAAGGTTTGGTTCATGGCTGAAACACCTTCAATAGCCATAGTAGCCGATGAGTTCTCGGAACTCTGCGACGGCTTCTCCATAGGCTCTAACGACATGACACAAGGTATATTAATGATTGACAGAGACTCGGAACGCCTCGGGCAAATGGGCTACTTTGACGAGAGAGACCCAGCCGTAAAAAGAATAATAGCCCACCTAATCAAGGTTGCGCATGAAAATGGCTGCACAGTTTCCATCTGTGGTGAAGCTCCATCAAACCTCCCAGACTTCACAGAGTTCCTAGTGAGGGCTGGAATAGACAGCATATCCGTAAACCCAGACGCCGTAATCGCCACAAAGAAGCTTGTCGCAAGCATAGAGCAAAAAATAATCCTGGAGAAGCTTGCCGAACAGCATGAGCGAGCCCTAGGGCGTCCAACTAAAAGACCAGAAGGGGAATGGGAATGGACGCCCAACTGGGATGAAAACATAAAATAAACCAATAGCCCGAAACACTTCTTTTCTTATCTAAATGTTCTCTAAAACAAGTTTGGTGTTCCACCTTGAAGATGTTTGATTTTGAAGAAGAAAGATTAAAACAGGAAATCGTCAAGCTTGGAGCCAAATGGGTTTTAATACAATTGCCAGAAGGGCTGAAAGGTGAGGCTCCACGCCTAGCAAAAGTTGTTGAGAAAGCTGGCGCATTGCCGATTGTTTCCGCAGACCCATGCTATGGAGCTTGCGATTTGGCAACTTCCGAGGCTGAAAGTCTAGGCGCAGACCTTATAGTGCATTATGGACATGCGAAGCTTCTGAAGTATGAGAAGGTGCCTACCATATACATAGAGGCGCGAGCCACCATAAGCGTAACAGAGGCTGTTGAAAAGGCATTACCCCTAATGGCGAATTGGCGCAAAATAGGCTTAGCCACAACAGTCCAACACGTGCAAACCATAGATGAGGCAAAAGAAGTGCTGATCCGCGCCGGAAAAACAGTCATGGTTGGCGATGCTGGGCGCCTAAACTATTCGGGACAGGTTGTTGGATGCGACTATGGCAACGCCAAATCCATAGCTGAAGACGTTGAAGGCTTCCTATTTATAGGGGGCGGGCGCTTCCACGCGCTGGGCTTGGCTCTTTCAACATCAAAACCAACAGTGGTCGCAGACCCCTACGAGAAAAGGGCATACTCAATAGAAGAGGAGGCGCAAAAAATTCAGAAACAAAGGTGGGCGAGCATTCAAGAAGTCCAAAAAGCAAAAACCTTCGCGGTTCTTGTGGGACTTAAACCTGGACAAAAACGGCTTGAGGAAGCCTTAATCATAAGAGAAAAGCTTGAAAAGGCAGGTAGGGACGCCTACATATTCGCCATCAGAGAAATAACGCCAGAAACTGTTATGAACTTCCAAACGGTTGACGCCTATGTTAACACAGCTTGCCCACGTGCATCCATCGATGCTCCTTCAAAGTTTCAAAAGCCAATGCTAACGTTAAATGAGGCGCTTGTGGTTTTAGGCGAGATTTCGTGGAAAGAGCTTTGCAAAAAGGGATTTTTCTAGAGACCAGGTTATGACAAGGAAGATAGCAGTTTGCCTTGAAGTCGGTTCGGAAGGAACAGTCGCCTTTGTCCCAGACTGCCCTGGATGCTGGGTTTTTGGGTGTTCTCCGGAAAGCGCTCTTGCAAAGGTGAGGCTTGCTGTTACCGAGTGGTTCGATTGGCTGGAAAAGCACGGTGAACATGTGCAAGCCGAGGCAAAGAACTTTGAAATTGAAGTTGCAGAAGTTTTGAGGGTGAACTACAACCCAGTTGAGGCTGGAAAGCCTGAACCCCTCTTCTGGTCTGAAATAGCTCCCATCACAAGAAAAGATGTTGCAAGAACTTTAAAGCTGATGGAATATTCAAGGGAAGACTTGTTAACGCTTGTTTCAAACTTGAGCGACAAGGTTCTTGACTGGCTTCCTTCTGGGAAACCTCGCACTATTAGAAACTGTTTGAGGCATATAGCCTATGTTGAGCCTTGGTACATAACGCGTTTAGACGTTGAATTGCCAGTAAGTTATCCCCGCGACATTTTTAAACTGTTAAATCATACCAGGAAAATTGTTATCGACTATTTGAAGAGCATGCCTAGAGGCAAAATGCGAGGGGTTTTTCAGCCCAAAAAGGACAAAAGTCCAATTTGCAATCTTTGGACTGCTAGGAAAGTTTTAAGGAGGCTTGTGGACCACGAGAGACTGCACACGCGATACATTGTAAATGTGTTGCAAGCCTACAGCGAACTGGGAAAGGTTTATTGAGCTGTTTTAGAGTATTCTAATGAATCTTGTAACTGGGATGCTGACAAAATGAGTTTACAATTCTCAAAACGCGACAGTGGGCAACTGGTTTTGCCCGGCGAGCCCTTAGGTGTTATTGAAGAGTTTGTTCCGGATGTCGGCACATACGTTAAGGACGGGATAATATATTCAAAGATTGTGGGGCGTTCCCTTCTAGACTTTCTCAATAAGCGGGTTTCAGTTTTCCCCCTGGTTCATGGAGCTCGTGTTCCAAAAATTGGAAGCATTGTGATAGGGCAAGTTTCAAATGTTCAGACGCAAATAGCCACACTCCGCATTTTCAAAATTGGAAAGAGGTTTCTCTCCGGAGTTTTCACCGGCATACTCCATGTTTCTGATGTGCACTTAAGATTTGTTGAGTCCATGTTTGACATTTGCAAGCCAGGCGACATACTACGCGCAAAGGTCATAAGCGAAAAGAATAGGACTTATCACCTAACAACAAAGGATAAAAGCTTAGGCGTTGTTTATGCGTTCTGCTCCCAATGTGGGGAGGTGCTGGAGCTTAAGGGTAGGGGCTTACAGTGTCTAAGATGTGGGAAAATTGAAAAACGCAAAACAGCCATAGACTATGGCAGAGGAATAATTTGAACGGTGGTGACGTAAAATGAAAGTTACAATTTTAAAGAGAACAGAAAACGAGCTTAAAATTGAGGTTGAAGGGGCTGGTCACACTATCTGCAACCTCCTACAGAAAAGGCTTTTAGAAGACGAAAATGTTGAGCTGGCTGGCTATGACATTTCGCATCCGCTAACACTTGTACCAGTCATCTATGTGCGGACAAAGGGCAAAGTGAAACCGGAGGAAGCCTTACTCAAGGCGTTGGGAAAAGCCCATGAAGTAAATGAGGAATTTGGCAAAGCCCTCCAAAAAGCCCTTAAAAAGTGATTATATCCCTTATCGTTGATAATAGCTGGGTGAAGCCTTCAACAGAATCCTTAGACTTAAACAGTATTGAAACACACTCGTCTAGTGGCATGTGCCCATAAAGCCAAGCATAAACTATTAGGGCTTCAGCAGCGTCTGCCAACATGTGGCTTGAAACTCTTGAAGGCATATACTTCCTTAAACCTGCTTTTTTGAAAGCTTCCGCCAGCACCGCTCCCTTAACCTTTGCCCCGGAGGGCTTCCCCCTTTTTAGAGACAATGCCAGTGAGTAGGCGAAGTTTATGTATGCGTCGCCCAAAGCCGCTAGCTTATGGTCTGTGAGCACTTCCATTAGGCTTCTGTAGGGTTTTGTGAAGGAAAATGGCTTATCCAACTTCTTCAATTTTAAACCCTTAAAGTCTTTTGTGAATTCTGCTTCAAATTATATTTAAGTACAGCCTCCTATGTATGTTCGTTTGGGTGTGAAAATATGGTTGGAGAAGAGGGCTGCAATGTTGAGCGAATTGAACTCTCAGAAGAAGCCTTGAGGGAGTATCTTTCCAGCGTGTACGAATGCGATGTGGAAATTCTTGGCGTTTGGAGACTCGGTGAGGAAAAAACCGAAGGCGTTGGAGATTTGAAGGGTTTCGGTTATGGCGTTCCATATGTTATTGAGTTCCGCGTTAAAGATGAGGTTAAGCGGGTTGTGTTGGAAACAGTGCGCCCAAACGGTTTCGGCCACGACTTTCCATCAGACCGTGCTCAGGTGCTTCTTTGGCAACATGGCGCCTTTAACAGGTTGAAGGGGCATGTGCGCTCAGTCGATGTTGGTGCCTTCACAGTTGATGGTAAAAAGCTGAAGTCTTTGAGGGATGCCGGAGAATTTTTCATATTAACAGAGTTCGTGGAGGGCGTGCCATACCATTGTGATTTGGACAGAATTAAGAGCACTGGCAGCTTGACAGATTTGGATGAGGAGAGATGCCTAGCCCTATCTGACTATCTGGTTGAAATTCACTCGGTGAAGAAAAGGGATGCACCTCAACTTTACATAAGGAGGCTTAGGGATCTTCTTGGGCATGGGGAAGGAATCTTCGGGTTGACGGATAGCTATCCCTGCGGCTTAGACTATGTTAATGAGAAGTTTTTGGTTGAGCTGGAGAAGATGTGTGTTGAGTGGCGTTGGCGCCTCAAAAGAAAAACTCATAGGCTGTCACAGGTTCATGGAGACTTTCACCCGTGGAATGTCCTCTTCAGAGAAGGTTTAGACTTTACGGTTCTTGACCGAAGCAGAGGCGAATGGGGCGAACCAGCAGACGATGTAAGCGCCATGACGATAAACTACATATTTTACTCACTGCAAGCCTACGGGCGGATGGACGGACCCTTCGACAGGCTTTTCCTACTCTTCTGGCGGAACTACGTGGATAAAACTGATGATGAAGAAATTCTAAGCGTAATCCAGCCCTTCTATGCTTGGAGAAGCCTTGTTTTGGCTTCCCCAGTATGGTATCCAAACCTCCCAACTAGTGTTAGAAGGAAAATTTTGCAGTTTGCACAGAAAATGCTAAAAACCAAAACCTTTGAATATGAAACTGTTGACTCATATCTCAAATAGAGGGAATGAGGTTGGAGACCCAGACTTTGGGCAGAAATTCAGGGTCAGATGTAAAGGCTATGCTGAGGCAGATGGGTTATTCTGAAAGGGCAATTGAGGAAATTTTAAAATGGTATGAAAATGGCGGTTTGCAGGCGGAAGGGCGTGGTGAAGGGAGTTTACGTTCTGGCGATATCCGTCATCAGAAACCTAGACGTTAAGGTTTGTGCACGAAGAGAGTTTTCTCTTGAAGCGGGTTTTTATTCCTATGTTGGTTCTGCTCAAAATCACCTCGAAAAACGTTTGATGAGACATTTTAGAAAGGCGGGTAAAAGACAGTTTTGGCATATAGACCACTTGCTGGCCATGGATGGCGTAAGTGTTATGGAGGCTTTCTATAAGGAGGGTGAAAAGGCAGAAGAGTGTAGAACAGCCCAAAGCTTAAGTGCCCTTGGCTTTCCAGTTGATGGGTTCGGCTGCTCCGACTGTAAATGTAGAAGCCACCTTTTCCGTTTTAACAGCCTCAACCTTTTGGAGGATGCGTGTCTAAAATTGGGTTTTAAGCCCTTTTCCCTATCTTGCCAGTGAATCACCGTATTGGGAGACGTCTGATGTTTGGAGGATTTCCCTTCTTTTGGCAATATCTTCGAAGCTCATGTAGTCTCCGCCGACGATTTTCAGTTTAGCCTCAACTTTCTTGTTTTTCGCTTCTATGACGTTGTAGGAGTTTAAAAAGAAACCCCTCAACCTTTCGCATGAGACGCTTCCAGCGTGAACCACCTGCATGTTCTCTATTCGCCATCTCCATGGTCTGTGGCGGTGTCCGCACAGCACCAAATTCGCCCCGCCTTTTATGAGACTTCTTAGGACGTCGCCAGCATCCACTATTGTGATCTGGTCTGCGCCTGTGTCTGGAACTGGAATTATGTGGTGGTGTATAGCCACTATTTTAACGCGGTCCTTGTAGTTTTCTAGCGTGTTTTCCAGCCAGAGGTTTTGCCTATGTCCAACTTCGCCGTCATCCCTATCTGGGCGGGCGCTGCTCAGCACTATTATTACGGCGTCGTTGACTTCTGTTACTTGGTTGAAGGGGAAAAACTGTTTGAAGAGCAAATAGCCAGTTGAGCGGTAATCGTGATTTCCACTTATGTAAATGACATTTTTGGCTTTCAAGCGCTTAAGCTCGTCAGCAGCCATCTTAAACTCTGACAATATGCCATTCTCGGTTATGTCGCCAGTTATCACCACAGCGTCTGGCGACAAGGCGTTAATCTCATCCATGGCTGTGCGGAACATCCCGTAATTAAACATTGGTCCACAGTGAACATCCGAAATCTGAACAATCAACATAAGCGTTAGCCTCACCTTTCAAACCATGCAAAACAGCAACTAAAATAAATGTTGTGGAAAATAAGGAATTTAAGCTTTAAGAGAAGCCATGCTTTAAAGTGAGTACTAAAATGGGCGAGGGTTGGTGTGTCTGGGTTACTGGTCTGCCGGGAAGCGGCAAATCCGTCGTAGCGGAAACTCTAATCAAGTTTTTGCTTCAGAAGGGCATACGCGCCCAACTCTTGTCTTCCGACGCTTTACGCAAGGTTTTAACTCCAAAGCCCACATACTCACTTGAGGAACGCGACATTGTTTATGCAACTCTTGTTTTCATCGCAAAGCTCCTAACCCAGAACTGTGTGAATGTTGTGATTGACGCCACCGGCAATTTGAGGCGTTATAGGGAAAACGCCAGAAGCCAAATCCCAAAGTTTATGGAAGCATACCTTGAATGCCCGCTTGAAGTCTGCATTGAACGCGAGTCTGGAAGGGCTGAAACCCGCAAAGCGCCAAGAAAAATATATGCAAGAGCCTTGAAAGGCGAGGCGCCAACAGTCCCCGGCATAGGGCAACCTTATGAGCCGCCAACAAACCCGGAAATAACTGTGAACACGGCTCAATGCACGCCGGAGCAGGCAGCCAACAAAATATTGGAGGCTATAATTGGCAAGTGGTATGCCTAAAATCTAGAGAGGGGTATCCAATTTAGCAAAAACCGCCACCTAAAATTGAGATTGCGAGTAAACGTTTATAGTGTGGCTTGGAATGGTAATGTTTATAACCTAAATGTCTCATTCCTAGAAGACGCGAAGCGGAGAAACAATGGGTCATAGGAAACAGCATGCTCCAAAACATGGTTCGCTTGCCTATTTACCTAGGAAACGCGCTAAAAGCATACTGGCCAGAATACGCTACTGGCCCAAAATTAAGGCTGACACACCTTGTCTTCTTGGTTTTGTTGGTTATAAGGCTGGCATGACTTATGTCATGGTCGTTAAAGACCGAAAGCGTTCTCCAAATTTTGGGAAGGAGGTTATACGCCCAGTCACTGTTTTGGAAACCCCGCCACTTCTTGTATGCGCCATAAGAGCTTATAAGAAAACGCCTTATGGGCTGCAAACTTTTTGTGAGGCTTGGATGGAAAACCCTCCACAAGAGCTTAATAGAGTCTTAACAGTTCCAGAGAAGTTTAACACAGAGGAGAATCTGAAAAAGATTGAAGCAAACCTTGACAAAATCTCAAAAATCCGTGTGATAGCCGCAACACAGCCGAAACAAGCAAGCGTACCCAAGAAAAAGCCAGACGTAGCCGAAATAGAGATAGGTGGAGGAGCAATCCAGCAGCAATTTGAATATGCAAAAAGCCTCCTAGGGAAAACAGTGAGCCCATCTGATGTTTTCAAGGAAGGACAACACGTGGACGTAGTAGCAGTCACAACTGGGAAAGGATTCCAAGGACCAGTGAAACGCTGGGGAGTAGCAATACTCCAGCACAAAGGCAGGAAAACAAAGCGGGGAGTCGCCACCCTCGGACCTTGGAACCCCCACCGCGTTTTATACACTGTTCCACGAGCTGGACAGATGGGCTTCCACCAAAGAACAGAATACAACAAGCGAATTTTGAAGATAGGCAAAGACGGCAAGGAAGTAACACCTAAAGGCGGCTTCATACGCTACGGCATTGTCCGCGGACCATACATGCTCATAGAGGGAAGTGTATCGGGACCGGAGAAGCGTCCCATAAAGCTGCGTTACCCAGCAAGACCGCCAAGGGAAGCGCCAGAGGAGCCTCCACAGATAACATACTTGTCCCTAGAGTCTCCGCAGGGCAAATAGGGAACGGTGAAATGCCATGGCTAAAACAGTGAAAGTCTTCGACCTCAACGGAAAACCCGTTGGAAAAATAAAGCTCCCGCCAATTTTTGAAACGCCCATAAGACCAGACGTCATAAAACGTGCAGTCCTAGCCATACAATCAACCCGTTTTCAACCGCAAGGCAGAGACCCAATGGCTGGAAAAAGAACCTCGGCAGAATCCAGAGGCGTAGGCTTAGGCATGGCAAGAATACCGAGAACTAAAGGACCAGCTGGAAGAGGAGCGTTCGCACCCGGAACAGTGGGTGGTAGACTGGCTCACCCACCAACCCCGGAGAAAAAGATTGTTAAGAGGATTCCAAAGAAGGAGAAGCGTTTGGCGCTTTTCTCCGCCATAGCCGCCACAGCCACAAAAGAGATGGTTGTTTCCCGAGGGCACGCGGTTGAAGGAATACCGCAGATTCCGCTTCTTGTCACCGATGAGCTTGAAAGTTTGAAAAGGACCAAGGATGTCGAAGAAACCCTCATAAAACTCGGGGTTCTGGCAGACCTATACAGAGTTAGGGAAAGCATTAAGGTTAGAGCTGGAAAGGGGAAAATGCGTGGGCGGAAACGGAAACAGGCTGTCGGACCATTAATAGTTGTAGCTGAAGACAGAGGCTTAGGCGAAGCTGCAAGAAACATACCTGGCGTGGACGTTGTTCCAGTTAAGAGTTTAAATGCTGAGGTTCTCGCGCCTGGCACGCATCCTGGAAGGCTGACAATTTGGACGACAAGCGCCATAGAAACCCTTGATAGGCTTTACCGCAGAGGTGAGGAAGCCTAATGGACCCATATGAGGTTATACTTTACCCGGTAATGACGGAATCCGCCAGCCTAATGGTTGAGAGGGAAAACAAGCTGGTTTTCATAGTGGACCTTAAAGCCACAAAGGAAGACGTAAAAAAGGCTGTTGAGGAACTTTACGAGGTTAAAGTTGAAAAGGTTAACATTGTTATAACGCCTAAAGGTCAAAAGAAAGCCTTTGTTAAACTTCATCCAGACTATAAAGCTGCGGATGTCGCCATAAAGCTTGGAATACTGTAAATTTAATGTGGTGAAATGCCATGGGAAAGAGAATTCGTGTCCAAAGACGGGGGCGCGGCGGACCAACCTTCAGAGCAACGACCCACAAAAGGGTGGCTCCAGCATGCTACCCGCCAGCAACAAAGGGACTCTTCGACACAGTCACAAGGGGGATTGTTGAAGAAATTCTCCACGACCCCGGTAGAGGCACCCCACTAGTCCTAATAAGATTTGAAAACGGAGAAGAATGCTACACGGTGGTTCCTGAAGGCGTCTACACTGGGCAGCAAATACAGATGGGCGGAAAGGCAAGCGTCGATGTTGGAAACATCCTGCCAGTTGGAAAGATTCCAGAAGGCACAATGGTCTGCAACGTAGAACTTAAACCCGGAGACGGCGGGAAAATTGCAAAGTCTTCGGGGGCGTATGCCACTGTTGTGGCTCACACGGCGCAGGGAACCCTAATAAAACTGCCTTCAGGCAAAACAAAGTATCTGAGCGATTACTGCCGAGCAACGATAGGCGTTGTCGCTGGTGCCGGCAGAACAGAAAAACCGTTCCTTACGGCTGGAGCGAAATTCCATTTAATGAGAGCAAGGGGGCGAAAATATCCAAGAACTCGTGGAAAAGCAATGGTTGCAGCAGTCCACCCATACGGAAGCAGCAAAAGAAGCGCGCGGAAAGTGACAACTGTTTCGCGGAACGCCCCTCCTGGAAAGAAGGTTGGGCTTATAGCTGCAAGGGGCGCAGGGCGAAGAAAGAAGCGGGTGAAAGAAAGCGGGTAATCAGAAGGTTTATAGCTTCACATTCAAAATTTAATGGTGATGAACCATGCCGAGGGAATTTACATACCGCGGGTACACGCTTGAACAACTGCAAAGTATGTCGATGGACGAGTTCATAACGCTACTTCCATCAAGACAAAGGAGAAGCCTACATAGAGGCTTATCTCCAGAACAGCGAACCCTGCTGGAAAACGTGAGAAAGGCAAGAGAAGCCATGCGTAAAGGCGGAAACTTAATCATTAAGACCCACTGCCGCGACATAATAATCTTGCCGGAAATGGTGGGCTTGACAATCCAAGTTCACAATGGCAAAGAATTCATTCCAGTTGAAATAAAACCAGAAATGATTGGGCACTACCTAGGCGAGTTCGCAGTAACCAACAAGCCAGTTAAGCATGGAACACCCGGAATTGGAGCATCTCGCTCATCAATGTATGTTCCACTAAAGTAAAAGACTATTTGCTTTCGTTTGCTACATTTTAGGCTGTATAATCCACGCTAGAAGGCTTTTTCTCAGCCTCTTTGGCTGGTGAAATCTGAGGTAGAGGTATAGGCGGCGGAATGTTCAATGTTCGGGAGAGGATTACGCCTTCCACAAAGACCACGTTTGAAATCGACTGTATAAGAATTGGTGGTGGCGGCTTCTTATCCTTATAATCCGAGTAGATTTTCACTATCTCATCTTTGCTCCCAGCCACGTAGGCTCTTCCCTTGAGGCTTATTTGGGCTATTGAAGGGTTGTAGTTAACCGTTAGCACGAAGGGCACCTCAAGTGTGTCATCCGACTTTTTCTCAACCTCAACAAGGTTAAGATTTGTATTTATCTGAATTGGAGGCATAGGCTTTCGTATGTCCCAGAAGCGCTCTCCAGAAACATTTGTTATTAGCACATTTACCCTAATCATTATAGACCATCATACACTATGATGCTCTACAATTTAAGCGTGTTTATACCTCGTGAAGCCGCAGTGCCCACACGCGTACCTGTCGCCGTGGTCAGCCATGAAATATCCCGGTCCACAGCGTTCACATGTTGGACGAAGCCTAACAACCTTGTCTCCTTCAATCTTGTAGATTGAGTGAATGCCTTTCTCCTCCCTTTTTCTCTTCTCCCTCTTACCCTTTTTCGGCGCTGCTGCAGACGCAGCCTCTTTTGCCGCGGCTTCCCCTTCGGCTTTTTCAGTCATCTACTCTTTTCCCTCTTCTTTTGGTTTTTCTGGCGGTATGTTCCTCTTTACAATGTATTCGGGTTCAATAAGCTTTGCGTGTTCAATTGAATCATAAACATTAGCCAATCCGACGGCTTTACATGTGCCGGTCTTTGTCTCCAACTTTTTAATGAAGACAAGATTCGCATCGGTCTTCAATAGTTTTGCAATGGCATTTTTCACCTCCAATCTTGGAGGAGTGCATCCAGTCTGATTGTGCTCCACTTGGAAGACCACTTCCCTGCGCTTCAGCAACGGATTCTCATTTTCAGACAATATTTTAACTTCCATAGCAGTTTCCCTTGTGGTGTCTGACTTGATACCGTTTTCCCTTTATTTAGCCTTTCGCAACCTCCATAGCCTTTAATATTCTGGCAACCTCTTCCCTCTTCTGCTTTGTGACTTTAACAACCACCATGCCCTCACCGGGCTGCCCATAAACCACAAAAGAGCCTTCAAGCGCATACAAAATGGCACATAATGCTAGAAGATCTTCTTCACCTTCAACAACAATTTTCGTTTTATGATTAGCCTTTAAGGCTTCTTTGATGGCGTTTAGCGCTTCAAAAGTTATGGTGCCTGCAGGATTTTTGACATGCTTTTCCACATCCGCCTTCAGCGGCACAGGAGCTATATTTTCACGCATAACTCGATTGTCAACGATTAGAAGGTTTGGAGAAATCCCGTTTTCCACGAGATTTTTTGAGACAGCATCCCCAACAGAAACTATACTCGGCGGCTTTTCCACATCCAAAATCTGCTTAAACCTTTTGATGGTTTCCTCAAATGAGCCCCTAATTAGCATGCCAAGAGGCTTTTTTAGCCTTCTTCGAAGTGCCAGCGGCAGAACATATGCTGTGCTCATTTATCTGACCTTTAGGGCGTAGCGTCCCTTCTCTTTAATCTTCATTGCCTGCGCGATAGCCGAATCTTCCGGGTCGAATATTATTACTAGTCCGCTGAAGTCATCGCTGAGGGTTGGAGTTTTACATTTTGGACAAACGTTGCTAGTTGTTATTGTGTGGCAAGTAGTGCAAGCCTTTTCACTCATTCTTTAGCCTTCTCCTTTTCCTTCTTCTTTTCAGCAGCTTCCTTTAACTTTTGTAACTCCTGCTCTATCCACTCAAACTTCCCCAGGAAAGGCTGTCTGGCTGTTACACCTATTTTCGCCGAGCCACCCGCTCTGCCAAGGGAGACAGCTGTTATGCGAACACGGACTCTATCGCCTGCCGCAAGTCTCCGGTTGGTCTCTTTGCCTATTAAAACTCCCTGTTTTTCATCGTATGCGATGAAGTCGTCCATTAACTGTGAAACATGGAGCAAGGCGTCAACCGGTCCTATACGCAAAAAGGCGCCAAAATCTGCAATTTCAACAACCTCGCCCTCAACAACTTCTTGAAGCACGGGATAAAATGTCAGAAGCGAAAAGGTTACCTTGTGATAGGTTGCGCCGTCTCCTGGAATTATCTTCCCTATGGGACTTACTTTAACATTGGTTGCGGCGATAACATAGCCTATAACCTCATCTACCACGCCTTCATATTTTGCTTTAACCTGCTGGTAGCCCACATCATCCAGCGGGTTGCCAAAGGTTTCCGGTGGAATGCGAATTGTGTCCTCCATCGTTATGAGTTTAAACAAGTCTATCCTCCCTCAATTTCAAGCCGGGACTTTTGCCTCACATAAATAACTGGCACATTTATATCTCTTAACCTCTTCCGAAGTGCTCTATCATTAGTGAAAACAGGGCTTCTCCATTCACTTGCAACTTTCACAATGGCGTCGTCCGGAGAACTCTCGCATGTTTCGCTTAAATCTACAACCTTACACTTTTCGGCAAGCCTCAAGGCGTAGGCTGCCTCTTTTTGTGTTTTAGGCGAACCCTTCGCTGCAAGTGCTTCCAGCTCCCTTTTAACCGGTGAAAGCAATACACATTCAACGTTTCGTTTCAAAAGGTTCCTCAACTCCTCGAATATGTCAATCTTAAACTTCAAAGGAACAAAAAAGGCATTTGAATCCAGAATAACCTTCAACCTCTCCTTTCGAATCGCTGGACTTTGGTGGTGTGTCACTTTATCATTCCGTATCCTATTAGTCGCCATCTTCCAGCAATCTTCCTACTTATGGCAACTCTTGAACCCGCGAGCGCGCACACTGGTCTCGTAAGCTTAAGCGTGGTCATTTCGCCTTTAACCGAAACAACTTTCCCAACAGTTATGGCGGCGCCCACGTGAAGTAATAATGTTTCATCCTTGCTTATGCTTTCAACCTTTGCAAGCTCTTTAGTTCCAACAGCCCGCTCAAGAATAAAAGTCTCTAAATTTAGCTCTGTTAAGACTTCGGGAAGCATTCCAGCCTTCCCAACAATGTTTCCGGTTAAACCGTCAGCCTTAGAAAGCGAAGGATCTAGAAGGGTTCCGACCCCAACTAAGCCGCCACAATGGGCTTCCTTGACGTTTCTTCCACCTGCATGTAGGCTGGTGATTTCGCTTAAAAGGGGTTTGTAAACGGTTTTGCCCTCCTCTTCAACGCTTATTCCCGGGCGAAGCTCTATCTCGTCTTCAACTGCAAATTTTCCCTGCAAAATTGTTCCGCCTATAACCCCGCCCCTAAGCTTCTCTATGGGAGTGCCAGGCTTATTAACGTCAAAGGAGCGCACAACATACATCAATGGCGGTTTTGACTCATCCCTTCTAGGTGTTGGAATAAACTCTTCCATGGCTTGAATTAAGGCGTCTATGTTAATGCCCCGCTGAGCTGAAACCGGAATTATCGGCGCATTTTCGGCAACAGTTCCCTTAACAAAATTTTTAATCTCCTCATAGCTTTTCCTGGCTCTCTCCTCAGTCACAATGTCAATTTTGTTCTGCGCTATGATAATGTTTTTAATTCCAATAATTTCCGTTGCCGCCAAGTGCTCCCTGGTTTGAGGTTGTGGGCAAGGCTCATCAGCGGCAATTACAAGTATAGCACCATCCATTATTGCAGCTCCAGAAAGCATTGTAGCCATCAAAGCCTCATGCCCCGGAGCGTCAACAAAGCTTACAGCCCTAATGAAGGTTGTTTCAGAACCGCAGTTTGGACAGATGGGTTCCTTTGAATAGTTTTTTGGGGGTTCACATTTTGGACACTTGTAGACGGGCATGTCTGCATAGCCCAACTTTATTGTTATGCCTCGTTTGAGTTCTTCGCTGTGTCTGGAAGCCCAAATGCCAGTTAAAGCCTGTACCAAGGTTGTTTTTCCATGGTCAACATGCCCTATCGTACCAATGTTTATTTCCGGCTGCCGCGGCAAGACAACAGTCTTTTCTTCACTCATTTCCTTTATTTTCCCTTCATAATTGCAATTATTGAAGGATTCTACCTTGCAAGTTAATAAACGTTAAGCAAAACGCATTCCGCTTTTAGGCCTTCTCCTCCGCTTTCTGCTCCTCTCGAGTTGGTTGAGGCTTCTCTTTCGCTTCTCCAGTCTTCTTGCCCTTCGTCTTCTCAACTATCTTCATATTAACTTGAACAATCTCGTCGGTGATAACATTCCCGCGAACCCTTTTTCGTCTCCGCTCACCTTCATTGTGGGGGTTAAAGCCAACCCCGCCACTCAAAACAACGCTTCTCCGCACTCCACCATGCACATTAGGTCTCATTGGAAAGCCATCCTTATCCGAACCGCCAGTAATCTGCACCTTAAAACCAGGCAAACCCACAACCGAACCATCTATGATGTCGCCTATCTTCTTTCCAATCAATGGAACCGCCCGAGCGTCTTCCAACTCAACAGCCTTTGAAGTTCCATCCTCAGGGTCCGACACTATAACCTTGAATTTAGCCATCAGTTTATCTCTCCAGCGAAGATTATGAATTTAAATCTCTAACTATTAAGGGTTATGTGAAAACCTTGAGCGCTATAGCTTTAAGCTTGCTAAAGGCAAAAGTTTTTAATTCAACTTTTGTGTGGTTTTCCATCTATGTGGCGTTTAGGGTTCCTATTTCATGAAATGGCTTTTGGCTTGCTTTCTGTTTTCCTTCCAATTTACATCGTAAACATTGGTGGTTCACTTCTGGACATAGGGGTGATGGCATCCGCTGCTCTATTGATGGCTATTCCAGCCTACTTCTTTTGGGGCTATGTATGTGACAAAGCACAGCGTTACAAACGCTACATCCTCATTTCTTTTTTATTCTCCTCTGTTTTGCTGTACCTTTTCGCTCTTTCGGCAAACATAGGCATCCTCATAACATTATACGCAATTATGGCTGTTTTCCACGCAGCCCACGAACCACCAAAGAACGTGCTCATAGCCGAATTTTACTCAAGAGTGGAATGGGAAAAAGCCTACGCCATTTATGAAGGACTAACAGAAACAGGCTGGCTAATGGGATTAAGCTTGGGAATTTTTGTATCCTTTGCAAACTTAAATGCAAAAACGACACTTCTTGTCTGTAGTGGCTTAAACTTTCTGGCTTTTCTTCTTTCCGTATTCTTAATTGAGGACCCAATCCTAGTTTTCGAAAGAGGTTTAGTAAACATAGAAAAAAGCGTAGACTTCACCTTTAAAGGCGTAAATGTGGCCTCAAAAATTTTGGAGGGCTCTTCCGTCCATGTGAACCTTAAAATGGAAAACATCTATGCTTTTTGCGGAGGATTAGCGCTTTTTTCATTGGCGACAAGCACTTTATTCACACCCTTACCCATCTTTTTCTCAAAGGATTTGTGCTTACCAACAAGCATAGTTTACGCCATCTACGTTTCAAACTCAGCAGCTAACGCCATCGGATATTTCATGGCGAGAAACAAGCTCGAACAAGAAGAAGAGAAAATGCACCTACAAAAAATCGTTTTAGCAAGGGGCTTCCTTGTCTTTCTTTTAGCAGTCTTTACCATTTTAAACGTTTACACAATAACTCTGGCCGCGTTAATTTTAACCTTGATGGGCTTTGCCTACGCCTTATACCATGTTTATGTGCTTTCCCTTTCAATGGAACTTATACCAGCAGGGAAGGCAGGCTTATTTGATGTGCTCGTAAGTTTAGGAAGTGCTGGAGGCGCCTTTATAGGTCCACTTATTGCTCAAACTTGGGGTTTCATCTACGTGTTCCTATTGGCGGGTGTAATTTTCCTCCTCGCTTACGTTTCTTTTAAACTATACTTTTAGGCAAAGGCACTTTTATTCTACATGAACTCTGTAGACGTCTATGTCTTCACGCATTTCTGGTGTTAACTCTAAGAACTCCCTAACAGACCTCTCAAGGTCCTTTGACTGCGTCACATAGCGCCCAACAACAATTATGTCGGCACCCTTTTCCAAAGCCTCTTTTGCAGTTTCTGGGATTATGCCACCAGCCACGGCAATCAAGAACTTCTTGTCCTTGAACGTTTGCCTAAGCTCTTGTATAAGCTCTAACCCAATTGTTTTGCCAGTCTCCTCATCTATACCCCTATGGATTATGACAACATCCGGAAAGTCTCTGAGGCTTTTCAGTTTCTTAATTGGGTCTTCAACGTTAAGCATGTCAACAGCCGCATAAATCCCAAGCCGCTTTGCCTCATAAATGAAGGCATCGAGAGTTTCTATAGGCGCTAAACCAGCGGCTATTACGCCGTCAGCCGTCTCCTCATATGCGATGTCCACCTCCACCTTTCCGACGTCAAGGGTTTTCAAATCCGCCATAAAGAATATGTCTTTGGCAACCTCTCTAAGCTCGCTTATCACTTTGGTGCCATAACGCTTTATGAGGGGCGTCCCAGCCTCCAAAATTATCCTATCGCTTCTCGGAATCTGCATAATAATCTTCTTGGTCCGCTCTAAGTCAGGTATGTCGAGAGAAATCTGCAGATAAGGCGGTCTCCATAAACGCGGCACTCTATAACCCAACATTGGATGCTTAGCCCTATCCTTGTCATAGAAAACCTTCTCCAGCGAAGGATACCTAGCCATAGCCCTTTTTAACGCCAACTTTGTCGCACTATAATTGTAATGGTATATCTTCCGATAGTCACTCGCCCTAGGATGAACAAAAACACTGCAAACCACAACCCAATCATCAACCTTATCCTTTGGAATTACACCCTCCTCAACAGCATCAGCAATAGCCTTAGCAACAGCCGCCTGAGCCGGACCAAAAACCTTGTTAGCATCCTCAAAATTCTCCACAGTCACCTTAGGCACAAGCAAAGTGTGCGGCTTAGGCGGAAGATTAGGCCTAATAACAGCCAAAAGCGGCGTATGCCCCATAGAAAGATGAGCCAAACCATTCGCAAAAGCCTCACCAACAGGCCCATCCTTATCGCCAATCAAAAGGTCTATATGCGCAGCCTCATTCCCATCTCCGACAAGAGCCTCACCAATAAGATACGCATACCCCTTAAAAGGCTGCCGAACACCCGACACCTCAACAGCCAAAACACCCTCAACAGCCTCATCAAAATCGACATTAAATTCCCTAAGCCAAGAATAAAGAGTATCCCTATGAACCCCCAAAACCTTAGCCGTGCCAGAAACCGTCGGCTTCGCAGGCTTACCCGACAAAAGACTACGAGCCTCCACCTCCTTCCTAGCAGCATCCGTCAACATTTTGACGAAATCTTCCCGCGTCTTAGGCTTCTTTAAATTCACTTCCGACATCCACCAAACCTCTAATGCAATTGTGTGTAGAGGGCCTATTTAAATTTGTCGGAAATATGTCGCCTAAAACCTTCGCTTTTCTAAAGATAGTGTCGGAAACTAACACAAAATTTAAGCAAAATCCAGTTGCAACCTTGGCGAAACAAATGACTCCATCAAATTATGGTGCGGCCGCCGGGATTTGAACCCGGGTCGCCGGCTCGGGAGGCCGAAGTCCTACCAGGCTAGACTACGGCCGCATAAAGAATAGCTAATTCAAGCTTTTTATTCGTTTCTTCAATTTTGTGTGGCAAAATACTTAAAATACGAATTGATGATTAGCGTGGATTCACTAACTCTGGATGATGCTTCTCTCTTTCTCGTGAGCTTTCTTTGACAGATAAATCGTCGTCGCAAAGAAGATGGCCGTTGTCGCAGCAAAAATGTATATTAAGCCTTTAAAATTCTGCAATTGATTTTGATACAACGTGCTTGTGTCACACATTTCTTTTTGAAGTTCACTATAGCTCTTTAGAAGATTGTAGAGTGTTTCATTTATTGTGCTGATTTTTTCGGCAAGTACACTGTTACTGGCATTTAGAGCTAAGAGTATGGAATATGATTCGTTTAAAATGCTGAGCTCGTCTCGAAGTTCATTATAATTTTCCAAAAGATCATAGAGTGTTTGATTTAATGTGTGGAATCTCTCGGTAAGCATATTATTGCTGGCATTTAAACTGTAAATTTTGTCAAGTAAATTTGTATAATCAGCATATAATTGATAATATAAATCAAGTAGCTCCGAATATGCTATCTTGATTGAGCAATCGCCAGGAAATTCGATGTACAAGTAAGCATTTTCCACATCTGTGACATTAAGTAAAGTTGCATTAACTTCTTCTTCATTAATAAGCACCGCATGTATACTTTTCATCAAAGTTTTAGGAACAGTTACTCTACTAAATCCTGCAGAACCACCAGTGCTAGCATTAAAAAGTATGGCTCTGGCTCTTGATTCAGCTGCTACTTTAAAGGCGAAATTAATGATTGTTGAATTAGATATTATGGTAACGTGGTAGGTGTTTTCTTTGAGCGATATAGTGAACGTGTAAAACATCCCCATCAAAGGATAATAATCTATGTTATTTTCAGCAATTGTGCAGGGGGTGTCTCCTATGCCATCTTTATTTAAATCTTTTTCAATATAATTATCCCAATAATTCCCTTCATCACCGTAATTCCATATGTTGGTTGTTTGTTCAGCGTACACGTTGTGCATGTTGTTGATGAAGTTGTTGTGGTAAAAAGTGTTATTGTTGCTGTAATAAGCAATGGAGATGCCCCAATTGTTGTTTTTTATGATATTTTCATAAAAGAAATTGCTGGTAGAATATGAATAGATGTCTATCCCGAAAGTATTGCTTTCTATGGCGTTCTTATAGATTGCATTACCGCTTGAGAAAATAGGCTGGACGCCAATATAGTTCATTGATATGATATTTTCGTAAATTCGATTATTGCTTGAAAGCATTATTTGAATTCCCACACCGTTGTTTCTAATATTATTATTGCTTATAGCGCTGTTACCGAAACGTTCTATAAATATCCCGCAACCTGTGGATGGGTCACTATTCCTTATAGTGAAACCGTTAATTTTTACATTCGAAGTCTTTATTGAAACTACATTTCCTACACTGTTACCGTCGATGATTGTGTTTTCTCGGTCTTCTCCTACGAGTGTGATGCTCTTATTAATTACTATGTTTTCATAGTATGTTCTTTTCCGTACAAAAATGGTGTCTCCGGGATTAGCGTTGTTGATGGCTTCTTGAATTGTTGGGTAATCATCTGGAACTATTAAGGTGGGTGAGTTTGCGCTCGCGATTGCATCATTGGTTTTGAAGATTATAGTTAAATGAAGGCATAAAGCTAGTAAGGCTAAAATGGTTTTTGACATTTTGCTCACCATTCACAGCAACCTCCATTAAAACTATAGGGTATTAGGATATTAGTTTTCCAAGCATAATGGCGCACAAAGTTGCTAACGAGAACAATGGTACGATGACCATGGGGTTTATAATGGGCTGCAATAAATCCCAGATTATGGCTGCGTAGGAAAGGGCTATTATTAGGGCTAATATGTACGTTCTCAATTTTATAAGGTTTGTAGGAACTTCCGACAAATTCTGTTGATTGAGCATTGATTTTAGCTTTTCTTGGGTTTGTTGTATTTGCTCGTCTGTTGCAAATGTCACGTGATTTTTGTCGCTGTCTATGAATTTTAGGCTTATGAGGGCGTATCGTTGGAGGTCCCATGGTTTGGTTTTTGGCAGGATTTTTATTACGCCACTTTTTTCCATTTTTTTGAGTATTGTTTGGGTTTTGCGGATAAGTTGGACATCGTTTGCTTTCTCTTCACCGTGTAATTTTTTGACTAAGTCTTTGACGTTTGGAAAGTACAGTTCTAATTGGAAATTTGCTATTGCTTTTGATAGTTCATATTGATATTCTCCTTCTCGTAGGCGTAAGATGGCAACTTTATAATCTGAGTTTAGGGCTTCTTGTAAAACTTTTACCTCTGTGGGTGTTAGCTTTTGTTGCGGCATGTTTATCACTTTTCAACAGTTTCAATTGAAATAATGTAAGAAATAGTATATATAGTATTTTGACTTTTCAACGGTCTTAGTCCATTATTTGCGTTTTGGTTCAATATTTTCTTTGGAAAAAATCAATTTTCCTTTAAAGCTGTACAATCATTAGTGGTTGCCTAAAATGGAGATTGTCCTAGAGAGATATCCGCCGATTTACAAAATTGGAGTTGATGTGCCGGTTCTTGGTAAAAGATATCGGAGTTCTTTTGAGATTATCGCGTTAATCCTTGAGGCTGCTTGTGAGGGGGTGAGCCGTTTTGCTATTGCGAGGCATATGAACACCAATTATTTTCAGCTTCGCAGGTATTTGGCTTATCTGGTCAAGATAGGCTTCATTGATGTGGAGTCTTATGGAAAGAAGTTTTTGTATAAAACGAGCAAGAGGGGTCTTGAGTTTTTGAGGTTATATTATGCAATTTTGAAGATGCTTTCAAGCGTCGATGAAGCACCCGTCAAAATTGTTTGTCGAAGTGTCCGTCAAAAAGGTACTGTTAAAGGGAGAGGCAGGCGGAATTTCGGCTTATGATTTTCTCCCTTCTCCTTTCGGCGTGAGGTTGAATCCGCCTGCCCCCTTAACATCTTTGTTTTCTGTTGGTTAATGTTTAAAAGGGGATTTTCTAGATTGGTGTAGCGTGTGGAGGGATTGTTGTTTGTCTAGGGAGTATACCTATGCTGGTGTTGGTGTTGATAGGGGATTGAGGGTTAGGGCGAAGGGTGCTTTGCGTTTTTTGAAGAAGACTTATGGTTTTAGTCGTTATGGTGAGGTTGTGCGGCTTCCTTATGGGATTATTTTTCCTTTCCGTGATGGTTGTTATTTGGATCTTGTGATTGAGGGTGTTGGCACTAAGGTTTTGGTGGCTCAGTTAGCCGAAAAGTATGACACTATTGGTGTTGATGGTGTTGCTATGGCGGTTAATGATGTTATCCGTTCTGGCGCTAGGCCTTTGGCTGTTGTGGATAATATTCATGCTCAGTTTTCTGATCCGGTTTTGGTTAGGGAGTGGATGAAGGGCATTGTGAGGGGTGCTGTTGAGGCTGGATGTGTTGTTCCTGGCGGCGAGATTGGTGATGTTGCCGAGTTGATTAGGGGTTTGGCGGAGGGGAAGGGTTTTGACATGGTTTTTGCCTCTGTTGGCGAAGTTTCTAAAGACAAGGTTATTTATGGGAGGAATTTGAAGCATGGCGATGTTGTTGTTGGCTTGCGGAGTTCTGGAATTCACAGTAATGGTGTGACTTTGGCGCGTAAGATTTTGTTTAAGTGTTGGGGTGGCAGATACGACCCGTTTGACGTTGTTGAGCCTCTTGAAAGGGAGTTAGTTTATGAGGTTTTGGAGCCCACTAAAATTTATGTTAAGCCTTTTCTGCGGGTTGCAGACGAGGTTAGGGTTAAGGCTGCTGTGCATATTACTGGTGACGCCTACTTGAAATTTGACCGTTTGACGCTTTTCTCGAAGGGCATAGGTTTCGAGTTTGACAATTTTAAGCCTCAGCCAATTTTTGAAGTCATCCAAAGGGCTGCTTCCGAGCTTGGCGGCAAAATATCTGATGAGGAGATGTTTAAGACGTTCAATATGGGTTGGGGCTTCGCAATAGTGGTTGGCAAACAGGACGTGGATAGGACGGTTGACGTTTTGGAAAGGTCTGGTGTGCATGCCGAAGTGATTGGGCGTGTTACGGGTACTCGTGGAATTCGAATCTTCTATAAGGGTAGGAGGATTGTTTTGAAAAGGTAGGTTTGCCTTTTCTGTGGTGAAAGTGTTTAAATCGGCTTTGGGTTTAATTTAGACTATGAGGTATCGTCTTAAAATTGAGGTTGGCTTGAAGCCGGGGCACAGCGACCCAGAAGGCGAGACCACAGCCCGTTTGCTTAGAGAGCTTGGCTATAGGGTTGAAAGGGTTGGCGTTAGCAAGGTTTACAGTGTTGTTGTTTTAGCTGATTCTAGGGATGAAGCCTTGGCTAAGGCTGAGGAGATGTGTAAGAGGCTTTTGGCTAACCCCACAAAGGACAATTACACCATAATGGTTGAGGAGGAAAGATGAGCGGAAACCTCTACATTCGCAGGGAGACGCCCTTCCCACTTTTTGAAGTGGCTTTGGCTTATGCCTCTGACCAGCAGTTGCTGGATGTTAGCCGTGAGCTTGGTTTGGGTTTAAACCTTGAAGAGATGCGGGCTGTTCAAAAATACTTTAAGGAGAAGGGTAGAAATACAACAGATGTTGAGCTTCAAACCCTTGGGCAGACCTGGTCTGAGCACTGTTTTCACAAAACCTTTAAAGGCATAGTAAAGTTTGATGGGAAAGAGATTGACAGCCTCTTCAAAACTTATATTGCGAGAGTTACAAGGGAGCTTAATCCCCGCTGGTGCTTTTCTGTTTTTGAAGATAATGCGGGTATAATACGCTTTGAAAATGGTTATGGTATAGCCGTGAAGGTTGAAACTCATAATCATCCTTCTGCTATTGAGCCTTTTGGCGGTGCAGCCACTGGTGTGGGTGGCGTTATACGCGATATTTTGGGGGTTTGGGCTGATCCGATTGCGTGTATTGATGTTTTGGGCTTCGGTCCTTTGGATTATCCTTATGAGAGGCTTCCGCTGGGGGTTAAGCATCCAAAATATTTGTATTTGGGCGTTGTCGCTGGTATTGGGAGTTATGGCAATAATATGGGGATACCGACGGTTAATGGTGCCATATGCTTTGATGAGAGCTATGTAGGCAACGTGATTGTCTATTGTGGATGTGTTGGGCTTCTGCCACTGAAAAAGTTTAGGAGAAACGCGAAACCCGGCAACTTTATTGTTTTGGCGGGAGGAAAAACTGGAAGAGACGGCATCCACGGGGTTACTTTTGCTTCTGCGGAGTTAACGGAAAAGTCTGAGGAGGTTTCCAGACCAGCGGTTCAAATTGCGAATCCTATCGAGGAGGAGAAGCTTAAGAGGGCGATAATTGCCATTAGAGACTTGGAGTTGGCTTCAGCTATAACAGACCTCGGCGGAGGCGGCTTATCTTCTGCTGTTGGAGAGACAGCCAAACGTTTTAGATGCGGCGCTGTTGTGAAGCTTGACAAAGTGCCGCTGAAATATGCTGACTTGGCTCCTTGGGAAATTTACATTTCTGAATCTCAAGAGAGAATGCTTTTAGCTGTTCCGCCAGAAAACCTTAGGCGGGTTTTAGAGATTTTTGGGGGTGAAAATGTTGAAGCCACCGTTATTGGGCAGTACACAGAAGACAAGATTTTACGCATCTACTATGGCGGAGTAAAGGTCGCTGAGCTGGACATTCCATTCCTTTTTGAGCCGCCCAGAACTGTTAGAGTCGCCGAGTACAAGCCACCAGCCTTTATGGAGCCAGCTTTTCCAGAGCCAAAAGACTTGACAAGCCTTGTTTTGAGGCTTCTTTCCTCGCCGAACATTGCAAGTAAAGAGAGCGTTATCAGAACCTATGACCATGAGGTTAAGGGTAACACTATTCTCAAGCCCTTGCATGGGGAGTTTGGCGGTCCAAACGATGCGGCTGTCCTTAAGCCTTTAAAGGATTCATGGAGAGGCTTGGTGATTTCTTGCGGCATAAACCCCCAGTATGGGAAGATTGACCCCTATTGGATGGCGGCTTCAGCCATAGACGAAGCTATAAGGAACAATGTGGCTGTGGGCGGAAGAAGAATAGCCTTACTCGACAATTTCACGTGGGGCAACCCTGAAAAACCGGATAGGCTTGGGAGTCTAGTAAGGGCTTGTGAAGCCTGCTATGATTTTGCTAAAGCCTTTGGGACGCCCTTCATCTCTGGGAAGGACAGCCTATACAATGAGTCTCCCCTAGGTCCGGTAACGCCAACATTGTTGATAACGGCTGTTGGGATAATTCCAGACATCCGTGTAGCGGTTTCGTTGGATGTTAAGGAGCCAGGCAGCTCCATCTACATTGTTGGCAAAACCTACCGTGAGCTTGGAGGTTCGGAGTATTATAGGCTTGTGGGGTACGTTGGAAAAACTGTACCGAAGGTGCGTGCCAGCAAAGCCAAAAAAGCGTTTAGTGCTATGGTTAGGGCTATTGACCATGGCTTAGTTAATGCATGCCACGATTTGTCTGAGGGTGGCTTGGCTGTGGCGGCGGCGGAGATGGCTTTTTCCGGCGGCTATGGCATGGAGCTGGATTTGCGGCTTGCCCCAACAGATGGCTTGAACAGAAACGACTTCATCCTCTTCGCCGAGTCTAATAGTCGCTTTCTTGTGGAAGTCCCAGAAAAATGCGAAAGAGACTTTGAGGCTGTCATGCGGGGATGCGCTTTCGCAAGAATTGGGAAGGTAACGTCTGCGCCAAAGCTTCGTGTTTATGGATTGGATGGTAATGTTGTTGTGGATGCGCCCATAAGCGAGTTGTCGGCTTGGTGGAAGCGCACCTTAAGCAGCAGTGGCGGTGGTGGTGAAGCCTAACATGAAACGTGAAGAGATTAAGGTTTGCATTCTTCGTGTTGGCGGAACCAACTGCGACGCTGAAACAAAAACAGCGTTTGAAGATTTAGGCGTTCAAGCCCAAATTCTCCACGTGAATGAAGTGGTTAAGCGGCGAAACCTTATGGATTATCATGCTCTGGTTTTTCCTGGCGGCTTTTCTTATGGGGATTATGTGCGTGCTGGCGCGATTTGGGCGAAGTGGATGCTTGCAAAAATGGGCAAAGAGTTGGAGGCTTTCGTTGATGAAGGACGCCCAATCCTTGGCATTTGCAACGGTTTCCAAGTGCTTGTTGAGGCTGGCTTGCTCCCAGCCTTCGATGGCATAAGCTCATATCCAGAGGCGGCGCTAGCCACGAACCATCCGCCCGGCTATAATTGTCGATGGGTCTATATAAAGCATGAAAATAACAGCAAATGCATATTTACGAGGAAAATTCCTAAAGGCAAGGTTCTGCGGATGCCAGTCGCCCACGCTGAGGGCAGGTTCCTATTTGCCAAGGAAAAGGAGAAGCAGTATTTGGAGAGGCTTTATGAGAACGACCAGCTAGTTTTCAGATACTGCACAAGGGATGGCGCATATGCTGAGGAGCGTTATCCAATAAACCCAAACGGCTCTTTCCACGACATTGCTGGCATATGCAACCCGGAAGGAACAGTTTTCGGCTTGATGCCCCACCCTGAAAGAGCCTTCTACTGGTGGCAGCAGCCAGACTGGACAAGGCAGAGGCTCATGCCACAACACGGAGATGGAAAACTAATCTTCGAAAGCCTAATCGACTATTTAGAGAAGCAATTTTAATTCTTCTAGGCGTGGAAGCCCAGTGCGGGCACCCATCTTCATTATGCAACGGGAAGCAACAAAATTGCCCAGTCTTGCGCACTCTTTTAGGCTTTTACCATTTAACAAGCCGTAGAGGAAACCAGCACAAAAGGCGTCTCCAGCACCAGTTGTGTCCACAATATGCACCTTGAAGGCTTCCACGTGGTGGCTCTCCTTCCCATCTGTGACATAGCATCCTCTGCCGCCAAGTTTAACTGCAACAATTTTCACTCCAAGCCCCAACATTTTTTCGGCACCCTTAACATGGTCCTCCGTGCCAGTTAAGAGCGTCAGCTCCCGAGAGTTTGGCATAAAAACAAAGGTTCTCTCCAGAATTGGGGTTAGGGCTTTTATGCCCTTTATTGCATAAAGCTCGCCCGGGTCTAGGCTTACTTTAACGTCTTCTTGGAGGTTTTTCACAAGCTTTTTCTGAGTTTCGAAGGACATTTCGCCCACAAACGACGTTAAGTGGATGAATTTTGCTTGGCAGGCATACCCCAAATCTATTTCTTCGAAGCTTATGGTGTCGTTTACGCCCGGGTCCACGTATAAGGCTCTTTCGCCTTTTTCGTCTACGAAGCCCATGACTGACCCGCTTCGTCCAGTCTTCGCCTTTATAACACCCTTTGTGTTTACGCCTTCTCTGCGGAAATCTTCTAGGAGCATTTTCCCTTCCCGGTCGTTGGCAACCTTCCCAATAAAGCCGACTTTGCAGCCCAGCCTCGCCAAGCCCACAATGGTGTTGGCTGCCGAGCCTCCGCATGCCTCTTCGAAGCCTTTTATGAAGCCTTCCCCTTCTGGTCCAGCTATCTTATTAACCTTGTAGAGTTTGTCCACGTTTAGGGCGCCGAAACCTATAACGTCAAAGCGTTTCATGGGAACAACTCACGCAAATGTATCTTGTAATCGCCAAGTTTTCCACCATAATTTCCAGCTGAAATTTTCACGACACCCTGCACTTTTAATGCAGCCTTAATGCCAGCCTTCATAGCCCTTTTAACAGCCTCAAGCGAAACACCGTTTATCACAATCTCTGGGATGTAGTTCACGCCTTCTGGAACCTTTGACTCCTCGCCAAGCAGCCTCTTCAGTGATGGACAGTAAGGGTGGTTTGTTGTCGGTCCTATCCATGGATAGCGGGTTTCGGGTTTTGAGCCAGCAGAACAAATGTCAAAGGGCGTTATTACGCCTTCAACTTTGTGGATGGCTTCCAAAGCCTTTGCCCCAGCCTCCATAACAGCTTCTTTTGTCTTGCACATTATCCAGAAGTTCGTGCCCATAACCCCGCGGGCATAGCCCAAAAACCGCTCTATTATGAAGTCTGGAACCATGATGGGCACGACTATGACGTGGCGGTTGTAGCGTTTTTCCTCCCACTCATAGCCGTCTCCGCAGTGGCCGACACGCTCCATCATGTCAATTTTGCCCAGCGGATTCTCTAAGGCGCCAAAAACCGCCGTGAAGGGTTTTACGAGGATATCCTGCCTTATACGATAGGAAAGCTCAATTTCGAATTTTTTTAGGGAGTCGGAAAAGGGTTTTTTGGGGTCTATTCCACCCCAGAACTGGAGGATCACACCTTTACGTCCGTCTGGTGTTTCCTTTTCGCTCAGCCACCTTTCTATTCCGCCCTCAACTCTGCCGATGACTATGGATGGTGTGGCTGTTGCATGCAGTGCCGCCTTCCGCAAAGTTTCCTCATCATCAGCAGTAACGACAACTCGGCAGTAGATACCCTCGAAAGCTTCCGCGTAAGTATCCTCCACAAGCTCCTTTTTCGCCAACAAACTTCCGCTCCACGCTTCACGTTGGGATTATTTTAGGTTGGTGCTTTAGGCTATTAAACCTTTGACAAGCCTAGCCCAAGCGCCCTATGGCTTCGCCCCGAACTGTTTTGCGAAAGGCTGTGCTCTCCTCCGCCAGCCTCTCCATATTTGCCGCCGTGATAACTTCCACATGTGAAAGTTTCTCGCCATAAGCCTCAAAAAACTTACTTTTCAGTTCCGCGTCCACGTCAAGCTCCCTAAGCCTTTCAAAGCTCCAGTTGTTTACCAGCTCAATTACGCCTTCTTTGCCAAACTTGTAGAAAACTGCTGTTAGCAGTGCTGTTACAAGGGCTTTTTCAGACATTATGGCTATTTCAGCATCTCTTATGGCGTACTCATTGCCGTTAAAAGATATTGTTAAGCCATTTGCGTTGCGGACTGTTTTGAAGGCTTCAACGTCGGTTATGCTATCGCCAACATAAACAATTTCTGAAAGGCTTACGTCCAGCTTTTTGGCTATTCGCATAACCGCCTCGGCTTTTTCACGCCCGCCCACAGGATTAACCTCTTTGAAAACTCTTCCGATCTCCATTTTGGCTATTTCTTCCCAGAAGATTTCATCAAGCCGCCTTATGACTTGCTGGTGCTCTTTTGGAAAGTCTTGGATTGAGCTTGCACCTTTCGGAATTTCGATTATTGGCATTTCGGCAATTTCGGCTGCAATTTCCCTAAGCCTGTCCCGCTCTTTTCGGCTAAGCGAATACTTGTCAATTTTCACTCTTGTGCAGTAAACTTTCTTGAAAGGGAAGTCTATAGCTTGGCACAACGCCCTAACATAATGCTCGTAGCTTGTGCTAACAATGAAGGCGTGGGCAACTTTCTGGATGAAAGCCAAACTCTCCCTAACATTAGCGATTAGCAGAAGTGTCTTGGCAGAAAAACTCTGCATTTTATGGTCTGCTACGCCATAAGCCTTTAGAAAGGGCAGTATAAGCTTCAGCGTGTCGCCAGCCTTATAGCCGGGCTTTTTAACAACATCTGCGAGCACATCGTCGTATCGGCTTATAACCGTGAAGAGGTGCTCACCGTTGGGCACGTAATGGGCTGTTAGTTCGAAGGCGTTATCATTCTTGGAAACTGGTCCCTCACAGTCTGAAATGAAAACTTTTTTCATCCTCGTTTTCTGAGCGCCTCCATGTGGCGTATGCTCTTTTCTATATGCTGTTTTGAGGCTATGTCGTTCCGGTGCCACAAGGCTCCGCCCTTTATGACTTTGATGCCCTCTAAGGTGATTTTTCTGGCATCCTCAATCGTCTCGCTTATGCCAACCACACAAACAGCCCTAGACTTTAGGGCGTAGGTTTCGCCGTCGCGGGGCTCCATAGAGGCAGGATAAACGCGAATTCTGTCGCCATACTTTCTGCCAAGTTCATAGGCTTTTGTTAGGTCTACCGGCTTGTCTATTTCCGCCTTATTCACACGTTCCGGGAAGGCTTCGGCATAGCCTCCATAACTTGGCGGCACCTTGTAGGTCACTACTGTTGCCATCCTCTCAATTTCTATTCGGGTCAGGTTCCCGTCAAGAATTTCAAAGCACACGTCAACAAAGTCGTCCTTCAAAATTGGCAGAATGTTAATTATTTCCGGGTCGCCTGGGCGACTGTTGTTCTCAAGGATTTTCGGTTCCTTGCCAGTGTGCATAAAAGCCACGTAGAAGGGTATGCCTCTCAGGGCTTGGTTGTCTTGGGCTTTCCACCTGCTAAAAATCTTGTTTACGATTTCCAGCTCCTTTTCTCTGTCCGCCACTGTCATGAAGGGCAATATTTCGCCAGAATCCTTATAGGAGCCCATACCGCCAGTGTTTGGACCCTTATCATCGTCGAAGGCGCGTTTATAGTCCCTCGTTTCTGGAAGCGACACCAAGTGCTTTCCATCACAGAAAGCTTGGAAGCTGGATTCTTCACCATCAATTTTCTCTTCAACTATAACCGCACCGTGCCGCAAATTTTCCCAAAAATGCTCAAAGAGCTGTTCGCGGGTTGTGAAGTGATCTCCCCATACGCCTACACCTTTGCCAGCTGCTGGCTTGTCTGGCTTAACAACAGCCATATTTTCAAGCTCGTCAAGCCACTTGTAAAGGGCTTTACGCGCCTCCTCCTGTGTTTTGAACTCTTCTGGATGGAAGATTCGGAAGCGGGGATTCACCTCCGGAGCAGTCTCCTGGAATAGTAGGCGCTGTTGAACTTTGCTGGCTTCTATTGCATACTCTTTCGTTGGACAAATCATCGGTATGCTAGTGCGCTTCTCGACAAGGTCGCGGACGCCCTCGATTATGGGCTTTTCTGGACCGACAATGCCGAAGTCTATGCGGTCTTTGTGGTTTTCGGCGAATTTGCATATGGCCTCAACATTCAAGTCTGGTATAACAACGTGTGCCGCTGCGTTTTTCACGTTAAATGGGTTTCGCTGTTTATCGGCAACATAAACCTCCACATTGTATTTTGTGCTTCGCAGAAAAGCGTCAACCATTGCCACTTCGCGGGCGCCGTAGGAGACGACGAGCACGCCGACCCTTTCTGCCAAAGACATGCACCTTCAGATGCTAAGATGTTAGATGCTGGAAGACGCTAATCTATTTTGCCACTAGCTCCTATCAACAATCTCTTGAATCTCGTAAAGCCTTCCAGTTTCCTCAACGCCTTCCAAAAACCTCTTCTTCATTTCATCCGCAATTTTTTGGGCTAGCGGCGTTGGATACTCGCCAGTCAAACATCCTAGGCATAACTCTTCTCTTCTGAAGCCGGTAGCCCTAACAAGCCCATCTATCGACTGGTAGCAGACGGCATCCGCTCCTATAATTTTGGCTATTTCTTCCGGCGTGTGTTTTGAACCTATGAGCTGCCCATATGTCGCCATGTCTATCCCGTAAAAGCATGGACCAATTATGCGGGGGAAAGTTACAAAAAGGTAGACTTTCTTTGCACCCATTTTGCGAAGTTTCTCCACAGTAATCCGTGTTGTGTCGCCTCGGACAATGCTGTCATCCACCACTATGACCCTTTTACCATTCACCTTTGAGGCTAGAATGTTGATTTTTTTGTCTATTGTGGCGTAGCGCTCCTTGTTAAGCAGTATGAAGGCACGTTCAGTTACATAGCGGTGTCTGCGGGTTGCTCTCTCCCATCTCAAACCAGACTCTTCATGAACCCCCAGCGCCGCGTCATCACCAGTTTCCGGCATAGAAATAACCATGTCCGCATCCTTAACGATGTCCGGGTTCTCCCTCGCAAGGTTCCTTCCAAACTCCTCGCGAATCTCATAAACATACTTCCCATCAAAAATGGAGTCAGGTCTGGCGAAATAAGCAAATTCAAAGGCGCAAAAGGCTTTACGCCCAGAATTTATAAGTTTTTCACGTTTAAATCCGTCTTCTGAGACTCTTATGAACTCACCGGGCTCAACCTCAAAGTCCCGGCATAAACCATTTATGTCTAAACCAACGGTTTCTGACGAAAACGCGTAGGTCTTCCCTTCTCCGCTGTGACCAGCACAGAGAGGTCTTATCCCATGGGGGTCTTTGAAAGCGAAAAACTCGCCTTTTCCGGTTATTCCGGCAACTGAAAAGGCGCCCTCAATTTCTTGCATGCACTTTTTCACTGCGGAGGCAAGGTCATCGCCCTTAACCAGTTCTATTAGGAGTTTGTGGCAGATGAGGTCGGCGTCACATTCGTAAGAGAAGTTTGGAAATTCTCTGGATATTTCTCTCTTAAGTTGAAAGGTGTTGACAACATTGCCGTTGAAAGAGACAGCCAGCTTTAAACCTTTTTTCGATGCAGTGACGGGCTGAGTGCCCCTTATAAGGGACTTTTCATCTGTCTTTCCAGAAGTTGTGTATCTAACATTGCCTATGCCAATGTGCCCCGGAAGACGCCCAAACCACTCTTGAATGGCGCTTGTCTTAATTTTCGGCACAAGGTCTAGGCTTCTGTGAACGTAGAATTCTCCGTTAGCGTATGTGAGAAAGCCGTGGGACTGGTGTCCTCTATGGTTTTGAGCCCTCAAACCCCAGTATATGTATGGGAATATAGGCTGTTTCTCAAAGTTTATTGCCCCAAAGACCCCACACGCTATTTTTAGTTGTTCTCCCATGGTCGGGGATAGAGAAAAGCCTCTTTATCAACTTTTAGAACAAGTTTAAATCAAAATATTGAAAGCCAAACCATCGCATGAAAATCTCGAAAGCGGTGAAAATCTAGAGGGGTAGTCAATTTAGGCTTTCCTCACGACCTAAATTGTCATGGAGTAAGCCTAAACTTGTCCCTAGGATAAAGTGTAACTTCTCGAATGTTCTTTTTCCCCGTCAACATCATTGTAAGCCTCTCCAAGCCAATGGCCCAACCAGCATGGGGCGGCATACCATAATCAAAAGCCTGCAAATGGCACTTGAAAGATTCTGGGTTTAGCCCCTTTTCCATCAACCGCTTGATCAGAAGCTCTTTTGAGGCTATTCTGGTTCCGCCAGAAGAAAGCTCAATCCAACGCCACATAAGGTCGAAGCCCTCGCAAATTTCTGGATTGTCATCTCTTGGCTTTATGTAAAAAGCCTTCGACCTCGTCGGCCAATCAGTTATAAAGTAAAAGTATGGGTGAATCTTACCCAAAGTTCTGAAGGCTGGTGTTGGTATGTCCTCACCCCACGGAATCTCTATGCCCTCACCCTTTAAATCCTCGAGAACTATGTCGTAGGTCAAGCGTTTAAAGGGGATTTCAGGCACATCCAACTGATAGTTTAAGATTGCCAGTTCCCTTTGGCACTTTTCGCGGACAACTCTGCATGTGTACTGCATAAGCTGCTCCAGCAGTTGCATAACATCCTCAGCTGAAGCAAAAGCCTGCTCAATGTCTATTGAAACAAACTCGCTCAAATGCCGCCGCGTATGGGATTCTTCAGCCCTAAAAAAGGGACCTATTTCAAATACTTTTTCAAGACTTATGACAAGCTGTTCCTTGTATAGTTGGGGGCTCTGCGCGAGGAAAGCCTTCCTTTCAAAATAGTCCACTGGGAAAAGTGCTGCGCCGCCTTCTGTGGCTGAGGCAATTATGCGTGGAGTGTGAACCTCTATAAAGCCCCTTTCAAAGAGGAAGTCGCGTATTGCCTCGACGGCTGTGTGTTGAATCTTGAAGATGGCTATGCTTTCTTCACGGCAAAGGTCTAATGCGCGGGCGTCAAGCCGAACCTCCAACTGCGCTGGCACTTTCCCAGTGGTGTCTATTGGCAGTTGCGAAGCGGCTGAGCTGAAAATTTTAATTTCCTTCGGTATAACTTCGACCCCTCTGGGCGTAATCTCTGTTTTCTTTACAATCCCTTTCACGCCAATACTGTATCTCCTCTGCAAGGCGTCAGACTTCGACAAAACTTCGCTGCTTACCTTTTTCCGTGGAACGGTTATTTGCACTGTTCCCTCGCGGTCCTGCAATATTATAAAGCGTATTCCGCCTAAATCCCGAATTTCCTGAACCCAGCCGAAAAGGGTGACCTCTTGCCCATCAAGTTCTGGTCGAACATCAATAGAGTAATGGGTTCTCCGCCAGTCTCCAATAGGGTCCAATTTCATTAGTTCACGCGTCCAACTAGTCTGTAAACTCCACACGCAGCGTCATGTTGCGAACTTTACGGGCAATCTCTTTTAAAGCCTTTACATCAAAGGGCGGCTGCCTCCCACCTCTCCGCCTTAAAATAACTCGGGTCTCAGTTGTCCCGTCTGGAAGCCAAATAGTGTTTATGGTGACTATGCTTAAAGGGGCGAACAAGTCCTCCAAAAACTTTCTATCGTCAACGCCATACTCCAAAACCCGTATAGACTTACCAGTCTTTTCACCCACCACCTTAATTATCTTTCCACCATAACCCAAAAGACGGGGGACATCCCCCTTCCCAACAAGAATTGCCAAAGTTTTTCCAGCATCCACAGCCTTATAAAAATAAACGTTCTGAAGAGAGGGATAAGTTTCCTCTAGTGAAAGTAGTAAACGGGCAATTTTCAAATCAAGCTCCGACACTTCGCCGGACTTGACCTTTTCCGAACACTTTTGGCATAAGATTCCACTTTTCAAACAGAAACTACACAATACTGTCTTCACTTGAAAGGTTGCCCTCCACAAATAAAGGAGGGGCGGCGGAGCTTTGAAATTCTATTCGGAAGATTTCAGCGTTCCAGCGTTATCTCGATAGTGCTGACGTTTGTAGGCGTGCCACCCTCTTCTCTGGGTGCCACCTGCTCAGTTCCGATACCTACTTTCTTAACTTTAACGTCTGGTAGGAATCGGCGCCTAACGACCTCAACGACGTCGACAGCACGGCTTATGGCTCTCCCTCTTGCCTTAACATTTACCTCTTTTGCTCCGCCGTGGAAGAGGGTTATGCAAGCCAGTACATAGTTCATTACTGGCTTCTTCCCGATCAACACTGAGTTGCTTTCAGACATTTTGGACCGCCTCACTCCTTGTTTTCACTTTTTCTATGGCTTCATAACCATTTTTATCGATAAATAAATACATTACGGTTTTAACTTCTACCGCAACTTTAAAGCAACGCCACTGAAAGGTTTAAAAACGTTAAAACTTGCTAAATGCTTAAATAACCCATACTATTGTAAACTTTCTCTAACACTTAGAAGAAGAGTTAAAACTTTGGAAACACTAACAAGACGCTCAATTCAGCTGCTCAGAATGTTATATGAAAAGGGAAAATCAACAAGCACATACACCCTGCATGCAAGACAAAGCGACCTAGCAAAAGAATTAGGCATAAGCAGACAAGCACTAAACCTCCACCTGAAAAAGCTCAGAGACCTAAACTACATAAGGACTGGCAGAGGCTTCATAGACGTAACAGAAAAAGGGTTAAGCGCCCTTGGCGTATCATCAACACCCTCCTTCATATTTATCAAGGTTTACCCGCCCAAAAGAAGCGAAGTCTATGAGAAAATCAGAGAAACAGTCGTGCAAAAGGCTTTCAGAGTTGCTGGCGACATTGACGCCGTACTAATAGTTGAAAGAGATAAACTCAACGATGTTTTAAGGAAACTATCCGCAATCGAAGGCATAAAAGATACAAAATCCTACGTCGCAATAGAATTAATAAAATGACTATAAAAGGGGATGCTTAAATGAAACTTCTTGAATATGAGGCGAAAAGGATACTTGTAAAGTATGGTGTTCCAACACCAAAAGGCGAATTAGCCACAAACATCACCCAAGCCAGAGAAATAGCCTTAAGGCTTAACCCACCCTTAGTCATAAAGGCACAGGTTCCCGTTGCGGGAAGGGGAAAAGCTGGAGGAATACTTTTCGCAGACTCAACAGCGGATGTGGAAAAGGCTGCGGAAAAACTGTTAAGCATGCAGATTAAGGGGATACCTGTTCGAAGTGTGTGGATTGAAGAGAAAATACAAGCCAAAAAAGAGCTCTATTTCGGCATGACTGTTGACAGATTCTCAAAAAGCTATGTTGCAATCGCATCGTCTGAAGGCGGAATGGAAATAGAGGAGGTTGCCGCAAAAGCCCCAGAAAAAGTGATAAGGTTCCCAATAAACCCACAGTGCGGTTTTAGACCATACCACGCCAGACAAATAGCAAAACATATGGGATATGCTGGAAACCAAATTTCACTGCTTGGAAACATCTTCTATAGCCTACACAGAGCTGGCATGGACTATGACGCTGAACTTATTGAAATGAACCCCCTCGTCGAAACTCCAGATGGAAACTTTGTCGCCGTTGACACCCGCATAATAATTGATGATAACGCTTTATTCCGCCACCCAGAGTTCAAAGAAAGAATTTTAGAAGGCGAACTCTCCCCGCAAGAAATTGAAGCTGCAAAAAACGACCTAGCCTATGTAAAACTTGACGGAGATATAGGCGTCATAGGCAACGGGGCTGGTTTAGTAATGGCGACATTAGACGCCATACAACTCTATGGCGGAAAACCAGCAAACTTCTTGGACGTGGGCGGCGGCGCTCCATCAGAAAAAATCGCAGCAGCCCTCAAAATTGTGTTCTCAGACCCAAATGTCAAAGCTCTATTCATAAACATTTTAGGCGGGATAACCCGCTGCGACGACGTTGCAAGAGGAGTCTTGGCAGCAAAAGAAAAACTGGGCATAGAAAAACCACTGGTCATCCGACTTGTAGGGACAAACGAGGAGGAGGGAAAGCGAATACTAACCGAAGCTGGAATACATGTACTGGAAAGCATGGAAGAGGCAGCCCAACATGTGGTGGAAATAGTCAAGAGCGGAGCGTGAAAATATGGGGATAATGGTTGGCAAAAACACTAAGGCAATAGTTCAAGGCATAACTGGAGCGCAGGGAAGCTTCCACACAAAACTCATGCTGGAATATGGAACACAAATAGTTGCTGGTGTGACGCCAGGCAAAGGCGGAACAATAGTTCACAATGTCTCCGTATATGACACTGTTGAAGAAGCCCTAAAAAACCATCAAGCCGACGCCTCAATAATATTCGTTCCAGCACCCTTCGCAGCGGATGCCGCACTGGAAGCCCTAGAGAACGGAATAAAAACGGTTGTCATAATCACTGAGCATATCCCAGTGAAAGACGCCATCAAAGTCGTGGCATATGCTAAACAAGTCAACGCCACAATAATAGGACCAAACACTCCGGGGATAATAACGCCGGGGGAATGCAAACTTGGGATAATGCCAGCCCATATCTTCAAGCTTGGGAGCATAGGCATGATTTCAAGAAGCGGAACACTAACGTACGAAATAGCCGCTGGCTTAACCAAAAAACAGATGGGGCAATCTACATGTATAGGCTTAGGCGGAGACCCAATAGTCGGCTTAAACTTCATAGACGTCCTAAAACTTTTCGAAAAAGACTCACAAACAGAAGGCATAGCCCTAATAGGCGAAATAGGCGGAAACCTCGAAGAACTCACCGCAGAATACATAGCCAAAGAAAAATACCCAAAACCCGTCGTAGCCTTCATAGCTGGGCGCTCAGCCCCACCGGGAAAACGCATGGGACATGCTGGCGCAATAATAATGGGCAAGGCTGGAACAGCTGAAAGCAAAGTGGAAGCCTTCAGAAGGGCTGGTGTTGCTGTGGCTGAAAAACCCAGCGATGTAGCCACGCTACTGGAAAAGCTGATAAAACGTTAGTTACCACAAAGGCAAAAAGTATATTTGGACGCGTATTCTGTTTGTTGTCACCGCAAAGAGAGCGAGTTGAGGCAAAATGCCAATAATGGACCCCTTCAAAAAAACTTTAGCTCAGCAGCGTAGACTCTACGTAAAAATCTGCAGAGAATGCGGTGCGCGAAACGCCACGACCGCAGTTAAATGTCGGAAATGCCGCAGCAAAAACCTCAGATGGAAAAAGCGAGAGATAATCAAGTAACATTTATCTTACAATTTTCCAGCAAATTCCACTTGTAATTTACACAGACGATGGTAAAAATTATATAACACCCTCAATCCTCATTTAATTTTGTTGGTTTTGAGGTGTAAATAGTTGTCTTGCAAGAAGAAAACAACCAAGAAAAAGGCTAAAGAGGAAAAGAAATAGAGTCGACCAGCCTTACCCTAAAACAACTCCCTATTTTTCTCCTCAAAGAATCTGCGCCAAAGTTTCAATGTTGAAGAAGGTGTTTGCACAGCCATTTTTAAGCAAAGGAACAGCTTGCCCAGCAACATTCATTTTCGATAATGCTTCTCCAGCCAGTTTCACCTCTTCACCACAAGCAACACCTACAACGCCGTCATAACGTTTAAGCTTCAAAATCTTATAAATACATGAACCACCTGGTATAACGTAAACATCATAGCCTTTTCTCTCGGCTATTGAAGCAGCCCTATTAATCAAACAATCAGAAGAACAGTGAGCGCAAATATATGAGGGGATACTCGGCTCAAACTTAGCCTTACACCTGTTATCCATATACTTCCTGGAACAGTGGGGCAAAAACAGAGCTCTTTTCCCAGCCTTTCTAAATTTCTCCTTTTCCAAAAGGTTTCTCATCTCCATATCCGCAAAATCTTCCAAAAGCTGAACAGCATCAGACAAACTTAAACCAGTTGCCTCCTGAATCCTAAACTTCCTAATAATATCCTGCAAAGCACTGCCAATCCTTTTATGCACCCTTTTTTCATAAACAACTCTAGTTACTTCAGTAAAGAAGAAACGTGGAACCTTTGAAAGGTCAAATGTAAATTCATATGGCATAAAGCACAAATACACAGACAAACCTTTAAAGTTAGTCATCGCATAAATGAATAATCACCGTAAAACTACGACGGGTGGTTAAAGGAGGAAAATTATGGGTTTGCTGAACATATTTAGGAGGAAAAAGGAGAAAGGAACAAAAACCACTAACGTTGAGGCTAGACAGATAACTGAACTTGAAAAACTTTGTGGAGAAGATAAGGAAACATATGAGGCTTTGTTTAATGTGATGTTTCTTGACCCAAGAAAAGTTGGCGTCTCCATGGAAGAAGCGGCGGAAAACGCCAAAAAATTCGAAAAGGAAAAAGACTTCACAAGGGCAAGACTGTGGTACCACATTGCCGGAGGACTGGCAATCTATGAAGGAAACATCAAAAAAGTTGTCGAATACTTCAGCAAATGCGAGAAACTCGCCCCAGGACCAAGCTATCCCATTTTAAAGAATCCAGAGAAAGCTGTGGCAAAAGCCCAAGAATACTACAAAAAGTTTTTACAGTCTTAAACTGTAACACGTAGCACCAGGTTCCAATTTCACCCTATCTTTTACTTTTCCTCCGTATAGCCAAGCAACTCTCTTAGAGATTTCACTTCCTCTCTCAGCATGTTCACTTCACTTTCAAGTGCACTAACCCTCGACTCTGCCGCCTTCTTCAGTTTCTCAATCTCAATCATGAGATTTGCACGTTCAGTCTCTAAAGTTTTTATCTTCTCGCGCAGATTCTTCAATGTCTGCATAAGTTCACCCTTTATGACTTTAATTCTTTCAACCATGTTTTTAATACTTACTGTTTCTTCGATTCTCGCTTCAGATTCGACGGCTGTTCTAAACCTTGCTTTACAGCTTGGACATTCGAATATCCCCATAAGTTTTGGTGCACCTTCTCCAGGTTTTCGTGGAGTAATAGTCCATGTCTTAACAGGGGCAGCAACCTCTCCCCCACATTTAGGACATTTAACCAAACTACAACCCTATTATGAGTATTGCCTTAGAGACTAAAATGTGTTTTGCAGCAAATTATTAATCCGCAGAAACCCAATAACATTAAATTGGTGGCTTAAAATGCAGGTTACCGAAATGAAGGCAAAATTAGAGGAGAAAATTAAGGCGCTAGAAGAGGAGAGGCGAACACTTTTAGAGGAGAGGGACAAGCTCAAGGAGGTTTTGGAGTTAAGTGAGAAGGCTAAGACCTTAGAGACTGAAGTTAACAGGCTTAAAGAGGAAATCAAGAGTTTACGGGATAAAATTCCCGAAGATATCCTAGAAGAGCTGGGTAAGGCTGTTCCAAAAATTCTTGAAAGCGAAGCGGAAAAAGAAGAAGAAAATGAGGAATGTTGCCAACAAGAGGAGGAGGAAGAGGAGCTCTTCTGAAAACACTTCCTTTAATGCCTAGAGCCCTATAAACTCATTTGAAACATTAACCGTTCAACAAGCTCTTTATAGCGATTCCTAATTGTAACTTCTGTCACTTGCGCTATTTCGGCGATCTCCCTCTGGGTTTTTCTCTCCCCAGTAAGCACTGAGGCTATGTAACTTGCTGCTGCCGCAATGCCTGTCGGGCCCCGCCCAGATGTGAGTTTTAGCTCCTTTGCTGCTGCTAAAATTTTGTGGGCTATTTCCTCGACCTTGCCTTGCATTGTCAGCTGATTTGAGAATTTGGTTATGTATTGACTTGGTTTTAGGGGCGGAATAAAATAGTTTAGCTCCTTTATTAAGAAGCGGTAACTGCGTCCCACCTCTTTTTTGTTCACATTTGATGCTTGGGCTATTTCCTCCAAGGTTCTGGGCAAGCCACACTGCCTACAAGCCAAATAAATCGCTGCCGATGTAACCCCTTGAATCGACCTACCTCTTATGAGTCTTTCTTTAACGGCTTTTCTATAAATGAGAGATGCTGTTTCCAAAATGTTCTTTGGAAGGTTCAAGTTGTTAGCAATTTTCGTTATCTCAGACAGTGCAAAGGCGAGGTTGCGTTCGGTAGCGTCTGAAACTCTTATTCGCCGCTGCCACTTTCTGAGGCGGTAAACTTGGGCTTTTTGCCCCGGGGATAAGCCTTTCCCATAAATATCTCTGTCGTGCCAGTCAATCATTGTTGATAAGCCCTTATCATGAATCGTGTACGTTAATGGGGCGCCAACCCTTGTTCTCTTCGCCCTTTGTTCATCGTCAAACGCCCGCCACTCTGGCCCCCTATCAGCTATTTTTGCTGCTATTACGTAGCCGCAATCCATGCAAACCAGTTCTGCGCATTCATAATCGCGCATCAATCTTGTGCTGCCGCATTCGGGACACGACTGCACTTTAGCCTGCTGAGTAGTTGATGTCGGGTTCGCATCCCCAACATCCGCATCATCCATCTACTTTCTCTCCTTTCCCTTTTTCGAGGTGAGAACATACAACACTTTGTTAACCAAAACTTCAGGCTTGGAGACTTTTGGTTTAACCGCCACATATGGCGAGGAAACAGGGCCGAAAATATCGAAGACTTCGCCAACATGCCTTAAATTTTCATCAACAACTGTTCCACCTATCTTTGGAATTTTTTCGACCTTAACTATAACATTTCTGCTTGGACTTATGTGAAGTACTTGACCTAACCTGATCAAACTTTTATATTCCCCTCGAAAAACAAAAAGGTTCAAACGTGACATGTTATTTAAACCTTTCTACGTTACCTCGCGTATAGAAGAGTTTCCGCCGGGTTTAGTCGAAACATTCATAAATAGGTGTTGTTGATTAAACTGTGCATTCGAAGGGTGAGGCTTATGTCAAAACCGTTCTACGTGAAATTTGAGGTCCCGAAGGAAGTTGCAGATGCGGCCTATGAAGCCCTACAAATAGCCGCAAAAACTGGAACAGTGAGAAAAGGAACAAATGAAACGACAAAGACTGTTGAAAGGGGGCAAGCAAAACTTGTGGTAATAGCTGAAGACGTTGACCCGCCGGAGGTTGTAGCTCATCTGCCACTTCTTTGCGAAGAAAGGAAAATCCCCTATGTTTATGTTCCAAGTAAGGAAAAACTTGGAGGCGCTGTTGGTATAGATGTTCCAGCAGCCTCAGCGTGCATAATCAGTGAGGGAGACTCTGGAGGGCTCGTTAAAGAGATAATTAAAAGAATTGAGCAGCTTAGGAAAGGAGCCAAGTAATGAGCAAGGAAAAGGAAACAGCAGAAGAGGAGCTTACACCAGCAGAAGTAATTCAAATAATTGGAAGAACAGGTGTGACAGGCGAAATTACCCAGGTGCGAGTCCGAATTTTAGAGGGAAAAGATAAGGGACGGATAATAACACGGAATGTAAAGGGTCCGGTGCGAGTGCAAGACATCTTAATGCTTAGAGAAACGGAAAGGGAAGCGAAAAAAATAACGAGATAGCCAAACTAAGCGCTTGGAGGCATATACTTTGCCAAAACCTAGGAAATGCTCATTTTGCGGCAACGAATTCCCACCGGGCACTGGAATGATGTACGTGAAAAATGATGGGACAATTTTCTGGTTCTGTTCAAGCAAGTGTAGGAAAAGCTCCCTAAAACTTAAGAGGGATGCTCGCAAGCTTAAGTGGACGGCGTATTTTGGCAAGGAAGAAAAGGGTAAAGCCTAGTTAGCGTCTTAAACCAGTTGTTTTTTCCCATAAAGCCTTGTTATGGATGCAACCGATGTCTGGGGCCTTCACATTTCCGCTAAAATAACTGTAGGCTCTTGCACGGCATCCACCACAGATATATTTGTCTGGGCAGACCCCGCAGCCAACCTCTTTTCCGTCCACAAGGTAGGTTTCAAGGTTTTCTCTAACCCGCAGCTGCCATAGAAGTGAGTCGTTGTCCCATATCTCTTCAAAGTCGTCTCTTAATATGTTGCCTAGAACTGTTTTTTTGTTTGTTGGGAAAAAGACGCATGGTTTTATGTCACCATTTGGTTCGATAGCACAGTATAGGCGTCCCGCCCCGCATCCGCCGAGGAAGTTTGCAACGTTTTCCACACCCTTTTTCGCGGCATAGTGGGCTTCAACCATGAACTTGTGTCCCATTTGCTGGGACAGTTCTTTGGTGACGCTGGCATATTGCGGGCAAGTGCTGAAAAATCTGTCAACTTTAATGTTCGATTTTCCAGTTTTCATTTCCTCCTCTTTCGCCTGCAAATATAAAGTGATTATCTCCTTGCCTATTGCATGCAACACGTGTAGACGCTGATCAGGCGTTAGGTCTAGTTCCACATGCTCCTTAGCTCTTCCCGTTGGGATGTAATTGAAGTGCATGAAGCGTACGCCCAGTTCTTTGGCCAGTTGTAGGATTTTTTCTGTTTCCGCCAGATTGTCTCTGTGGAAGACTGTTGCGATGCATGTGTCTATGCCCTCTTCAACACAGTTTTTTACGCCTTGGATTGCTCTTTCGAAGGCTCCTGATATGCCCCTAAACTCGTCATGAACTGCTGGCGAAGCGCCATCTATGCTTATTTCCACATAGTCTACGCCGGCATCCTTGATTTCCTTGGCATTATCCTTGGTTAACAGTGTTCCATTGGAGGCTATGCTGATATATGGAATGCGTTTTTTGGCGTAGGCTGCCAATTCGAAGAAGTCTTTTCTTGCTAGTGGTTCTCCTCCGCTGAAGGATAAGGCTGGCAGACCTACTCCAGCTATTTTTGAAAGCGCGTCTATGGCTTGTTTCGCCTCGTCTGTTGATAGTTCTGGAAGTTTTCCGGCGCCTGCATCTTCGTAGCAGTGTTTGCAGCGTAAATTGCATTTGTATGTGAAGTTCCAGACTATTTCGAAGGGACCTGCTGGTACGAAGGGTATGCGTATACCATATTTTCTGATACCCCTCATCATTAGGCCAAAGCCCTTGAACCAGGCTCCTCCATACTTGTCCTTGACAAACTGTTTCCTCATGAAATTCTTATCAGCTTTTAAGAGGCGACTTCCAATGTCATAAAATGGTTTTGCGATGTGACGGCTTAAGTGCTGGCACGTGAGACAAAGGGAAACTGGTTCTCCGAGAAAATCTTTAAGGGAGTTTAGGAGTAGGCTTCCATCCCTTTGGCATGTTATATCAAAGCGGCTGATTAGCTCTTTAAGCAGTGGATTAACGGTAATTGAGAATAATGCGTTCTCAACAGAGTCAATCTGCATGGTCTCTCACTTTACAACTATGTATCCAAGCACATGCCGCTTATAATTTTTCCCACCAGATGCCTTCCACATATATCAATCTGTGACAAATTTCAAACACTGAAAGAACCAATTTATTAAGACACGCGATAAAGCTTTTCTCGGTGAAAGCTACATGAGCACAAAAAACAAGAAAAGCAAAAGAGAAATAGATCTATTGGAAATACCCGAACCAGAAAGAATCAATTTAATAGAGAAGCTTCGACAGACTTTGCGGCAGAGCATTGCCGAAACAAAACTGTGGAACTATCTCCTTCAATGTGAAACATTAACAATAAATGGACAAGTAGTACTTTCAAGCGAAGAATCATTGATGGACTTTTAATATAGCTAGAAGAAACTAACAAAAAATCCCCCGCATATCTTTTAATGCATAGCCTTCAATTAGTGGACGTTTTTTGTTATAATTAGTAATCTTTAATGGTAGCGGGGGGTCGATTTGAACGACCGATCTCTGGGTTATGAGCCCAGCGGGTTAATCCTGGCTACCCCACCCCGCTACTTCTATGCTGGAAACAAACTATCTTAAAACCTTTTAGGAACCAGAAGCTTTTATTATGGCAGTATCCTAAATCGAGCGTGGTCAATCCAACATGGACAAGCCATACTTTCGCCAAATTTTCACTCCAATGCTGGAGAATCCCATTTTTGTTCAAGGTCTGCCAGGGTTTGGCAATGTTGGGAAAATTGCAGCTCATCTTCTGATAAAGTTTTGTGGAGCTAAGCCATTTGCGGAATTGTATGCGCCATACTTCCCAGACTACGTTTCTGTCGACTCGAATGGTGTTTGCCGCTTGCCCAAATACGAGTTTTATGCGGCGCCGATGGAGAAGAACGACTTTGTGATATTGACTGGTGATGCCCAGCCGTCTTTTGAGGATGTTGTTGCCCATTACGAGTTGTGCGGTGAAATTTTAGACTTTGCCATTAAGCATAATTGTAGCTTAATTATGACAATGGGTGGAATTCCAACGGCGGGAAATACGACGCAGGTTTATGTGGCTGCTACTTCACATAGGCTTGCTATGGAGTTTATGGAGAAGGGCGCCGTACTATACAGCAAGGGAAGAATTGCGGGAGCCACGGGGCTTATGCTTGGAATGGCAAAGGAACGAGGCTTGGAGGGTGTATGCCTTTTAGGGGCAACAACAGGTTTTAAGGCTGATCGTGGGGCTGGATTCTCGGTTTTCAAGTTTTTAATGAAGGCTTTAGGAAATGAAGTGAAGGAAGGGTTATAAGGAATTTGCTCCTTTACATGTATGCCCTAAGACGGTTGAGGATTGGCAAGTATGAGCGAAGATAAAAGCAAAATTGAAGAAAAGAAAACTTCTAGGTTTAATTGGAATTCAAAGTTCTGGCGAGTTTCACTTACATTACTTTCCGCATTCTTAACGTTTGGCGGACCATATGTTGTTCTAGCGCTTTTCAAAGCCTTAGATTTGGACTATGTCGTTTCGATGGTTTCTGGTTTCATCGTCTTCCTGGTTGGCTTGGTCCTTATGCTGTTCCTGATTAAGAAAAAAGTGGTTTCTTAGCGAGTTTTATGCCTCAGATACCCCAGGGGGCATCATCTTTTCAGCGTTTTAGACTCTTCATCGGCAAATTAATGTAGTTTGAGAGGTTGTTAAAAAGGGTTCGGTTGTAATTGTTTTTCAATGCGGAACAAAGCATATAAAGTATGCTTGAAGATATACTAATTATGCAGGATGAAAAAGAGGAACGCATAGAAGAAATTCTAAACAAAGATAAGGGTTCAACAAAAAGGACGACAATAATCCTTGAGAAAGAGGAACGTGAGTTTATCGATAAGCTAATACGGGAAGGCAAAGAACCAGGCATAAAACCCCTCATTTCAAAGATGCTTGACGTTTACAGAAGCATGATGATTTATGACTGGCGTTTTCCAGGTGAATATTATTGTGGAATAAGCCGTATAGCCTTCCTAAACATAGAACTGGTTAACATACTAATCCAGAACATTCCCAAAGATAAATGGAGAGAAATTGGGCGTAAAATGGGTGAGGCGGCAAAGGTTTCCATGGAGGCAACATTGGGTATCCAAACATCAGAATCGGAAAAGTGGAATGAGGTCTTTAAGCGTTTAAGAGTTCAAGGCTTTGGAGACTTCTACTTAAAGGACAAGTACCTTTTGATAAAGGCTCCATTCATAAGTGAATCTGAAATTTGGGCTGGATTTTTGGAAGGCTTGCTAAATGTGGAATTAGATGTGAAAACTTTTACTCCACCCTTTGTTTTTGAGATAAAACAATCTTAACCAAGCCAATAAGTTTACTAGCGATTTCGCTCTAAATCGGGAAGGCTTAAATTGTTGCATTTTTGTATTAAAATAGTGGTAGACCTAACTTGAAAACACATGTTAACGGTCACAAAATATGCGACGCTCTAAGCGACCCTACAAGAACGAGAATACTCAAATATCTTCTACAAGCATACCCTGAAGCTAAAACAATTAATGAGATAGAGAAGGTTCTTCCAAAACCTGTCTCAGCCACAACAATATCTTTTCATTTGAAAAAGCTTCGTGAAGCTGGACTAATAGTTACTGATGGGCATAAAAAGGGGTTTAGAGCAGCTTATAAAGTATTAAGCATAGGGTTTAACGACAACGGTTTCCACGTGGAGGAGAAATAAATGCGAGAGGCCATGCTCTACGAGAAGCTTGAAAACAATAAGGTTAAGTGTAATCTATGCAGCAGAAGATGCACGATAAACAACGGCGGAACTGGGTTCTGTCTTGTCAGAAAGAATGACGGGGGCAAACTTTACTCACTTGTTTATGGAAAGGCTATATCCGCATGTATAGACCCAATTGGCAAAAAACCACTTTCGCATTTCCATCCCGGGGCATCCGTCATGTCTATTGCCACTATTGGTTGCAACTTCCGCTGCCAGTTCTGTGATAACTGGGTAATCAGTCAAGAAAGGAAGATTGCTGGAAGAGATTTTCCTCCAGAAGATGTTGTAAGGACTGCTAGGGATAATGGATGCCAAGGGATAAGCTACACATACACCGAGCCAACAATATTTTTTGAATACGCATACGAGACGGCTAAACTTGCGCATCAATTGGGTTTCTTCAACACCTTTGTTACAAATGGGTATATGACACCAGAAGCAGTTAAAACGATAGCACCATACCTTGATGCTGCCACCGTGGATTTTAAGGGCGGAGGCGACCCTGACTTTTATAAGGTCTTTTCTGCTGTCCCGTCGGTTGAGCCTATCTATGAGTCTTTAAAGGAGATGGAAAGGAATGGCATCCACATTGAAATTACGAATTTGGTTGTGCCGAGAATAGGGGATTCAATAGAGAGGATAAGGGAGTTAGCGATTTGGATAAGGGAAAATCTTGGAGAGGGCACACCCTTTCACCTGCTACGCTTCCATCCAGACTATCAGCTCACAAACATCCCATCAACACCCATCGAGACTTTGGAGAAGGCTTATGCCGCTGCTAAGAGCGCTGGCTTAAACTATGTTTACATTGGAAATGTTCCAGGGCATCCTGCTGAAAACACTTATTGTCCAAGTTGCAATGAGCTTTTGATCAAACGCTTTAGTTTTGAGATTACCAAGTGGAATTTGACAAAGGACATGCGATGTCCAGTATGCGGACGGAAGATCTCAATTAAAGGGAAGCTGCATGCCAGTGGTTACGCCTATCCTTACGCGCTTTTCTAATAGCGTTCTTGTTAAATTTGGTTGAGCGGTGATGTGGAAGATCCTTCGTCCAGACGCTGTGGCTGTGCTGAACGACAAAATGGCAAGGAGAAGCCTCGCTAGATATTTCGCTGTAATACAGAACGAGAAGCCGGCAAAGTTTCTAATAGCCAAAAGGCTTCCAGCCGGCTTCCAAGAGGACACCAAATTAGAGAAGCTTTGGCAAATTCATATGGAACTTACAAGGCAATTCTGTGAACTTGAACAGGAAATAGATGCGGGAAAGAAAGATTTAGATGAAATGCCGAAGCCGGAAAAATCCTATTTAGACCTAAAAATCGCCATTGCGAGGCGCATACTTGAAAATTGTCACTTCTGCATTCGGAGGTGTGGAGTGAATAGGCTTGGTGGTAAATTGGGCTTCTGCAAGTGTGGAATGGAGATAACTGTTTCAAGTATTTTTGAACACATGGGCGAAGAACCAGAGCTCGTGCCTTCTGGAACCATATTCACTATGGGGTGTACCATGCGCTGTAAGCACTGCCAAAACTGGACAATATCCCAATGGATTGAAAATGGAGAGCCGTACAAGCCAGAAAAGCTTGCAGATGAAGTTAAAGACTTGCACAGGGGCGGATGCAGAAATGCAAACCTTGTTGGCGGGGAGCCCACCCCTTGGTTGGAACAGTGGCTCGAAACATTCAAGCATGTGAACGTGAACATTCCGGTTGTTTGGAACTCGAATACTTATTATAGCCAGGAAACAGCCCAGCTTTTAGCTGGCTTCGCAGACGTTTACCTTCTCGACTTCAAGTATGGACTAGGAGACTGCGCCGAAAGAATTTCCGAAGCTCCAAACTATTGGGAGGCGTGCACCCAAAATCATTTAATTGCCAAGAAGTATGGGGAACTCATAATACGCGTTCTAGTGCTGCCCAACCATCTTGAATGTTGCACAAAGCCAGTACTTAACTGGATAGCCGAAAACCTCGGCAAAGAAACGAGAGTGAACATCATGTTCCAGTATAGACCAGAGTGGCGGGCGTATGAAATCCCTGAACTGCGAAGAAAACTAACAAGAGACGAAATGGGTAAGGCTATTAAGCTAGCGAAAGAAGCTGGATTAGTGAACTTTATAACATGAGCAAAATTTAATCGAAAGCTATTTCTTAGAGCCCACCTCTTCTTAATGGCAGAAAGTGGTTGGAATGCCATATTGTCCAGAATGCGGTGGCGAGATGCGCTACATAATAGCCACCAAGCATTATGTTTGCAAAAGCTGTGGTCTCTCAGTAACGCAACAAGAACTCATAGAGCTTAGGGAAAAATTGAAGCCTCCTGTTGAGAGCGAAGAGGATGAAAGGGAAAAGCGAAGAAAGGAATACTTGAAATGGTGGCTAAGTAGCAAGAAGAAATAGGGACTTGTAAACCCCTTTGTTTTAGCTTTTGTAGCAAACAGCATAAAAGAATGAAAAGTATTCAAATTATGCTTGTTGGAGGGGTGAATGTGAGCGTTCAGATGGAGATTATCTGTGTTGGTAATGAGTTGTTGATTGGAAAGACTTTAAACACAAACGCCCAATGGCTTGCTAAGCGTGCAACATCACTGGGAATAGCTGTTAAGAGAATAACTGTTGTTGGCGATGACGTTGACGAAATTGCTTGTGCGGTGCGCGAGGCACTTGAGCGGAATTCCCGCTTTATACTTACAACGGGTGGATTGGGACCGACTTTTGACGACAAAACATTGGAAGGGATAGCAAAAGCCATAAACCGCAAGTTAGAACTTAACGAAAAAGCCTTAGAAATAATTAGAAAAAAGTATGAAGAATACGCTAAGGTTGGAAAAATTGGCACCGCTGAGATGATCCCTCACAGAGTTAAAATGGCAAAACTTCCAGAAGAAGCGGAACCACTGCCAAACCCCGTTGGCACAGCACCTGGAGTTTTGGTAGAACTAAGCGGTACCTATTTGATTGCTTTACCAGGCGTTCCATCTGAAATGGAAGCCATTTTTGATGAGCATATAGCCAATATGCTTAGAAAAGAAGCCGGAGATGTAACGTTCTTTGAGACTAGTATATACGCAGATAATATAATGGAGTCAGCCCTAGCCCCACTAATAGACATTGTAATGCATGATAATCCCTACGTCTACATAAAATCCCATCCAAGAGGTGCCGAGAAAAAACCTCACATAGAAATCCACCTATCAACAACTGCCAAAGATTCTAAAACCGCAAAGGACCGCATTGGAAAAGCCATAATCCAGCTTTCAGAACTGATAAAAGAGAAGGGTGGAAAAATTAAACTTAAAGAATGAGATAAGATGTTATATAGTTGCGATGAGGGGCAGGCTAGACGCTGATGCGTGTGCGCACGCCAGATGATTGAAAATCCGGGTTCCCGAAGCATCCACATATCCGCCTTATTGATTGCTGTTTCATAAAAGTCATAAATCAGCCTTTAATAACGATTCCTGAGAAGAATGAAGCAGAAAGTTTCAAAAACTGTGATAGTGCTACTTGTTCTCTTCACGTTTTCTTTGCACTTGCTTCCATCATGTTTTTCGGAAAATTATACCCGAACTTACAACCTCTTAGACCGGCCAGATGGCGCAAAGCAGTACAAGTTAAATGTTGTTGTCCCCCAGTCACTTTACGATTATTATGTTGGACAAAATCACAAGCAAGTTTCAGAAGCGGATTTTCCCAAATTTGTTACACCACGCGCACTGCAGCCGATTGCAGACAAACTTTGGGAAATATACCAAGGCGATTATGAAAACTTTGCAAACGGAGTTTTAATGATTGTCCACCAAATACCATATGAAGTAACAGTGCCAGCCAAATACCCTGTGGAGACAATCGTGGAGAATCAAGGGGATTGCGACTTATTTAGCTATGTGACGGCTTCCATAATGAAGGCTGGAGGTCTCAACGTCGTTTTATTATATTATAAAGACAAGGTGCATATGAATGTTGGTGTCAGTCTTCCAAATCCGCCCCGCTACGCGAGGACACAAGTCTACTACGTAGAGTACAACGACATCAAATATTACATTGCCGAATGCACCGGTGGAAACTGGAGAACCGGTTGGAGGGTTGGGGAATGCCCATCCGACCTAATTGGGGAAAATCCTATAGTGGTCACACTTGAAAATTGCGAGCAATGGTCACCAGGGCAAGTGTCTGCAAGCTACATGGCGCTGGCAGCGTCAGCAATATCCCTAACAGTTTCATCAACATTTGTTATTCAAGGAAGCACTATAACAATTTCTGGTCAGCTTACGCCAAGTTTGCCAAACGAGAAAATAACTATTTACGTTAAAATCGGCGGCTCTTCATGGACTGTGGCAAATGTTACAACCACAGATTCTAAAGGTAAATTCACATATGTCTTAACCCTTAATGAAGCAGGCACGTGCTATGTTCGTACAAGCTGGTCTGGAAATGACAATTATGCGGGAACAGACAGTTCAACAATAAACGTGCTGGTCTTGCCAGCTTACTTCATCATACTTTTACCAATCACTATCGCTTTGGTCTGCATAGGAGTTATCATATATCTGATGTCAAGGCAGAAATATCAAGAAATAGGGGAACAGAAACTTCCAGAGGTTCCAGCGTACGGGAAAAGCTTTTACCACGGAACATGAGTTTATTTCACGAACTCGAGTATCTCAGGTGGGCTAACGTGTTTATCGTATTCATCATTGGAACAGCAGGTTCTGGAAAGTCTCTACTTACAGCAGCCTTCAGCGAATGGCTAAGGCTTTCTAAACAAGACGTTGCAATAGTTAACCTAGACCCAGGAGCCCTAACACTTCCCTACTCACCAGACGTGGACGCCCGCGATTATATAAGCGTGGACAGAATTATGGAAGAGTACGGCTTAGGACCCAATGGCGCCTTAGTAATGGCTGCAGATCTCCTAGCAGACGAAATCGAAAACATTTCAATGGAAGTGGAGAATTTAAAATCAGACATTGTTTTGGTTGACACCCCGGGACAGATGGAATTGTTCGCGTTTAGAGCAAGCGGACCCTATATAGCTAGCGAGCTTACAAAGGAGCCAAAAGCCATAGTCTACCTTTTTGACGCTGTCTTTTCATTAAACCCTTTAAATTATGTTTCAAACATGTTTCTTTCAGCAGCTGTCTACAACCGTTTTCTGCTGCCACAAGTGCACGTGCTTTCAAAATGTGATCTGCTGTCAAAAGAAGATGTTAATAAAATTGTAGATTGGTCAGCGAACCCAAAAGCCTTAGAGGCAGCCATAGAACAAAAGCTTGAGGGGACAAAGCGTCTGATGAGCAGAAACATGATGAAGGCTATTTACCAGCTCGGCTTGAAATTCCTCCTTATTCCGGTCTCGGCGAAAACAAATGATGGTATGGTCAACTTCAACATGGTTTTAGAACGTATACTCACAGGAGGAGATAAATACACATATTAACAGTCGTCGAATAGGGTCCATGCTGCAGCCGCAGCCCCATACTCAGCCAACTCTAAACTGTCCGCACCAGCAACCACAATAACATCGTTTTCCTCGGGCTGCAAAAGTGCAATCAGTTTCTCGGCAATTTTTGGATAATCCCTTGAGAGATCATCGCAAACAGATGGAATAACTAGTCGTCCATTCTTGAAAATTATCGTGGTAGCGCCTTTCGCACCCACTCTAACTGCGGCGTCTCGCTGCTCTATGCCTGATTTAACCTTATCTCCACAGTTTTTAGCCAATAAAGCGGAGTTGAATGGTGTGGGCATAAGTTTTGCTTTATCTATTTTAGTCCTTTTCCCAAAAATTTTCTTATATTCTTCAAAAAGTTTTAGCCCCTTAACGGTTAGTTGACAGCCCACCTTCGAGGTCGAAAAAATTCCAGCCCTCCTTAAACGACTAATAATGGTGCGCACAGCCCCTTCTCCAACTCTTAACTCTTCGGCAAGTTTACCCCGTCCAACTGGTTTTTCAGAAACAAGTTCTATTGCACGCAAAATGTGTAAAATAGAAAATGTAGGCGCTGGTCCTATTGCTTTTTCGCCAACAATTTTCTCTAAAAGACTCTTAATTTTGCTAGGCATATTTTCACAGTTAAAATTTTGGATTTCAAGACTATAAAATTATCCCAGTGGAATATAAAAGTAGACGGAGAGCGTTAAAACTATCTCTATTTTCTGACATAATATTCTCTTACTATACCGGCTGTTAATGCAATAAGTCCCACCGCCAATAGGTAAAGCATTGGATAGATGAACATCGAGAGCATAGATTCATAAGTTAATGTTTGTGGTATTTGCGGGGTGAAGAAAATCACAACCCACATTATAATGAAGGTTGAGATGCAGCCCAACCCTAAACCCACGGAAAGTCCGTGAATAAAGCTGCTTCTGTCCCCTTGATTATTTGCGTTTGTCCTATTTTCTTGTTCTGGTGCTTGTTCTTCCTCTACGGGCTCTTGTGGTGCTTGTTCAAGTTCCTGTTCGTCTGGGCCCTCGCTAAATTGAGTTTCTTCTTGTGTTTCTTCAACTTCCATGCCACTCGCCTCTTTGAGATTTGGATGAGTGAATTAATAAAATTATTCAATTTTAGATTCGTATTTAGAATAAGAATTCAGAATTAGGTTTTTATCGAGGCGATAATTTGGGTGCAAGCCTTTCTATGGCTTCTTTAAGCTTATTCCACTCTTCCATGTTCCTCACGTTAAACTTGTGTTTTCTTTTCCAAACATCGTTTCTCTTTTGCCATAGATACAGCCCGATGGAGCGCTTTCCAAAGGATTCAAATATTACTATGGCTTCCCACCATTTTTCGCTCTTAAAAATTGTGATGTAGTCGATTACTTTGTAAAATTCGGAGATAGTAACTTTTCACTGTTTTCTGTCATATGTTTACTTCCTGCTCTTTACAGTTTCAAAGAAAACAATGATTTAAATGTTTTAAACATGAAAGTGTAAGCGTTAGAAATATCAACGTTCCAGCCTAGCAGATTGAAATTTTACCTTGGGCTAGCTCCAAGCAGAATTTGTCTATGTTTTCCAGTTCGTATTCCAATACGGCCTCTATCTTGCTCTTAACCTTGTCAAGCGAGCTGTTTTCCGTCATAACAACTTGTGCCGCGGCTATCGCTGGCTGGTCTATTGGGCGTCCAATTTCGCTCAGAAGCCATATATAGACCTCTTCAAGTTCTGGCACTTCCTTGTATACGTGTTGCGCAACCCTGAATGTTAGAACATTGTATATTTTTCCAACGTGGCTTACCGGGTTTTTACCGGCGGCGGCTTCTGAGCAGAACGGTCTGTTTAGGGATATCAAACCGTTTACACGATTTCCTCTGCCAACCTGACCGGAGTCTCCGCTGTCTGCGCTTGTTCCTAGGACAGTCAAATATACTCCATCTATTCCTCTGCCGCGTTCATCTAGCGTGTTTAACTGAATGTTTATTTTTTCAAAATCTGTGTTCGCCCTAACAAATTTGTTGATTTCCTCGAGGATTTTCGCTTTTTTCTCGAAATATTCCTCTTCGCTGCCTATAAAGTGGTCAACAAAAGCCATCGATATCGTTAAGTTTAGGTTATTGTTGTTTCTTGAACCCATAACCTTTATGTCTTCGCCAGATTCCGGATGACGCTGCTTAAATTCCTTCGAATTTAGGAATTGTTCTGTTTTTAGCACTATCTTCTCTGTTCTGGTCATTGGTGCATAACCAACCGCGGCAGATGTGTCATTAGCTCCCAAAACCTTTCCTTTCCGCTTGAAGATGTCCACTAGTCCTGCTGAACCAGGTTTAAGTTCCACTTGATATTTTACATGTTTGTCTGGGTCCACGAAACGCATGTTCTTCCTAAACCATTCCTTTGCGACGTTTACAGCTATTTCCTCAACGTTTATTTTTGTGCCGTCGAACTCTGTGGTTGCCCTGTCTCCGAAAACAAAGAGCATCGGCTGCTTCACTGTGCCTCCTCCGAATCTTAGTTCGGACTGCCCAGCCACAAGTAGGGATTTATCCACGTTATGGTGGAGTATTGTACCAGTTTTCTCCATGTATTCCTTGCTTAGACGTAGAGATATTTGCTCCATAACAGCGTCACAAATGTAGTCCGGGTGTCCCAACCCTTTCCTTTCTACAATTTCTAGCCTTTGCTTTTCGAGTGGAGTCTGCCTTAACCTTTCAACTATTATGTTCCGCAAGCTAACCATCCGCCGACACGCATGAAGTCTCGGTTTATGTATAAAACAAAAATATATATTTTGCTGTATTAACTTTGCATTTATAATAACTGGTGGTTATTATTGATAATAACGGGCTCCATGCTTAGGAAACTGCGAATAGAGGCTAAACTAACCCAGAAAAAGCTCGCGGAGCTCGTTGGAGTTTCACAAGCGCATATTGCGAAAATCGAGCAGGGGAAGGTTGACCCTAGAATGTCAACGGTGAACAAGATTTTGAGAGTTTTAACTGAGGGGAAAGAGATAAAGTGTAGGGACTTAATGACGAGGGGTGTTCTTTTCGCAAGACCAGAAGACAATGTTTTGAAGATTAGTGAAATAATGGTCAGGCACGCCATCTCCCAAATACCGGTCATTGATGGGCGCAAGGTCGTCGGGACGATAACTGAAGAAAGTATAATCAGAAAACTTGGTTCAAATATAGCAAACGAGAAGGTTAAAAATATCATGGATCCGCCACTGCCGATTGTTTCAGAAGAGACAAATATTAGCGTTGTTCGCCCCTTGCTTGAGCGGCGACAAGGAGTTTTGGTGGCGAGAGGCAAAAAGGTTATTGGAATAATAACCCGTTCAGATCTTTTGAAGACTATTGGTTAGGGGACTTAAAATGTTGTTGCAAGATTTTGACCGCCGCGCCACAAGCGTGATCTCAATTTTAAGGAAGGAAGCGCCAAAAGAGGCTATTATTGTTCACCACGATGATGCTGACGGCCTATGTTCAGCAGCAATAACCAAAAAGGCTCTGGAAAGAGAAGGAATAAAGACGAAAACTTTCTGTTTAGAGAAGGTCTACGCAGAAGTAATTGAAGACTTGCATTCAAAGACTGGGCAAACAATTTTTTATGTGGATATAGGCTCATCCCACGCAGACTTAATATCTGAATTTAACAGAGGACGAAACCTAACTGTAATATTGGACCATCACGACCCAAAAATGTCCAACGACCCTAAAGTTTTAGATTTAAACCTTGAAAATTTTGGTTTTAAAGGCGAGAGGGACTTTTCTGGGGCTACATGCTGCTATTTTTTTGCAAAAGCTTTAAGTCAAGATAATTTTGATTTGGGATATTTAGCTCTTGTAGGGAGCTGCGAAATTCCCGATGGCTTCAAGTCAATTAACGAAATTGTTTTGGAAGAGTCCCTAAAAGCTGGGATAATTCGGAAAAAGGGGAAGAATTTTGAAATTGCAAATTTAAGGATAAACGTGGACGCTTTGTTTTCGAAACTTCAAATTTTGGGTGCTGTCGGCTATTATGAAGAAGGCCCTGATTTGGGTATAAAGGCGTGCTTGGAGGGTATAAGCCCAGAAATAGAGGAGAGAATTAACGTTTTGGAGGAGAGGCGAAAAGAGGCCAACCGCAAGCTTTTAGGAATTTTGTATCGTGAGAGGCTTAGGGAAACGGAGCACATTCAATGGTTTGATGCTGGAAATCTCTACGCTGGAATGGGAACAAAGGTTATCGGACAATTTTGCTCCTTCTTATCCTATCAAGCGCGACTAATAAAGCCTAACAAGTACATACTAGGCTTTGTTAATGTGCCACCGGAAATACCAAAGTGGGGAAAACTTAAGGAAAATTTTGTGAAGGCTTCTGTGCGAGTGCCAAAACCTATGCAGCAACTAATCGATAGTGGAAAACTGCCGGGGGCGGTTAACCTTCTTGAGAGGGCTTCTGAGGGTTTTGGAATGGCTGATGGGCATCAGTACGCCGCAAACGTTGTCTTGCCAGCAGATAGAAAAATGGAACTGCTGGAGAACGCTGAGAAATTCATGAAATAGTTAAACACACTTTTCAGAATCCCGCCTTGGTTGGGTTGCGTGGCTTCATAAGCTCTCTAAGGAATACTGTGGCGTATGATCCACGGTGTAGAGTAAAGCTTACCCTTACCATGTTTTTCCGCGGACTAACGTGATCTTTTGATATTTCCTCTATCCTAAAATCATTTAATGTTGTTAGAGCTGTGCGCAAGCTGCCTTTAAGGCTTAGTTCTGGCATTTCTTTTACTTTAAAGTTCTCAAGGGTTATGCCTTCTTCTTCTAGAATTTGTTTTTCAATTTCACCTTGAACACCCTCTGACAAGCGTGGCTTAAAACCAGCTAGCGGAATCGCCAGGCGTGCTTTTCCAGAAGCTATTGCACTGTTTATTTCCGCCAATTTCTCTTTGCTTGCGATTTCGCGTAGCCTCTCACTTGGCAATCCGGTATTCTCAATCTTGACAATGTGGTCTCCGACTTCTGCTGCGTTTAAGGGAAGCCCTAACTTGATTCTTCTGCTTAGAAATTTGTTAAATAGGAAGGCTTGATATGCTTGGGGAAAAAGTATGCGCAGTTTCACGGGCAATCTTCTAAAGGCACCTTTAAAGTCGTCTGGTGTCTTTGCTAAATGCTCAAGCATCAAACGCTCATAATACAAGTGTCTGGGAAAGGCTTTCAAGGCTTTCTTAAAATCTTGTGTTCGGCATAGTTCTTCACGGGATGCTCTTGACTCTGGATGCTCAAGAGGATATGGCTTAGCGAGAAAAAGCATTGCCGCCTTACGAAAGTCGCCTTTAACAATTGCTTTTCCTACAATGTGTGTTATTGGACGGATTGTACCAAAACGCTGATGCCCAAAAAAGTTTGGCACTCCGCCCAACACTTCAATTTCTTTGACAACATTTTCTATCCTCTGCTGGGTGATTATTTTTGTGTGGCTTATGCCGCGTATTGTTATTTTGAAGTTGTTTCCAAGCAAGTAGTACGGCGAGAGCTTAGTTTTAAAAAAGCCTAATGGAACGATTTTAATGTCCTTGATGTCTATATGTTTAGCGTCTTCCGGCTTAGCGTCTTTAATTGTTATGTGCTGGGCGGTTACGGCTTTAGCATCTTTTATTCCAGCAATTTGTATTTTTTGCGGGCTTATACCCAGCTTTTTTGCAATAGCCTCGAGAGCTTGAAAAGTATCCCAGTTCCGCTTAATCAAAATGCAAAGTAAATAACGACCGTTAAAGGGCTGTTCTTCGATATGTGTTGGTATATGAGAAGTAAGTACTTCTGCTTTTGAGCCATTCACTAGTACTTCTTCTACAATGAAGTCTTCACATGACTGCCTTATTACGCCTCCAATGCCTGGAGAACTTGTAACGTAAACTTCAATTCCTATGCCTTTTTCAAGCCTCGAAACGCGCAACGTTAAACCTCAATTATAAGAGCGGAAGGTTCCCAGTTATTTTATCAACCTTCTCGGTTGGGGCTGGGCCTATTCCCAAACATGTTACTGTTCCAGGAGGAATTTCCGTTAGTCCTCTGTCAACGATTAAGGCGCATGGTAAAGCCATTTCTTTCACTTGCTTCTCTAACGCTAGAAGTTCTGTTTCACTTTTAACCTTTACAATAACCTTGCACTGTCCCTCGTTTAACCAAGCCTCCCACCACTCTTTTCTATGTTTGCGGGCATCTTCAGCCGCAGACACCGCTGCGTGTCCAGCTTGGGCTGCTACTTTCCCTTTGCTAAGCTTTAGATCTGAGCGAAAGACGATGACTTGTTTATAGCGGAACTCGCTCATGGAGGGTTCAGCCACTGCTACATTGCCAAAAAACGGTTTTAAGTTTTCCTTAAGAGGTAATTGAGGAAGAAGAATGCGAACAATGTTAAAGCCTTCGGGTTCTGTATTAATTTAAGAAGGGTTCGCCCTTGGAAATCTATTTCCTTCAAATTCTTGGAAACTTCATTTAACCGTAATTTTTCGCAGAAGCTTATGATGGCGTCCAACTTTTCGTCTGGAAGCTTATCTAGCATTTCCCTAACCCTAAGCATAACTTTCACGTCAAAGCCAAACATTTTCGTGAAGCGCTTCTGGTATATGCTCAAAAATTCTGCCGAAAAATCACTTTTGTCGAGTGCCTCCGCAATAACGTCAGCGGCAATCTTCGCACAGTTCAAACCAAATATTATCCCGCCGCCTGTTGTAGGTTTCACTTGTGAGGCTGCATCGCCAACCACGAGAAAGCTGTTTGAGTATGCTTTCGCTATTGGTCCGCCTAACGTTATTGGATGATAAGATTCTCGTATAATTTTTGCCGTTCGCAGTTTCGCGGAGACTGCTGGATGCTTGCGCATAAGCCTTTGCAAGAGCACACGCGGGTTTCCTGCTTTAGCCGCCAAGCCAATTTTTGCCTTCGTCTCGCTTTTTGGTATTAGCCATGCATAGAATCCCGGCGCATAGTGGCTTCCAAGGACAACTTCAACAATGTCTGTTTCAACGTCTTTAACATCTTCAACATCAATTTGGGCTCCATTAACAATTTTGTCGCTTTTTGGTGTAGGCAACGACATTTGTCTCAGTATTCTTGCAGATATTCCCTCAGCGTCTAAAACAATTTTGCTAAAGAATTCGGAGAATTTACCATGCCTTTTAATAACAACGCCTTTCACAAATCCACCTGCAAATACCAAAGAGTCAACTCTTGCGCCCATATCGTAGTGTGCGCCATTCTCTTGGGCTAGCTTTGCAATGTACTTGTCAAACGAGGTGCGGTTAACAGTACATGTTATTGGTTCAGATAATCGAACCGTGAAAGCTGTGCCGCTTGGAGAATGAATTTTTGCTCCGACAAATGTGTTCTCAACAATGCCTTTTGGTAGCGGGTAAAGTCCAAGATTTTTTAAGCCGTTAATGCTTATGTGTCCAGCGCAGTGGCATGGAACACCGATTTCATCGTGTTCCTCGAAGACCGTTACGTTAAAACCTCTTTTCGAAAGGTTTAGGGCGCTGAAGGAGCCGCATGGGCCTCCTCCAACAACGATTACGTCTGAAAAGTTTTCCATATTCTGCATGTTTAAAATTCCAAAGGAACTTGGAAAATTTAGGTTAAGAGCTCAACTCTCTTCTTTCCGCGGACAAGGGATGTTGTGCGTATTTTTCCGCCTATTTCAAGTTGCATAAGCGCCTTGTTGAAGTCTTTATATCCGATATCTTTGAATTCTTCGCTCAGGTATTCGAAGAGCTCCGTGTCTGTCATGGCACCCTTCTTTTTTAGAATTTCAAGCATCACATTGTAGATAGGTTGGGTTTTCCATAGCTTTGTTGGCACGCCATTCCTCTCCTAAGCTACTGGTGTTGCGGGCTTTTGCACTTGTCGGACTTGCTGCATGAAGCTCTTGTACCATTTTTCCATGTCAGGTGTTATGGAAGGCCCTATGCGCTTAAAAGCCTCTTCAAAGTCTTTCATTGTAACCTCTTTCGCGTTTATGTCCCTCCTTAAGGCTTGCATGGCTGCCTCTCTGCACACGGCTTCGATGTCTGCACCGGAATAGTTCTTTGTCATGGCAACCAACGTTTCTAGGCCTACGTCTTTGGCTAGGGGCATGTTTTTGGTGTAGATTTTGAATATCTGGAGGCGGCTTTTCTCGTCAGGCTCAGGCACGTATATTAGCCTATCAAATCTTCCAGGGCGAAGCACCGCTGGGTCAACAATGTCTGGTCTATTCGTGGCAGCAATAACAACGATGTCTTCTAGGGTGACTATGCCGTCCATTTCGGTTAGAAGCTGGCTTATTACGCGTTCTGTTACGCCGCTATCTGCAAATCCCAATCCTCGACGAGGCACAAGTGAATCAATTTCGTCGAAGAATATGACCGCTGGTGCCGCCATTCTCGCTTTTCTAAAAACTTCCCTTATAGCCTTTTCAGATTCGCCAACCCATTTAGAGAAGACCTCTGGACCCTTAATTGTTATGAAGTTAGCTTCGCTCTCTGTTGCTACAGCCCTGGCCAGCAATGTTTTACCACAACCTGGCGGTCCGTAAAGCAGTATGCCCTTGGGGGGTTTTATCCCCATACGCTTGAAAATGTCAGGCTGTTTTAAAGGCCATTCAACAGCTTCTTTAAGCTCCTGCTTAACCTCTTCAAGTCCACCTATGTCATCCCAATGTACGGTCGGCACTTCGATGTATACTTCCCTCATGGCTGTAGGCGTAACCTCCTTGTACGCATTTAGGAAGTCTTCCATCTTAACCTCCATTTTTTCCAGAACTTCCGGTGGTATGCGTTCCTCTTCGAGGTTTATTTGCGGTAGATAGCGCCTTAAGGCTTTCATGGCTGTTTCTCTGCAAAGTGCTGCCAAATCTGCGCCCGTATAGCCGTGAGTCATTTCAGCCAATTTCTTTAGATCTACATCCTCAGCGAGGGGCATGCCCCGTGTATGAATCTGAAGGATTTCATATCTTCCCTGCTTGTCAGGAACCCCTATCTCGATTTCTCTGTCAAACCTTCCTGGTCTACGGAGAGCAGGGTCCAATGCGCCTGGTCTGTTGGTGGCTCCTATAACTATGACGTTACCCCTTCCAGATAAGCCGTCCATTAAGGCTAGGAGTTGTGCCACTACACGTCTTTCAACTTCACCTGTTACCTCTTCTCTTTTTGGTGCTATCGCATCCAGCTCGTCGATAAATATTATGCTTGGGGCGTTTTGCTGGGCTTGCTGAAAAATTTCCCTAAGCCGCGCCTCTGACTCACCATAGAATTTGCTCATTATTTCTGGTCCGTTTATGGAGAAGAAGTTAGCTTCCGACTCGTTTGCCACCGCCCTAGCTAACAGCGTCTTGCCACAGCCCGGTGGACCGTGTAACAGCACCCCTTTTGGCGGTTCTATACCGAGCCTCTGGAAGAGTTCAGGGTGCCTTAGCGGAAGCTCTACCATTTCACGCACTCTTTGAATCTCCTCATGGAGTCCGCCTATATCTTCGTATGTTGTTCTCGGCACCCCTTTTCCTTCGGGGGCTGGTTCGCTGAGGATTGTTAGTTTGGTTTCAGGAGTAACTTTCACAATGCCGTGAGGGCGGGTTTTCGTCACAACAAAGGGTATGGCATGACCAAGCATCATAACAAGGGTTGTATCTCCCTCAACTAAGGTTCTTTCCATTAAACGGTTTTTGACAAAGTTTGTGAAGTCTTCATCTACGTTTAGGCGCATGTCCACTGGTGCAAGCGTAACGTTTAAGGCTTCTTTAACTTTTGCTGGCCTTACGATAACGTATTCGTTTATGGCTACTCCTGCATTTTTGCGTGTGAACCCGTCTATGCGTATTATGTCGCGGTTTTGGTCTTCACTGTAGGCTGGCCACGCTATGGCTGATGTTGTTCTTTTGCCAACTATTTCTATTACGTCGCCGGCGCTTATGCCGAGCTTCTGCATTGTTTTCTGGTCTATTCTGGCTATGCCTCTGCCAACGTCTCTTTGTCTTGCGTCTCCAACACGAAGCTGAACTTCGCTCACTTAAAATCCTTCCACAAATATTGGTTGCTCTGTTTCGAAACACGTTAAATTTCTATATAAAGGTTTAACTTATCTGCTTATCCTTCTAACCATTATTGTTTGCACTTGGCTAATTTCGCTTATCTGCTCAAAACGTTTTTCCAACTCTTCAAGCACACCAGTTTTATCTTCTGGAATTTTAATAGCACAGATTAAGGCGTTTAAACCGAAGGCTATGGGCTCTTCACCATACCCATATATGGTGGCAAATTCTGGCAGAGAAGCTTCAATCTTTTTCTTCAAATCTTCAAAGTTCACAGTTATATCTGTCGGGAAAATTTTGTAGGATATTATAACGTTTCCCACATTTTGCACCTCCTATGGTCCAATAAAACCGCATTTCGGGCATTTATATTGGCGTCCAAACCTGCGACATTTTGTGCAACGCCTAATCAGGATCTCTCCACAGTTTGGGCAGAGAAACTTTGTGGCCTCTGCTCCTGGTGGGATAGGCTTGCCGCAGCTTGTGCATGTGACCAATGTTATTGTTGCTGCCTTTTCAGCCATTTTCATTCCTCAATGGTGATGGTTGTAATTGTCAAGCTTCCTTATAAAATGTGCTGTACCGCGGCATTCGCAAATTTATTATCCCCCTTTTAACCTATGCACTATTCAGCGGGAACAGTTTTGGGAGTAAACCTTCGAGAAATAGTTCCAAAAACAGTCGTAAGGCTTGAGGATTTAAGTGGAAAATCTATAGCTATAGACGCCTACAATGCGCTCTACCAGTTTTTAGCCATAATCCGCCAACCTGACGGCACGCCGTTAAAAGATAGCAGTGGGCGTATCACAAGCCATTTGAGTGGTCTCCTTTACAGAACAAGCAACCTCGTAGAGTTGGGAATTAAACCCATATATGTTTTCGATGGGGTGCCACCGGCCCTAAAAGAGGTTGAGATTAAGAGGCGTATGAAAGCCAAGGAAGAAGCCTTGGTGAAGTATGAGCAGGCTTTAAGGGAAGGTAAAATTGAAGAAGCCAGAATGTATGCGCAAGCAACTTCAAGTCTTAAGGATTATATGGCTGAGGACAGTAAACGCCTCCTAGACTTGATGGGTATTCCATGGATTCAAGCTCCAAGCGAAGGTGAAGCCCAAGCCGCCCATGTGGTTAAGCGAGGAGATGCTGGCTACTGTGCAAGCCAAGACTATGACAGCTTACTTTTCGGTGCGCCTCGCCTAGTCAGAAACGTGACAATCTCTGGAAGGCGAAAACTTCCGGGAAAGAACGTTTACATTGAAGTTGAGCCCGAAGTCATTGAGCTTGAGCAAGTTTTGAAAGGCTGTGGATTAACCCATGAACAGTTGATTGATGTGGGAATTTTGGTGGGAACGGACTTTAACCCAGAAGGCATAAAGGGGCTTGGACCAAAAACAGCCCTAAAACTCATAAAAGAGTATGGAAGTCTAGAAAATGCTTTGCCTCATATCAAAAATGTCGAGTTTCCAGTTGAGCCGCAAAAAATTAAGGAGATTTTCCTACATCCGAAAGTGACGGACAATTACAAGATAGAGTGGCGGGAGCCCAACGTGAAAGGGGTTATAGACTTTATATGCCGTGAAAGGGACTTTTCAGAAGACCGTGTTAAAAAAGCTTTGGAAAAAATGCAGAAGGGAATATCTAAGCTGAGAGGGAAAACAACGCTTGAAAGATGGTTTGGATAGGCTAGGCGTATAGGAAATCTTTAATCCATCTTACGCTGAATAGAACAGTCTCTCATAGAGGTGAAGGCAGGATGCGCAGCCAAATTCCACTCCCAGTGGATGAGCTTCCAACAAAATGGTATAATATACTGCCAGACTTGCCTGAACCGCTACCGCCTCCGAAGGAGCCGGAAGCCGGGCCGTCAAGGATGGAGTTTTTGGCTAGAACAATGGTTAAGGAGTGTTTAAGGCAGGAGATGTCAAATGAGCGTTGGATTCCAATCCCAGAAGAAATTCGTGAACTTTATTTACATATGGGGAGACCTAGACCTCTTTATCGTGCAGTAAGACTGGAAAAACGTTTTGGACTTAAGAAAGTTAGACTTTATTACAAGCGGGAGGATTTGTCTCCGACCGGTTCCCATAAAACTAACACGGCAGTTGCTCAAGCCTACTATGCTATGAAAGAGGGAAAGACAACATTAACAACGGAGACTGGTGCTGGGCAGTGGGGAACAGCTCTTTCTTATGCTGCAAGGCTTTTAGGTTTGAACTGTGTGGTTTTCTGGGTCAAATCTGTTTATGACTGGAAAAATGATAGAAGAACATTAATGGAGCTTCTAGGCGCGAAGGTTTACGCTTCGCCGAGCCGAGAAACAAAAATCGGCAGAGATGTTCTCTCAAAAAATCCGGAACATCCGGGCTCGCTTGGTATAGCAATTTCAGAAGGGTTGGAATACGCTGAGACTCATGAGGATGCGGTTTACTGTTTAGGTTCTGTTCTAAATCATGTGCTAATGCATCAGTCTATAATTGGATTGGAAACCATAAAGCAGTTTGACCTCATAGATGAAAAACCAGACTTGATAATCGGCTGCCTCGGAGGAGGCTCAAACTTTGGAGGTATAGCTCTACCTTTCATCGGCGAGGTTTTAAAGGGGAAAAGAAAATGCGAGTTTTTGGCTGCTCAATCGCTTGCAGCACCAAACCTTGTGAAAGGCGAATATCGCTACGACTTCTGTGATGTGGCTGAATACACGCCGCTTTTGAAGGTTTACACTTTGGGGCATAAGGTTGAGATGCCGCCGATAAAAGCTGACGGTTTGCGGTATCATGCAGCTGCTCCAATAATAAGCCTCTTAAGGCATCATGGGCTAGTGAAGGCAGTAGCTTACCCCGCAGATGAAAAGGCTATCTTTGAGGCTGCAAGGATTTTCCTTCAAAGCGAGGGATGGTTGCCTGCTCCGGAATCCAGCTATGCCATCCGCGCTGGAATAGATGAAGCCATAAAAGCTGAAAAAGCTGAAATTGAAAAAGTAATTTGCATGAATATAAGCGGACACGGTTTCTTGGACTTAACAGCGTACAAGGAAAAACTTGAAACTGGTTAAAGTTTATGTCCATAACGCCCAGTTAAAGGTACAAAAGCCACACCGCCAAGGTTTTCCTGTCTAATTTTTCCGTCGGTACCCTTCACGACTTTTATCAGGTTTTGGAATAGGTGTATGCTTCCAATAGGGATGAGCATTATTCCGCTATTTTTCAGCTGTTCAATTAGGGGTTTTGGTATGTCTGGAGCTGCTGCCGTTACAACTATTCTGTCGTATGGTGCTTTTTCCGGATAACCCACGGAGCCATCTCCGCAGATTATTGTGACACGGTCTCCATAACCTGCTTTCATTATGTTTCTTCTGGCGAACTCCGCTAATCCTTCAAGTATTTCGATGGTGTAGACGTGTCCCCATTCGCTTCTAGGAGCTTCGCTTGGTGCAACTATTTCGGCTATTGTAGCAGCGTGCCACCCTGAGCCTGCTCCCACCTCAAGGACTTTGTTACCTACTTCCAATTGGAGGGCTTCATTCATTATTGCAACCATGTTTCGCCTAGCCCAGGCTGAAAGCCAAAGCTATGTGGCGCTGAAACTGTCTGCCCAAAACCAATTGGAAGAGGTGTGTCAACAGCGCTGTAGGATTGCATGTTTTCTGGCAGAAATTTTGTTCGCTGAACTTTTCGCAGCGCCCTAATCACTTTTGGGGAGCGGAGTACACCTTCCTTTATTAGATTCTCAATTAGCCGTTCCCAGTCTCTCTCCAAACTTTTGCACCAATGTCAGAATAAGTGAAATGGGCATTAATACGTTTGCATTCCGAAGCTGAAAATGGCAGTCTATTTTACAGTAACAGATTTCGCTAGGTTTCTGGGTTTGTCGGGGTCATATCCCCTTTCCACAGCCATATAATATGCCAACAGTTGTAGTGGAACAACAAAGGGTATGGGCGACAAAACATCTGGTATGCCATTCGGCATCTCAACGTAGTCGTCTGCAAGCCTTTTAACTTCCTCGTCACCTTCTTCGATTACAGCTATTATTGAGGCTCCTCTGGCTTTCATCTCCATGATGTTCCCTATGATCGTCTTGTACGTATCGTCTTTTGGGCATATGAAAACCACGGGGAAACCCTCTTCAACAAGACTTATTGGACCGTGTTTGCTTTCGCCTGCTGGAAATGCTATTGCTGGGATGTAGGATATTTCCATCAGTTTAAGTCTGCCTTCATAAGCTGTAGCTGTGCTTATACCTCGCCCTAAAAAGAAGAAAACCTTGGCGTCTTTGTACTTTTTCGCTATGCCCTTAACCTTCTCCTCCTGCGTGGTGATCACTGTTTCCACAATATCTGGAAGCTTCTTTAACTTGGCCTCTATAAAGTCCATTTCGTCCTGCGAAATTTTCCCCCTCTTTTTTGCAAGCCTAAGCGCAAGTTGGGCGAGAACTGAAAGTTGTGAGGTGAAGGTTTTGGTTGCAGCCACGCCAATTTCTGGTCCAGACTGCTGGCTTATGTAGACTCGTGAAACCCTTGTTAGTGTTGAGCCTATAACGTTTGTAAGTCCAAGAATTGTTGCTGCTCTTTGGCGAGCGGCATTCACCGCTGCAAGCGTATCCGCTGTTTCGCCTGATTGACTTACAGCTAAGATTGTGCTGTCAATGTTTGCTGATTTACCGTGCTGTTCAATGAATTCTGAGGCTATTACAGGGTATGTAGCTAAATAGGCTAGTTTGGAGAACATGTAAGACGCTGCCAAACACGCGTGGTATGATGTGCCACAAGCCACTAAGAAAACTTCTTTTGCGCGGTCCAAGAATGTAGCCATCAAATCTAGGTAGTGCTCCTGCAGCCTCAGAGTGTTTCTCAGACATGCGGGCTGTTCATGGATCTCTTTTAACATGAAGTGAGGATAGCCTTGCTTAACAGCCATTTCAGGGGTCCAGTCGATAAGTTTTGGCTTCCGTATCACTGGGCTTAGGTCTGCGATTTTTTTAATTTCAATGCCTTCAAAAGATAGAGTTACAAGTTCTCCATCCTCGACTATGACTGCCTTATTGGTTAGCGGCAAAAACGCTGGTATATCCGAGGCGCAGTAAAGCGAGTTTTCTCCAAGCCCTATAACAAGCGGGCTCTCGTGTCTAGCGCACACTATTTTGTCTGGTTCTTTTGGTGAAATAACTGCAATCGCGTAAGAACCATCGAGCCTTCTCATGGCTTCAAGGACGGCGTCCGCTAATCTCAAAGAAGGGTTTCCTTTAAGTGCTTCCTCAACGAGATGAGCTATAACTTCGGTGTCTGTCCTAGACTGGAAGACATGACCTTTTCCTTCCAACTCAAGTTTCAACTCAGCGAAGTTCTCGATGATTCCGTTGTGGACTACTGCTATTTGCCCGCTGCAATCAACATGGGGATGAGCATTAATCATCAATGGTGCTCCATGCGTAGCCCATCTTGTGTGGCCTATGCCTATGCAGCCCGGCAAATCGTCAAGATCGTGGATTTTGTGAACTTCGTCTATTTTCCCGCTGTCCTTTTTAATGTAGATTTTTCCGTTATGTATTGTTGCTTCGCCTACAGAGTCGTAGCCGCGGTATTCCAGTCTTTTAAGGGCTTGGTGTATTATTGGTGCGGCGGCGCCTTCTTTTAAAATGCAGCCGAATATTCCACACATGCTTTTTGTCACTGTTCCTTTGTTTTGCAGTCTTATTTAGGGGCTGTTTTTGGTAATAAGCATTTTTAAGAGAAAATTTTCAGTTCTAAAAATTTTTTATAGATGTTTCCGTCGATTACACGTTGCTAAGGCTTAATTTATCAACTAATTTTTGATAACGTTTGCAAAAACTTGATAATGGTCCAGTTTACGTCAACGCTTTCCTCGCCAGTTCTGCGCCTAAAACCATGTTTTTCAATTTTGCGAAGCTCACTTCCCATGTTCTGGTTCTTAATCCGCAGTCGGTGCTCGCATATATTCTGCTTGGGTCTCCAACAGTTTTTGCGGCGTGAAGTATTCTGTCCCTCACGAGTTCTGGTGGTTCAATAAAGTCTGTATGGACGTCTATTACGCCTAGACCATACTTTCCCTTGAAACCGTATTCCTCGAAGAGTTTCATCTCCCTATAGCCTATTCGCACTTTTCCTGTTCCTGTTTGTCTGTTGTCTCTGTTGGCGAATTCTAGGGCTAGTTGGTTGCAGTTTCGCAGTTCAGCAGCATATTTCGCTAGTGCTATATAGTTGCTGTAGCAGTTGTGGAGGCTGAAGGTGCAGTTAAACCCCTTAACAGTCTCGTTGTAGGCTTCCACGAAAAGCTCCATTTCTTCAGCCGACGGGTTTGTAGTTGCTGCTGGCTCGTCTATCTGAATCCATCTGGCTCCAGCTTCTACAAGCCTACTTATTTCCGGTCTTATAACCTCCTTTATTAGGTCGAAGAGGAATTCTCTTCGAGCTTCAAGCTTTCTCTGTTTGAAATCCTTGATTTTGCCGCTGAGCTTTCTCTCATAATACTCGTTGAATGTCCAGTCGACAAGCGTATAAGGACCTGTAAAGGGCACTTTAACCTCTCTGTCTGTGTTTTTGCATGTGAAAATGAACTCTTCGACATAAAATGGTTTTACATATTTTGGTTTGCTTATGCAGGCAGCCTTGTTAAAGTATCTGTAGTCAAAGGATTTTACGTATCCCAAAAATTTGAAGCCTTCAACGTTTCTAATAACATGTTCGTACATTTCTGAACGCCATTGCTCCCCGTCAAAGATTATGTCGAGTCCCGCGTTTTCAAAGAAGCGGATGACATACTTCGCCGACAACTCAAGAATGGCCCTCTTATCCTCCGATGTTCTTTTCTTGCTTTTTAGAATTTTAACAAGTTCATCTACTCCCTCTATTCCCAGCTTTCGCCCCCAGTTCACAGCTTCGGCTATTTCGGCTTCCGATAGGAGTTCGCCTCTGTATCCCTTAACTCTCCATGCTGGTTTGGCGAGGCTCCCGATTTCCTGCGTTGGGAAAAGCTTATTCATGAATGCTCGACTCCTCCTTTAAACGCTTGGCTACACGGCTCACAACCAATATCTTTTCTTCTGCTCTCTCCCAAGGTAGAAACTCTAAATCGCAATTTGGGCAAATAAAGACGTTGTGAATCTTTGAAGGATAAATGGATTCGGTAAGCTCCTTAGCCACTGTGAAAAGCTCATTTTCATCCTCTATTAGGGAGCTGCGGGCGTCCACAAGTCCTAACGCTATGCCCTTATCAAATTTGTATTCTTTCAGCCTTTCTAAATTCGTTTCATATAGGTCTATTCCCAAATCATCAACTGGGAAGTCAAGGGCTTCCGGCAGGATTTGCGAAAAGTCTCCGAAAAATGTTTGAAGGCATGTTCTCGCATTTGCATTTTTAGCAACCATTTTTAGGGCTTCTTTAATGTCAGCAAGTGTATCTTTAGAGATCGTCTCCTTTAATGGATTGTAAACTAGCGCTGGGTCGCTTAGCTGAATATACTTAAAACCCTTCTTTGCTATGTTTTCAATTTCGATTTTTAGAATTTCCGCGTGGCTGAATATTAGTTCCCTTTCATTTTTGTAAAACTTGTTTTCCGAAAGCCTTGCCAAGGTGTAAGGCGCTGGCAATATGGCTTTCCATGGGATTTTGCTTGGCAAATGTTCCACGTAGACTAGCTCAGCGGTTATGTCTTTTTTAAGCCGTATTTCGCCTTGAACAATAGGTTTCCTGTAAAAGGTGTTGTTGTTGAACCATCTTGCAAGGGCTCCGGCTTTTATGCCATTCAGATTTTCTGTAAAAGGTCTAAGCAAGTCTTGCCATTTGAGCATTCCATCTGTGACGTAGCTTAGCCCAGCGGATAGTTGAGCCTTTATGACTTTTATTGTTGCTTCTTTGAAGGCTTTTTCCAGCTCTTCTTTGCTGATTTTCTGTCTTTCATAGGCTCTTGTGGCTTCAACAAGCTCTTTTGGTCTTGGCAGTATGCCTGTCACGTAGCAACCAATCATTTTCATCCTTCTTTTGCGCTTGTGGTTATCTCTTTTCGTTCACCATAATAAAAATTTTAATAATAGGGGGTGTGCTTATGCATATGGAAAACTATGGGTAAAAAACTGCTGCTGCGTGATGATGGCAAAGCGCAGATGGTTAAGGAGATTAAGGTATTTGACGATCCGCAGAAGCTAAAACTTATTTTGAATAGACTTAGCTGGAAGATTTTGGTTATGCTTTCTGAGCGGGAAATGTATCCTCTTGAAATTGCGAAAGAGCTTGGGATTCACGAGCAGAAGGTTTACTATCATATAAGGAAGCTGGTTAAGGCTGGAGCAGTGACGGTTGCAAGGCAGGAGGAGAAGAAGGGAGCCATAGCCAAATATTACACTGCAGCCTCGCCAGCCTTTGGAATAGAGCTGCCAAAAGGATACAAAACCATGGAGAAGCTGCCATTCGCCGGCGTTAGCGAGCGGGTTCGGAGATTTTTCGGCGGGTTCATTCGCTCAGATGGATGTTTTGACGGGAAAATTGTTGTGGGCAGTCCATTGCCCCATGGTCCCTTTAAGACAAGTGCGCGGGATGGACATTATGCTTCTCATTTAGCTTTCTTTCTTGGACAATTTACTAGAATGCCCGAGGATTTTGCTGTGAAACTTGATGTTGATGTTAAGGCTGAAAAAGAGGAGAAAAACAATCTGATTCTTGTTGGCGGACCTGGGACAAACCTTTTGACGCAGGAATTGAACGAGCATCTGCCCTTAAAGTTTAACATGCAACCATCAGAGCAAGGCTTCCTATTCGGCGGTCTGGTGTCAACTAAAACTGGTCAGGTTTATACGGCTGATGCTGTTGGGCTTGTGGCTAAGATTGTTAATCCATGGGATAAGAGCAAGCGGGTTGTGGTTTTGGCTGGAAATAAGGCTGTTGGCACTAAGGCGTGTGTTTTGGCGTTAACAAACTTTCATGAGAAGACCTTGGGGAGCTATAGTGGCGAGGATACATTTGCAAAGGTGATACAAGGTTTTGACCTTGACGGTGATGGAAAGGTGGATTCAATAGAGGTTCTGGAGTAAAATGCCGAAAATTCGTGTAGCAGAACCAGCAGATTTGCCAAAAATAATCGAATTAATTAAGAGAAATAGGGAGCCCTTAAACGAGGATTTAGGGGCTATTTTCAACGTTGAAAATCCAAACGAAAAGTGCAGATTTTTTGTCGCCGAAGAAGATGACAAAATAGTGGCTTTTGCAAGAGTGCATGTTTATCGGTGGAATAAAAGCGCTTATGTGATAAACCTTCTCGTCGACGCTGGTTATAGGCGTAGAGGGATAGGCTCCCTTTTACTGAAGACCCTGGAGGGGTTTGCAAGGGAAAATGGCGCTAGGGTTATCATGTTTGACACTGCAATAGATAACATTCCAGCCCTAAACATGTATTTCAAGAACGGCTTTAAAATCTGCGGCTACAATGAAAAGCTCTATGACGATGCAAAGACAGCGTTATATCTTGCAAAAGAGCTCTAGCCAGTATGGTGTATGCTGTGTCAAAAGTTTTCATTAGAAAGATGTCTGAGCTTGATTTGGCTGAGGTTTCGGAGCTAGCTCCTTTGGCTAATCCCCACGCAGTTAAGGAGGAGTATAGAAAGCACATTATCGAAGTGTTGAACGAAAATCCAGACCTCTCCTTTGTTGCTGTTAGGGATGGAAAGGTTATTGGTTATGTGAAATCTGAGATTTTTGGCTCTAAGGCTGTTATTGAAGACATAGTTGTTGATAGGGCATATCAGGGCAAGGGTGTGGGAAAACGGTTGTTAAAAAAGGAGTTGCAAATTTTAAAGCGTAAAAATGTGAAGTTGGTGTTTGCTGAAGTTCATTATGAATGCGCTTCAGCCATACCATTTTATTACAAATTTGGCTTTCGAATATCTGGGTTTCAGCAAGACTATTTTGGAGTTGGGCACGACGCAATAATTTTGAAGTTAGAGCTATAACTTATTGGAAGGTTTCAGCTCATGCAAGTAACCGAATGCATAACAGCGTTTGGTCATAGGAATGTCGAGGCTAAACATAAAACCACGCTTGAAATAACGAAGGAGAAAGAACTGTCTATTAGAGGAGACTGCATTGTCGCGGTTTCCGCCAACAAAGGTCTTCCAGATTTAAAATTAGAGTTTAGGGAGTCTCTACGAAAAGAAAACGCGAGGCTAACAATTCTTATAGATGTTGGCGGTGTTGTTGATGTGGTGAGGGCTTTTGGGAGCCCCGAGTTGATTTTGTCGCATCCAACAGAGATGGTCGTGAGAAAAAGTGGATACATTTGCAGCAGGACTTTGGCAATAAAAGCGGATAAGGCGGCTTGCGACTTGTCAAGGGCTCTTGTGAAGAGGCTTCAAAATCCAGAAAAGATGGTCAAGATAACATTAACCGTTGAGGTTTAGCGAACATCAGCGTCCAAGACGGCTTGCCACTCGTAGGGGGCTGTTTCACGAATAGCTCTTGAGTATAGGATTTTTACAACGCTTCTCCTGGATTTTTCAACCTCTTCTTTGAATTGATGCTTCAATTTTTCTAATTGTTCCTCTGCTGTAACAAAACCATAGAAGTGTACAGTGCCCCCCTCGGTTTTCAGTACCTCGCATGCGGCTCCAACAAACTCTATGGCTTTTTCCGGCAAGTTCATGATAACACGGTCTGCCAGCCCACGAAGTTCTCGTTTAACAATTTGTCTTGCGTCGCCAAGGATTGGATGGACTTTTCCCTCAACCCTGTTTAACCTGACGTTCCTTTTTAGTAAGGCTATTGCGTCTGGGTTTTTGTCTATGGCGTATACCTTGACTTTTTCATGAGTTTTTGCTATAAGGATTGAGAATGGGCCGACTCCGGCGAACATGTCTATGATTGTTTCGCCTTCCTTAACCATTGATGCTACTCGTTTGTGCTCGTGGGATAGACGTGGTGAGAAATAGGCTTTTGCTAGGTCTACATGGTATAGGCAACTATGCTCCTTATGTACGGTTTCTGTTTTTGGCTCTCCAGCTATTATAGCGTATTCTCTTGTGCGGTATTCGCCTTTAATTGCTCCAGCCTTTGCGAGAACCGTCCGCAAGTTTTTGTGGACTTGTAGGATCGCGTTTCCAACGTCTTTTTTGTAGGCTTCCAGTTCTGGTGGGATTTCAATTATGGCTATGTCGCCGACAATGTCCATGGCGCGGGGAACACAAGCGAGCAGGTGGGGCGGAAGTTTGCCTTCCAAAATTTCCATAAGGGTTGCTGGACGCTTTTTCCGTTCTGGAAAAGTGTGGGTTGTGATTTCTAGGCTTATGGCCTGTTTTTTGAGGGCTTGCACCTCGTCTTGTGGAGGGCTTTTGGCAAGGGGTATGTAAATGTAGGCATCATCTCTTTGAACTTCCAGTTCTTTGTCAACAAGTCCTAGTTTGCGGGCTGTTATTATGGCTTTTTCCCCTTCAGTTTTGGGGACTTTGAGGCAGAGAGCTTCCTTTCGCATAAAATTGCCTAAACTATTACTCGATTATTTTGAAGAAGTCCCTTTCGGTTATTATGCCAATAAGCCTTTCATTTTGAACCACTGGCAAAGCGCCGAGGTTTTTCTCCCGCATAATTTTTGCCGCTTGTCCAACATCAGCTCCCCGCGCTATTGTTGCAACATTTTTTGTTGCTATTTCAAGGGCTGGCGTGTTCAGAACTTGCGTTATTGTCCCGGACTTTAGGTGTTTGAAGACTTCGCCTGAGCCGAAGAAGCGTATGATGTCCATGGATGTTACTATGCCTATGACTTTGCCGTCTGAAACTATTGGGAGCCTTCTGAAGCCTTGTCCAATCATGGTTTTCTCCGCCTCGAAAATTGTTGTTTTGGGCAGTGCCGTCACCACTTTTTCAGTCATCAATTGTGAAACTTTTATTCCGCTTATTCTGTCTGCGAACATGCGGGCTACATCCCTCTCTGTGACTATTGCCCTAACATGGTTTTCTTCATCAACAACTGGCAAGCCGCCGACGTTCTTCTCCTTCATAAGCTGTATTGCCTCATTTATGTCGGCTGTTGTTTTCACCGTGAAAACCTTCTGGCTCATTATTAGTTTTATGGGCTCGTTTATGGCTTTGAAAATGTTTCCTGAAAACTTCTGTTGGACTATTTCGAATTTTTTGCCTCCGCCAAGATAGTCAACTATGTCTGTGGCTGTTATTATGCCAGCCAAGGTTTTTGTGCCAGGGTCGGCTATGGGGATTCTGCGGAATCCCTCTTTTGCCATTATTTTGACAGCGTCGTGTATGGGTGTTGTGGGAGCCATTGTTATGACTGGGCTTTTTGCTACGTGCATTATGTCGCCTTCACGTTTCCTGGTTGCAGAACCCTTCAATGAGACTGGTCCTTTGCCCCTTAACGTTCTCCTAAAAGTTTCTCTACTCATTTCCCGCCCTTCTCATTTGATTATGAGCTTTGCTATGTCTTCTCGGTCCACTATGCCAATTAGCCTTCCGTCTTTGTCTATGACTGGGACTCGTCCAATATCCTTTGAAACCATCACTTTTGCGACCCTTATCGCCCTTACTGATGGCTGGACAGCTATTACATTTGTCTTCATGATGGCTGAAATCTTTGTTGAAGCTTTAAACCTCCCCTTATGCGACTCGAATGTTGGCATGAGCGCTCCCGTTTCAAGAAAGTCTTTTTGCGTTACAACACCCACAAGCTTGCCTTTGGCAACGACTGGAAGCCCGGCTAACGACTTGTTTTGCATAAGACGCCAGACACTGTCAACCTCATCGTCTGAAGTGCATGTTAAGAGGTTTGTCGACATTATTTCTGAAACTGGTTTTGCAAGTTTTTCAGGGCTTGTCTTAATTATGTTTTCTATGAAGTTTTCCAAGCCAAAAACGCCTTTTAACAGGTTTTCAGTCCTGCTGTTTACAACAGGTGTGCACCACTCGTCTACGCGCAGCATCGCTTTAACCGTCTGGAAAGTGTCATCTTCTGTTGTGGAGACATGCTTTGGATTTGTCATTATCCCCTTCACTTTTATTGGCGAAACAGAAGAGGATATGGTCATAACTGCGCTGCGGGAGACTATTCCTAAAAGTTTTCTTTCCCTATTTGTGACTGGCAATATTCTGAGGGAGAAGTCGCGGATGAGGGCGCGGGCTTTTGTTGCAAGTTCATCATCGTAAATGAAGGGGTGCTTTTCATTCAATATTTCTTTGACACGCAAAAAATCTCCCCTTTTTATTCGCTTTCTAATTCAGCTCTACAGTCTTCGCAGAGGAATTCTCCATCCACCTCTTTCAGGTTGTCCGACCATCCACCACAACGGTCACAGTAGCCAGCCAAAGAGGACTCTTCCTCCTCTTCTGTTATGGTTGTCTGGGCTAGGTTTTCTCCCTCTATGAGGGCTCTCTCCTGTATTGTTTCAATGAGTTCTGGCATGACGGCTAGAATGTCTTTGCTTGAAAGAATCCCTATGAGTTGTCCCTTGTAGATGACGCCTAGCCTTCTAATGTTTAGTCTGCTCATTTTTCTGGCGGCTTCGCTTATTGTTTCATCTGGTTCTATGGTTATGAGGGGTGTGGTCATCACGTCTTTTGCTTTTAAAGTGTCGGGTTTAACGTTTTTTGCAAGAACCCTTGTTACCAAGTCTCTTTCAGTTATGATTCCTATGGGTTTTCCTTCCTTGCTGGTCACTATTATGCATCCCAAGCCATGTTTGTCCATGAGTTCGGCGACGCGATTTACTGTAGCATCTTCATCCACAGTTATCACTGGGCTACTCATAACGTCTCTAACCAGCATTCTTGACCTTAAACCAATTTCAGCCATTGCTTTCGCCACTGGTCAAGTTTACGCGCTATGCATTTCACTCAACTCAAAATAGAAAGGAACATTTAAAACTTGTTATGTTTCTTATGTTTACATCAGTTATGAAGGGGAAACTTATTATCCAAGACCAGCGTTGACTCTATCCGTCGAGGAGAAAGCCATGTTAAGGACAAATTTCGACAAGCTCGTTAGGATTTCTGTTGTGGGCGAGGTTGCAAGCCCAATTTATGGAAGAAGCATATACAACATTTCAGCCGAGGGAGCGCCAATGGTTTTGCCGGGTGTTGGGGGCATAACCTACAACGTCCGCGTTGGCGACCCAGCTTGCGGTTGGGAGGCAGACCATGTTGAACCAGGCGTGAGCATAGAAAACAAGGAAAACGACCCCACGTTTGGGCGGGGGGCAAACACAGCCTTAAACGTGCTTTCATGTGTTGGAAATGAGGCTGTTGTGGTTTCTGGAGACGCAAAAGGCGCGAAAGGCGTTGTCACTGGCAAGCATGGCGGAATAGAGCATGTGCTTGTGGATTTTCAGCTTGAAACTCTTGAGAAGCTTATGTTGGGCGACAAGGTTCTTGTGAAGGCTTTTGGTGTGGGCTTGAAGTTGCTGGATTTTCCAGACATTAGGGTTATGAATATGGACCCGCGTTTCTTGGAGGCTTTAGACCCGAAACCCCTCGACGGCAAGTTGGAGGTTCCGGTTACACATGTTATTCCAGCGGCGATTATGGGTTCTGGTTTAGGCGCTAACCAGACGTATTCTGGGGATTATGACATACAGCTTTTCGATGAAGCCGCACGGAAGGAGTATGGACTTGATGATTTGAGGCTTGGCGACTTAGTGGCTATATTGGATGCGGACCATTCTTATGGGCGGATTTACCGTAAAGGCGCTGTTTCAGTGGGCATAGTTGTTCACACAAACTGTGTCACTTCTGGGCATGGTCCGGGGGTAACAACCCTCTTCACGTCATCTGCTGGGAAGATTGTTCCGAAAATAGATTCTAAGGCTAACATTGCTTGCATTATGAAATTGAGAACAGATATATAGGCGTGCATGGCTATATCATGCGTAGAATCGCCAATAGGTTGTTGTGTTATGCCGTACAAGAGAAAAAGCCGTGGAAGGTCTAAGGGCGCTAAGGGTAGAAGTGGCTTTGTTCAGTGTGCCAACTGTGGGGAGCTTGTGCCAAGGGATAAAGCCAAAAAGGTGACGCGTCGGCTTTCTCTGGTTGACCCTGCCTTGGCTAAGGAGCTCCGCCAGAAAGGCGCCTATATTTCTGCGCCTGTTGACACGAAATATTATTGTGTTTCGTGCGCCGTTCATTATGGTATTGTGAAGGTTCGCGCCAGAGAAGAACGCAAGCTCCGTGTTGGCAGAAAATTCTAGCCTTCAGTCTTTTCCCCTTTCTTCTTTAACGCGTTGTAGGCATATAGGCTTCTCTGGAATACTGTTAGGTTTGTGAGGACAGCCAGCAATATCATGCTGGCTTCTATGACGCCTGCCAATAATATTTCGGCTATGCTTGCAACTGCGATTATAATTATGCGTTCGGCTCTTTCAGCCAAACCTATAGTCTCCATTTTAATGCCAGCCGCCTCAGCTCTGGCGCGGGAGTAGCTCACTAGCAGTGAGCCCACTAATGCTGTGAGACCCCATGGAACCGTGCAGAGTCTGCCCAATATTATGCCAATATAAACTGCTGAGTCAGCGTATCTGTCAAGAAGTGAGTCTAAAAAGCCACCGAAAGGGGTTGATTTTTGGCATAGTCTTGCCAAGGTTCCGTCTATTATGTCGCAGTATCCAGAAAGCAAAAGCAGAACAACAGCCACAGCCATCGTGACGCTTTGACGCCCATTAGTATAGGCTAATGCTGAAAGAAGGGCTAAAACAATGCCTATGGCGCTTACAATGTTTGGTGTTAAGCCTATTCTGTCGGCTGCTTTTGCTTGGGCTTTTATGGCTGACTGCACTTTTGCTTTTAGCCTTGTCAGCATGTTGTTTCGCTTTTTCTCTGTGGCAATTCTTATTTAAAAATTACAACCATAGCATATAGGCTGTGGTGAGTGCTGCCATGATAAATGTAGCTTGGGTTAAGGTTGGCGATAAAACTTGTTTAGGCGTTAAAGTTGAGCTTCCAGAATCGCCGCCGCTGCTGCTAATCGTTGCGGAGAAGGGCTTTGTCATGTGCGGCTTTCTAAACGTTGAGGCTGCGGAACGCTTAGGTGTGGCTGCCGCCATGGTAAGCGGAGTAAAAACCTTCGAAGATGTTTTAAATGCCGAGATTAAAGCTGCAACAACAAAGGCTAGAGGTATGGGCATACAGCTTGGAACGCGGGGCGAAGAAGCCTTAAAGCGTATGCTGTAGATATCAATTTTGCTGTTGGTGGCATACTGCAAAATTGCCTAGTCTCCTCTAGTTTCTGCTTGCTAGGTCAAATTTATGCTGTGTGCCTTTTGTAAATTGGGGTACCCCTCTAGGATTTTCCGTGAATTTTGGCTGGTTTTTCAGCCAATAGCGACTATCCCCCTCTATAGAATTTTACAACAACCAGGGCTGGGTACTATTAAAATAATGGGTATTCCTTTAAAAGTGAAGTGGTGTGGTGTTTAATAACGAAGGCGCTTGTTGCTGGTGGAAGCTTCTACCACCTTTAATCGCTAGAACAATTATTTTTTCTAACGAGGCTTTCATAAAAGTAGAAGTTCTAGTGGTTTTAGCTCGCCCGTTACTGGGTCGACTTGGAGTCCAAGTTCTTCAAGGGTTGTTACGCCCAACACTTCCGCGTCGGAGTTTTCGCCGAAGATTATGATTGAGTATGTGCTTTGCCCGTTTATCTCTATCTCTGCGGCTCCAACCTCCCGCTCGACAAGCCTCCCGTCAGCTGTTTTGAATTTTCGTTTACCCCGCGGCTTTATGCGAAGTTCTTCAAGGAACTTGCGTTTAACCATTGTGTATATTGAGCCTGTGTCGGCAAGAAGCTCCCTTTCAACTTCCAGTTCCGGCTTGTGGATGTTTCGAATCTTCACCTTGACCTTAACGTAGCCCATCTTGGCATCTCTCCACTGAATTATTCTTTTGGCAATCCTAATAAGTGCTTCCCAGCATATCATTGAAACCGGCTGGAGAGCATGGACTCATCAAAAGAAGCTGTTTTGGAGGCTGTTGCTTCAGAAGTTAGAGCTTGCAAAAAGTGTGGTCTTTGGCGAACCCGCAAAAACGCTGTTCCAGGCGATGGCAATCCAGAGGCACATGTAGTGTTTGTTGGTGAGGCTCCGGGTTACTGGGAAGATGTAAAGGGAAAGCCTTTTGTTGGGGCTGCTGGAAAGTTTTTGGACACGCTTTTGGCTGAGGCTGGCTTGTCCAGAAGCCAAGTCTTCATCGGAAATGTTCTAAAGTGCCGTCCACCGGGCAACCGTGAGCCATCTCAAAGCGAAATCGGGGCTTGCACGCCTTTTCTGAATAGGCAGATTATGGCTGTACAGCCAAAAATTATAGTCACTCTTGGGAATTATTCAACAGCCTACATTTTCACAAAGGCTGGAATACCCTTCAAAGGCATAACAGGGGCTAGGGGCAAGTTTTACCAAACAAACGTTTTAGGCTTAGCCGTGACTGTTTTTCCAACTTTGCATCCTGCAGCTGGGCTTTACAGTGCCAAATATAAGCAGCTGCTCATTGAGGATTTTAGGTTGCTTAGGGCGAAAATTTTGGAGCTGGGTTTGGCTGGTTCAGCCTAGCCTTTTGGCGGCTTTCAGCTCTTTTAGGATTTCTTCTGGGTTTTTGTAGGTTTTTGATGGTAGTCCCGCTAACAACTCCGCAAGCCTAACCTGTTTGCCTTCTTCGATTTCCACAAGTCTCCAACCAACCTTTTTGACAAGCATGCTCTTTGGAACTGGATAGCGGGTTTTCTCAACAACGCTTTTCACGGATTCCAAACCAACACGACCAGTGACTTTTGGAAATTTTCCACTCGAAAGATATTGGATAAAGCGTAGTCCATCATCGAACATAGCGAGGTTGTTGAAGAGCACGTAAACCGTTTTGCCTTCCGATTCAAATTTTTTGGCTATTTCGCTCAGCCGCTTTAGCTCCTCGTCTGTGTACTGGTAATAGTATAGTTCTTCGCCTAAGCCGTGCAGCCTAAAATAGGCAGTCTTGCTCGTGTAGGCTGGCAAAACCCTAAACGGATCTGTTACATGCACAATGTCTAGGCTGCTTAAAACTTGGCTGAGCTTTTCATAAACTTCTGTTTTCTCCCATTCTGATCCACGGGTTTCCCAAACAAGCGTTAAGCCTTCACGGTCAACAGCCCTAAAGAATTTTTCTGCTTCGCCGAGTTTGTCTGGGCGGAAAGACCCAGGCGTCTGTATCAACAATATTTTCGCGTTTAATGTTTTGCATATCTGCCTCATGATTTCGAAGGCTTTCAGGCTTGTTTCGTCCAAATGCATTTTTGCCTTGTGGCTTATGTCTTGGTGGGCTTTAACAGTGAATTCAAAGTTTTGTGGGGCTTTTTCACGCCATCCCGCGACGGTTTCCAGCTTCGGATACTCGTAAAATGTGCTGTTTAATTCTACTAGGGTGTAGTTTTCGAAGTAGCGTTTCATCGAGGTTGGAAAGCCGCAACACCCAACCTTTATCAAGGCTTAAACCCACCCTACGCCTAAACGGCTTTATGTGCTCACTTTTGGGGGTGGGCGGACCGCCTTCCCAAGCTTTCTTCTTAAGGCTATGCGGTAAAGCTTCCTTAACGACTTTACAAGTTGCTCGACTGTTGGCAGTGCCGAATAGATTAGTGGTATTCGGTCGTATTCCGCCAATCTAATGGAGTGTTCGTCTGGCTTGGCACCGTGAAAAACGACAACCTTTGGTTTTAGGCTGCTCATGCGAACAAGCATCATAGGCGAGTTCTCATTTCCAATGTTTGTGAAGATTAGTGCGCGTTCTGTTGTGGCGCCGAAGAGCTGGGAATACTCAAAACCGGAAAGCGTCTCAATGGTCTTTTTGCTGTCCACAACTGTGTAGCCCAAAACATCCCGAACGTTTGGGCTTGAACAAGCCACAATTTCGCCCTTTATGGCTTTACACAAATACTCCACACGAACGGGAATGGGAAACTCGCGTAAGTCCACAACAGCCATGCTAGGCGAACTGGTTAGTTTGGCAAATTCGCGGATAAATCGGCTTCCCCGCTCCTCATCAATCTTTAAAAGTGCCCAGACAAAACGCCTAACAAACTTTGTTCCGGGACTTTTTCGCCTTCCGCTCTCATAGTCGCTTATAACCGATGGCGAAAGCATCATTTTATCAGAAAGCGTTGTCTGGGAAACCCCAAACAACTCGCGCCACTTTCGCATAGTGGCTCCTGGCTTGTTTGAGAGGATTATCTCGCCGGCGATTCGCCTTGCAAGAACCTCGCGAACACTCGGAGACACAGACATGTAAGTGTTACCCTTCCCAGTCCGCCAAGTTTCACCTCTAGAAATATGCTGGTATAAAACTGTACCGCTTCGAGGCATGACGACGGAAAGAAAAAGGAGGATGTGAGATGATTAGAGTATTGAAGCTCTATTTAATGGAAAAGCTGTAGTCGCCCTTATGTCGTCTGCTCCCAAGACAAACTGTGTAACTCTGTTTAGCCCTATGCCGCAGCCGGAATGCAGAACACGGTGCTCCTTGTAGAATTCCAAGTACCAGTCGAAGTCCTCGATGCTTTCACCCTTTTCGACAAGCTGCTTAAACATTATTGAGTTCACAAGCCTCTCGTAGAGCTTCTCGTAGCGATACTCCCGCTCCGCTGCGCCGACGGCTTCGCCGCTCATGGGCAAAAGCAAATCGGCACTATTGACGACGGCTGGGTTTTCGTCGTTTTCCCTCATGTTGAAGAATTTTATGGCTTTTGGGAAGTGGGTCACAAAAAGTGGCTTGTTGCCCACCATTTGGACAAGAGCCTTCTCATGGATACTTTTGAAGTCGTCGCCCCATTTTACGCCGTAATCAGCCAGCAATCCAACAGCCTCGGTGTAGGTTATTTTCTCGAAGGGCTTTCTAACCCGCTTTAAACGGTCCGCGTCTACGCCTAGAAGCTCCAGCTCTTTTTCACGTTCAGCAAGCACACAGCCCACCATTGAGCATATTACGCCCTCAATGTGTTCAAGAAGCTGCCCAAAGTCTCCGGCGAACTCCAACTCTATTAAGGTGAACTCCGTTAAGTGGCGCTCATCAACGGATGGCTCAGCCCTAAAGCTTGGTCCAATGTACCAAACTCTGCCTAGGAAAGGCGTTAAAACCTCTAGGTAGAGTTGGGCTGTTTGGCTTAGGTATCGCCTCTTGCCAAAATAGTCCACCTCAAACATTGTTGCGATGTTTTCGCATGCGCCAGTAGCCCTTGTCAGATGCGGGACAACAACTTCCACAAAACCATGCTCCTCAAAGTATCGCCTAGCCCCCTTCAGCAGACTTGCCTCTATTTTGACAACAGCCGAAAGTTCTGGCTTTGAAAGCAGTTTGTAGCGGTTTTCTGTCGTTTTTAGAAGGGATAGGGAGTTTACACTTTGCTTTTCAGAAATTTTTCCAATCTCACTAAGTTGGGTCTCCACGACCCACACCGAGCATTCAAGGTTCAACCATATAAACCTTTTCAACAAGCACCTGTGGAAAACAGAGGCTATTCCATAAAAACCAAAAAGATTCCAGCCACAACCAATGCTGAGCCTATCGCAACCTTAGCCGTAACCCTTTCACGTAGGAAAACCACGCCAAATAAGGCTGAAAAAAGGGTGTTAACGAAGATATGGGAACGGCTTGTGCCTCTGGAATGTAAATGAAGCTTGTTGTTAGAAAGAACCACCCAAGCCCAATGGCTATTAAGCCTCCAGCCAAAAGCATAACCACAGTTTTTCTTTTCATTTTTTGAATGAAGTGTCTCACATTGCCGAAAGGAGTCAAAGCCAGCAGAGAAACAGCCACCGCCACGAGTCGAAGAGTGTTTATGGCGTAGGCTTGTTCCAAGCTGGCGGATGCCTTAACAGCCAAATTAATCATCGAAATGCTCACAGACCAAGCGATAGCCGTTGCCAAGGCAAATATAAAGCCTCTAACCCGCAGTCTTTTCCAGTCCTCGCCAGAGCCTTTGTTTTGGTTTTGCTGTTTTTCTCCGCTGGTTAAAAGCCAAATCCCAAAAACAATTGCCAGTGCTCCGAGGACAACTGGTAGCGTAATGGTTTCGCTTGCAAGGAGGTAAGCCCAAATAAGGCTGAAGAGGGGGTAAGTGCATGTTATTGGAACAGCCCTTGCCACACCGAGAATTTCGAGGCTGTTCATATAAAGGGTGTCGCCCAACCCTAACCCAATTAAGCCACTAACAGAGGCTAGCAAAACCACTTGGGCTGGCAAACTTGCAAAAACATGGATTTTCCCAATTAGGGCGAAAGACAAAACAAGAATTAGGCTTGTTCCAGCGCAGCGAACAACATTAGCTGAAATAGTCTTCGTCTCAGATAGAGCCTTCTTATAAAGCACGGCTGAAAAGGTCCAGCATAAAGCAGCCCCCAAAGCCGCCAACTTGCCAATCATTCCAGACAGCCTTAAAGGGAAGAGTGCCTTAAACCACTAAAATATTTAACCTTTCAATAAAAGGTATTAGCCGGGTTTAAAATGCAGCCTATAACAGTTTACTGGTGCGCCGAAGCAGCCTCAAAGTTTCCGCAATTAGCCATAAGCATAGGAACGATTAACGGCGTTGTTGTGGAAAAGGAGAACACTAAAATAAGAGAGCTGAAGAGGGCTTTATACAACGAGGTCAGAGCCCATCACAGTGTTGAGGGGCTTAAGGATAACCCTGTTGTGAGAGCTTACCGGGACTTTTATTGGCGGCTGGGCATAGACCCAACAAAGATAAGGCCTTCCGGTGAAGCCTTGCTGAGGAGGGTTTTACACGGCGAAGAGCTCCCAACCATTTCGACGGCTGTGGACGCCTACAATTTGGCTTCTATGAAGACCATAATCCCAATAAGCGGCTTCGACATGGACACGCTTCATCCACCCTTCAATGTGCGTTTTGCAGAAAACGGCGAACAGTTCACCGGTATTGGAATGGAAAAGCCGATGGCACTGACAAGCAACATGCTTGTTTTAGCTGACAGCCGAAAGGTTTTGTGTGTATACCCCCACAGAGACGCTGATCAAACAAAAATTATGCTAAACACGAAAAACATACTCTTAGTGGCTTATGGAGCGCCGGGAATAACAAGCCAACAACTGGAAGAGGCAGTGAAAACAGCCCTAGAATACATTAGATTGTGCTGCGGCGGAGAAATTGAAACAATAAAAGTTTTTAGCCTGACTCAAAAATAGGTTCTGGGTGCCCCAGCTTGTCCTTCAGAGAGAAGATGACTGAAGCTTCCAGAGAAAGGGAGTCAAAAATTGTTTTGGCTTTAGACTTCCCCTACGAGAAGCTTGAAAACCGCAAAACCCTTCTTAAAAGGGCGAAAAAAGTCATTGACGCTGTTAGTCCTTACGTTTGTGCTGTCAAATTTAACCACCACCTAATTTTGCCGCTTGGGGTTTTCAACGGCGTCAAAAAACTCTTGGAAAGGGCAGATGGAAAAGGGTTGCCAACAATAATGGATTGCAAGGTAAATGACATAGGTTCAACAAACCAAGTGATAGCCGAATACTATTATGAGGCTGGCTTTGACGCTTTAATCGCCAATCCCTTTGTTGGTTGGGAGGAAGGTCTAAAACCAGTCTTTGAAGTTGCAAAAAGCTGGCGTAGAGGCGTTATAATGCTTGTTTACATGAGTCATAAAGGCGCGAGTGAAGGCTATGGGCAGATGGTTGTGGACGCCGAAAGCGGAAGGAAAACACCACAATACATTGTCTTCGCCAAAAAAGCCCTAAAGTGGGGTGCCGACGGCGTCGTGGTGGGCGCCACATACCCAGAAAAGATAAGGGAAGTGCACATGGTTTTGGGTGGAAAAATCCCTATTTACTCGCCAGGCGTTGGCGTTCAAGGCGGCGAAATAGAAGCAGCCCTAAAGGCTGGTGCCTCCTACCTCATTGTGGGGCGGGCTATAACCATGGCTGAAAATCCAGCTGAAGCCACCAAAAGGATTAGGGACATTGCAAGAAGTGTTAAATGAAAGGGGATTTAGAGGGGGTTTATCTTTCCTTCCTTTCCCAAAGCTCCTTCTTAAGCAAGTCCCTAACAGCAGACCTTATGGCTGCACTTCTGCTCGGGTACATGTTCGCCCTTACAAGCTCATCTAACCCTTCCAAATAGGCTTCGGGTAACAGCACTGTTACGAGTTTCATGCCTTCTCACCCCAAACATGTTATGCTTATAATATGCTGCAAATATAAGATTTAAACAAGTTTTCCAATTATGCGCTCCTCTGAAGCCCGAAGCTCCTTCATAACGCTTTGAAATGTTTTAGGTATATCCTCAACATGGAGGGCTCGGCGGCGAATTCCCTCCTGGACTGTTCCAGCCGCTATTAGGAGGCTTCCCAGAACATCGCTTAAAACTGGCTCTGGAAAAACTATTAGGGCTAAGCCCAGCCTGATAAGCCATGGTTTGTCACCGTTGTTCCAGAGCCTTTTAGAGGCTTTCACTTCCCTAACAGTGCCGCTTAAGGACTGAAGGAAATCAGCATAGCTTTCATTCAACTCGTTTAATGTGTTGACTAAGGCTTTCGCCTCATCTGGCTTCAAAGGGAAATCCTCCCTACTGTTAAGACAAATGGTGTAGACAATGTAGAAAAACTTTAACAGCCAAGGGAAGACTTTTACTGGCTTTTCAGGCTTTGAAGGGCTGCTGTTTTTAAAAATCCATTTCAAATATGGCTAATTTTCCAGCAGGTTTTTGATGTTTAAAGAGTTAAATTTTGCTTAGGCGACAAGGCGCATCTTACCAAAAATATTATTTCTGAAACCTAAATAACCGTGGTAGTGCAGGTGGTTCGCTGGCTTGTCGGATGAGCAGTATGGATTTATTTTGCTGGCGGATGAGAAGTGGTGGAATAGGCTTTGTGAAAGGTGTAGGGGTGGCAAGAAAACCCACGCGTTTGTTCGGAGAAACCTTGTTGGACCCAAAATTGCTGAAAAGCTGTTGTTTTATGTTAAGCGTCCATCAATGCAAATTAGGGGGGTTGCAGACTTTATGGAACGGGTTGCCGGAGACTCCAAGGAGCTTTGGGAAAAATATGGGGACGAAACATGCCTAAACTCTTACAAGGAATATTTAGCCTTTCTTAAGGGAAGGGAGAAAGCCACATTCATAAGGTTCACAAACTTCTGCGAACTCGAAAACCCCGTCTCCTTTGAAGTGTTGAAGAAGCTTTCCGGCATTTTAAAAGTGCCTAGGGGCGGTAAATACATAAATCGAGAAACAGTAAATCAGTTAATCACCTAAAAAGCGAGGAGAAAAAACCCATGGAAAGTTTCAACCCAGAAAAATTCGTTGAAACACAGATTGCAGAAATAAGGAAGGCTGTAGGCGGCGAAAGGGCTTTGGTGGCTGTTTCTGGCGGTGTGGACAGCACAACATGCGCTGTTCTAACCCGTAAGGCTATAGGCGAAAACCTTGTCTGCGTGATTTTAGACGACGCCTTCATGCGGGAAGGCGAACCTGAAAAGGTTGCCGAAATCCTATCTCGAGAACCGTTCAAAGTGCCAGTTAAAATCGTTGACGTTCGGGAACGCTTCCTAAACGCTATGAAAGGCTTACGCGACGCCGAGGAAAAACGCAAGAGGTTCCGTGAAATCTTCTACACAGTGTTAAGCGAAACGGCGAAGAAGGAAAATTGCCATGTTCTCGTGCAAGGAACAATCCGCGCAGATGTTGTGGAAACTGTTGGCGGGGTAAAAACACAGCACAACGTTTTAGAGCAGATAGGCATAAACCCCATGGAAAAATTCGGATTCAAAGTTGTCGAGCCGCTACTGATGCTTTACAAGGAACAGGTGCGAATGGTTGCCAGATATCTAGGTCTGCCATCAGAAGTTTCTGAAAGGCAACCCTTCCCTGGACCAGGCTTGGCAGTGCGGGTTGTAGGCGAAATCCTCCCAGAAAAGCTGGAAACACTGAAAAAGGCAACAACAATAGTTGAAAGTGCTCTTGCCGAGCATAAGCCAAGCCAATACTTCGCCGCAATAATAGACAACGAGGAGGCACCAGCCGAACCCTCAATATCGCATGTGCAGGAAACAGTGGCACGCCTCCTAAACGTGCCATCAAGAAGCGTTCACGTGAAAGTTTTCAGGGACAAAGCCACTGGCGTGAAAGGCGGCGAAAGGCACTACGGAAAAATAGTCGGCATAAAAGCTGAAACCGCAGAAGGCAAAGCCTTCCATGCGGATATATCAAAGCTTGTCTCTTTGCAGGCGAAGATAACCAGCGAAAACCCAACAATAACAAGAGTGCTCTACAATGTCAAGGAACCGCTGGAGAAAAAACCCTACGTCATAAGCATAAGGGCTGTGCAAACAAAAGACTTCCTAACCGCACAAGTCTCGGAAATACCGTGGAAGACTTTGAAGAAGACAGCAAACGCGATTATTGAGAAATGCTTCAACGTTTCAGCAGTTTACTACGATGTCACACCTAAGCCTCCAGCCACCATAGAGATGGAGTAGAAGCCCTAAATCCCTTAAATAGCCCGTATACACTTTCTTTTATGGATGGATATGTTTCGCGTTAGAGTGAACAAGATTGAGTCGATTCGCGACATTGATGGAAACCTTGGGAAACGCATAGAACTTGTTGAAGAGCGTCCAATTCCACAGTTTGCAATTAGACCCCAAACCGAGGAGGCGAAGGTTGTGCAGGATGTTCTCCAAGCCCTCCAACAGCAACTGCCAATTTTTCCCGGACGCGTGCAGTTCACAATTCCGAAGATAATTCTTTTCCTAACAGAGCAGGAATATGAAAGCCTAGGAATAGACTTCGATGTTAACCAGATTTATGAGATAACCCTTGAAAATCAGTCCATAAAGTTTAGGAAAAGCGGATAATCTCCCTCCTGATCTTTCTTAAAGCCGAATATTTTGGATGGAAGGACAAAACAAACATAATACTCCGCAAAGCTGTGCAAACCTGTTCTGCACTGTTTCCCATTTCCTTGTCGCAGTAAAGCGGAATAGGTTCATTTTCACCATCCTCGTAATAGACATAGATGGGTGTCTTCACACCTTTTAATGAAACAACCTTGAAGCCTAAATTCAGCATAGTGGCAGTCTTCTTAACCGCAATACTTACTGCCCTCAACCGTTCTTTACGGGCTTCCAAACTTGAAACGTAAACCAACAATTTTCCACGATTAGCCTCCAGCAACTGGCTAAACCTCCATAAAACGGGTCTTGAACCCCAGTCTTTTTAAGGTGAATGACGAAACGACAAAACCATCCTCTGGAGAGAGTTAAGTTAAAGTGAAAGAGGAAGAATTTATTGAAGCAATCTAGAAATTTTCATCTAAGGAGGATCCTGCATGCGTGAGGAACTGCTAAAAATTCTTGCATGCCCAATATGTAAAACTCCGCTAGTCTTTAATGGAAAAACCGTGGAAAAACGCCTTGTTAATGGATTTTTAAAATGCAGTGAAGGGCACATGTATCAAGTCAAAGAGGAAATTGGACTAATTAAAGATGCAAAGCTATCTGCGGATGAATTTACATGGAAAGTGGACGTGGCTGATGAACGTAAATATGATGAAATACAAAGGCAATACCTCTCATATTTGCATGAAGACCAAAAAGCAGCACTAGAAAAGCTCAAAGAGAAACTCGTCTACTACGTTACCGCCTCATGCAAAGAGTCTGATAACATGGTTTTGGACATCGCAAGCGGGATGGGCAGATTTATCTTGCAACTTGCAGAAAAAGGCCCCAAAGACATTCTGATTATTGGCACAGACGTGGATGAAAAACCACTGCGTGGAGCCATGGGAAAAGCTAAAAATCTTGGAATTTATGATCGACTTTCACTTGTAGTTACCGATGCAAAACATCTGTCCTTTCAAAACCAAACTTTTTCAACAATATCATCTTTCTTCGGATTTGACAACATCCCAGAAACTGTTTTAGCTCTTAAGGAAAGTTTTCGAGTCTTAAAACCAAACGGAAAAGTGGTTTTCACGTCCATCTGGTATAGGGAGGGTTCCAAGAGCATGGAAGTTGCTGAACAATACAAGGTGGCGCAAATAGCAAGCGAAAATAGACTCAAACAAGTATTGGAAAAAGCTGGCTTCATATTAGACTGGGCTGAAGAGGTCTATTCTGGTGTTTGGCCCTACAATCCCATGGATTTGCTACCAATTCATGGCGAAGAATATTCCCACGTCATTGTTCAGGCAAGAAAACCTTTCAAATAATTTCCAAATTTAAAATAGATAGGCTTTGTTTAGAAGGTTGGCGCCATGAAGGTTAGGGCGCACGTTTTTGTCAGCGGGCGTGTTCAAGGGGTGTTTTTTAGGTCTGAAACCAGGCATGAGGCTAGACTGCGGAGCGTTAAGGGTTGGGTTCGCAACCTTCCAGACGGAAAGGTTGAAGCCGTTTTTGAGGGCGAAGAGGAAGCCGTAAAAGCCCTCATAGACTTCTGTAGGCGGGGGCCGCCAGGCGCAAAAGTTACAAAGGTGGAAGTGCGGTGGGAGGATTATACTGGCGAGTTCCGCGACTTCGAAATAAGGTTTTAGCCCATTCTCCTCTTTGGTATGCGGAAGTGGCTGTCTTTTCCAGCGCTTATGTAGTCTCCTCCGGCTCCTCTTGCTATTTGGGCAATTTTTGCAAAGTTTTCGGCGCCTAGGTACTGGCGGGGTGTTATCTTGATGTATTCGCCTTTATCCTCGAAGTTTAGGAGTCCTTCCAAATCTTCTGGGAACATCATTTTAACGTCGTCTATGCTTAGGGGTTTTTCTGCTTGGGGAGCCTCTGACAATGGTGGGGGTGTTGTTGGCTGTGGAGCAAGCTGAGAAACGGCTATGGATTTTAACGACGTTGAAACTATTCTTAGGTCTTCTGCTATGTTGTTTAAGACCACGAGGAGTTCGTCCACTTTTTCCGCGAGTTTTTCGATGCGCTCTTTCTCCGTGCTCATGTGCTGGTTCACGCTCTTTCAAATGCTTAATACTTATAGCCGTATTTAATTATTGTCTGTGAAAGCCGCCACATCGTTTCAAAGCGAAGAGGGGTAGCCCACTATTGATTGAGATTGATGGAAGCCAGAAAAGCGGAAGCGGAACAATCCTAAGGCTTTCAGTAGCCCTAGCCTCCATTCTCGGAAAACCGCTCCACATATACAACATACGCCAAAACAGACCGCAACCCGGCTTGAGACCACAACATTTGGAGGCGGTTTTAACAGCCGCGAAGCTTTGCGACGCTGAAGTTAAAGGTGCCGTTTTAAATTCTCAGGAGCTTTGGTTCACGCCAAAAACTGTTAGGGGCGGGGTTTTTGAGGCTGAAATTGGCACTGCTGGAAGCATACCAATGCTTATCATGACTGTTCTGCCTATCTGCATCTTCGCAGAAAAAAGCGTCCGCCTCCATATCTCAAGGGGCGGAACAGATGTCTCCCACTCGCCAACGATAAATTATATGCGTCTTGTTTTCTTGCCAGTTTTGAGGCGGATGGGCATAAACGCGGAAATAGCAGTCCAAAAGTATGGCTATTACCCAAAAGGAATGGGAGAGATAACCCTAACAGTTGAGTCCTGCAGGGAGCTTAAACCCATATGCCTAGAAGAGTTCGGCAGCATAAAAACTGTTAGAGGCATGTCTGTCTGCACTTTTTTGGCGGATAGACGGGTGGCTGAACGTCAAGCAAAAGCCGCAAACAACCACCTCCATAGGTATGGGTTGAAGGCTGAAATCCAAATTGTAAACGACCAGTCTAATCCGCTCCAGAAGGGGAGCTCCCTAGTACTTTGGGCTGAAACTGATAGGGGTGCAGTGGTTGGCGCAGACTCTATTGGAGAGCTTGGAAAAACAAGCGAGGCTGTTGGGGTTGAGGCTGCCGAAAAGCTTCACGCTGAAATCTCTTCTAAAGCTACCGTTGACGTGCACTTGGCTGACATGCTCATTCCATATGTGGCTTTGGCGAGGGGCAGGTCCGCCTACTTAACAAGAGCTGTATCAGACCATTTGGAAACAAACATTTGGCTGGCTGAAACTCTCATTGGCGTAAAATTCAAGGTTAACCGTGTTAACGGGCTTTACAAGGTTGAGAAGGTTGCTAGCCTTGAAAGCCAAGGTTAGAGGCATATACACAACAGCCTTGACAAAGCTGCTCTTGGAAAACGGTTTCCAAATAGTCCAGCCATCTCAAACCATAAAGGCGCGTTTCGGCATCCAAGACAGCAACGAACCCCCAGACCTAAAAATAAAGGATAGATATGACCTACAAGGAGTGGTGGCGCTAGGCACGCCAGAAGCCATAAAGGTGTTCCAAAAGAGTCTGCACTCTATGCTTGAGGATGCCATAACAAGAAAATGGAGCGTAAACGTAGATGGCATATACAAGGGCAAAATCATAAGCGAGAGCAACAATGCCTTCCAGGTTCTAATAGGCGAAGACATCGTCGGCGTACTTCAAAAACAAGAAGCCCAAAGCAAAAGCCAAAAACAAAACGGAAACACGCTAATAGTCCAAGTTTCGAGAAGGTGCATTGGAAGAAAAACCCCAGTTTTGACCACACAACTTAAGATTGTTGGAAAATACGCCATATTGATGCAAAAAAGCAGTGGTGGCGTAAGCCTAAAAATAAGGGACATAAATAAGAGAGCTGAGCTTTACGCTCTTGGAAAACTTTTGGCGCCTGAAGGTTGGGGGATAATTTGGCGGGAGCCAGCAGCCTACTCGCCAAAAAAGGTTTTGGAAAATGAGGTGGCAATGCTCTGTGATAAGGTTAAAGTCCTAAACTGGGCTGTGTCTGTTGCTGATGCACCAGCCCTCCTTGTTGAAGGATTAAATTTCATAGATGTTGAGTTTCCAAGCATCTCTAAAACAAAGTTGGATACGATGAGGGCTTCTGTCTCGCCAACCATTGAGGGACACCACTTCTACAAGAGCTGCGGCGGCAAGGTTTCAGCAGCCCTAGAGATGGCTGAAAAACTTCTGGAAAAGGGGCAAAACAAAAGCGAAGTTGAAGACCTTTTTAGGGAGCAAGTTCGGCTCGAGTTTCCAGAGGAAGGCTCTGCGGTTGATGTGGAGCACGTTAAGCTCAGTGGCGCAGTCTTCCACCTTGGGCATGCGACAATAGAAGCCATAAGCAGCCAAGAGCTAAGATACGGCAGGACCATTAGGGCTGACGGCTTTTACAACGGGCTGGGCGTAGCAAAAGAGGCTGGCGACAAGGCGGTAAGCGAAACAAAGCTTGGCGAATGGCACATAACGACAAACTATTTCTCAAGGGATGGGCGGTGGAAAGGTACATACATAAACATAAACACGCCAGTAGAAATCTACCCGGATGCGGTGCGCTACATAGACTTGGAAGTTGATGTTTGCATCCGCCCGAACGGCGAAGCAAAAATTGTGGATATGGAGAAGCTTGAAAAAGCCCTAGAAAAGGGCGTTTTGAGCCAAGCACTTTTCGAGAAGGTTAAAGGCGCCGTTGCAATGGTAACCGACAAAAGTTTTGTTGAAAAGCTTTCGGCTAAATTTATTTAGCTTTTCCTCACCTTATTTTCCAGCAAGAGTGGAAAGTTGAAAGCTGAACTCGTCCTAAAAGACCTAAAAGCCTACGTAAACGGCGCTGTTACAGAGTGCTGCCTAGCCATCCAAAATGGTAAAATAGCAAAAATTGGAAAAGAGGCACAAATGCCTAAGGCTGACACCCAAATCAGCCTAAATGGGCTTCTGGTTTTACCCGGCTTAATCGATGTTCACGTGCACTTGAGGGATGAGGGCAAAGCCTACAAGGAAGATTTTTACAGTGGCACGGCAGCCGCAGCGGCTGGCGGTTTCACAACTGTTTTGGACATGCCCAACAACAGCCCAGTGACCATGAATGCTGAAACCCTTAAAAACAGAATGGAAAAAGCCAGAGAGAAGATTCTGGTTAATGTTGGCTTTTACTCTGAATTCCCAAAAACTCTACACGAAATAGACGAAATAATTGACGCTGGCGCAGTGGCTTTCAAGCTTTTCCTAAGCGAACAAGTGGGTGGACTGGATATAGACAATGACGATGCGCTGGCGGAAGCCTTCCAGAAAGTGGCTTCGAGAACTCCGATAGCTGTTCACGCCGAAGATAAGGGCATAATTAAAAGCGCTGAAGAAAGACTCAAGCAGAAAGGCAAACATGATATTGAGGCTTTTTTTGAGGCGCATTCTGAAAGGGCTGAAGCCGAAGCCGTAAAACGCATATTAGAGATAGCCAAAAAAACAAGGGCGCGGGTGCACTTCTGTCACATAAGCACATGGCAAGGCTTAAGTTTGGTGGTTGAGGCGAAAAGGGCTGGACTACCAGTAACATGCGAGGTTACGCCGCACCACTTGTTCTTGTCCGCTGAGGATTTGAGGTGTGTGGGAACATCAGCCTTAACAATGCCTCCGCTGAGGGGCAAAAGCCAAATCAGAGCCTTGTGGGAAAGCCTAAAAAACGGGTGGATTGACGTCGTCGGCTCAGACCATGCACCCCACACTTTAGCGGAGAAAAATGCGGACAGCGTCTGGAACGTTAAGGTTGGCATCCCCGGACTTGAAACAACACTCCCGCTGTTGCTAGCAGAGGTGAACGCTGGAAGGCTTAGCATAGCCGAAATTGTTAGGCTTATGGGCGAAAATCCCGCAAAAATCTTCGGACTAAAAGGTTTAGGAAGCCTAAAAGAGGGCTTTAGAGCCGACTTGGTTGTTGTTGATTTGAAAAGGGAGTTTAGGCTTAACGCTTCACTTTTCCATTCTAAAGCGAAGTTTTCACCCTTCGATGGCAAACCCGTCAAAGGCAAGGTTGTCAAAACTTTTGTAGGCGGAAAACTAGTTATGGATGAAGGCGAAATAGTGGCTAAACCTAGATGCTGCAAAATAATTAAAGCATCAATGGAGGAATAAGCCAGCCTTGAAATTCATCGTTGACGGCATGCTTGGAAAACTCGCACGTTGGCTTAGGATGCTGGGGCACAATGTGAAATACTCGAATAAGCTTGACGATGCACAGTTAATAGCCATAGCGAAAAAGGAAAAACGCATCCTCCTAACAAGGGATTTGGAGCTTTACCAGCAAGCCGCAGCAAAAGGAGTTCAAGCCTTCTACGTAGACGGCAAAACAGAAGCCGAAAAACTCGCGCAGCTCGCCAAGAAATTTGGCATAAGCCTAGAAATAAACATGGCAACCTCAAGATGCCCAAAATGTAATGCGCAAGTAAAGCCAACATCAAAAGAAAACATAAAAGACAAAGTTGAAGAAACAACATTTGCCTACTACCACGAGTTCTGGCAGTGTCCAAAATGCGGGCAAATCTACTGGCAAGGAGCCCACTGGAAAAGGATAAGAAATACCCTTGAAACAGCAAAAGAACTTGCAAAAATGGAAAAGGGTTAGGAAAGGCGGGGATGGTTACTTCTTCTTTTCTTCTTCCAGAAGCCACTTGAGCGGTATATCTTGATAAGTGCCGTCTGGCAGTGTCCGCCTAATAGTTATGGGCAGTATGCCCACATCCAACTCTTTCAGGGCTATGTCTATTGGACTTGAATAGCCTTCAGAAACATCAACAAGGATCGGGGCGCCCATGGATATTTGGAGGGCTCTTGCCCCAACTACCCTAGCTTTCTCGAAACGGGTAAGCCTCGGAGGACCAATCAAGATTTTCTTCTCTTTTCCGGACGTGTTATAACTCCCCAGCGCCTAATATTCGCCTTCGGATGGACCTTTAGGCGGCATCGGGGGAGTTTTCGCCTTTCCAGCGGCTATAACGTCATCTATCTTCAGAATCATTGATGCAGCTTCGGTTGCAGACTTTACCGCCTGCTTCTTGACGGATATTGGTTCAAAGACACCAGCTTCCCGCATGTCCTGAACTTTTCCTGAGTGAACTTCAATTCCAGCCCATGTTTCGTCCTTCTCGTGTTTTGCTCTTAGTTCTGAGAGTATGTCTATTGGGTCTAAGCCAGCGTTCTCAGTTAGCGTTGCCGGTATAGCCTCCAATGCTTCTGAAAAGCTTTTAACGGCTAGTTGTTCTCTGCCTGGAAGGGTTTCGGCGTACTTCTTTAAGGCGCGGGCGATTTCAAGTTCTGGTGCTCCTCCTCCAGCCAAAACTTTTGGTTCTTCAACTATGTCACGGACAACGCATAAGGCGTCATGCACAGAGCGTTCAGCCTCCTCCACTATGCGTTCTGTTGCCCCCCTTATGAGGATTGTGACCGCGCGGGGATGTTTACAGCCTTCAACAAAGGTCATTTTGTCGTCGCCAATTTTACGCTCTTCAACGAGGCTTGCATAGCCAAGGTCTGCTGGGCTCATATCATCCAAATTGGTTATTATTTTTCCTCCTGTGGCTTTTGCAAGCTTCTCCATGTCCGACTTCTTGATGCGGCGCACGGCGAGGATTCCCTTTCTGGCTAGGAAGTGCTGCGCCATGTCATCTATGCCCTTTTGACAGAGCACAACGCTCGCGCCTACAGCAGCGAGCTTTTCCACCATGTCCTTTAGCATGGCTTCCTCCTGTTTTAGGAAGGCGTCCATCTGTTCTGGGCTCTCAATGTTAATTTTAGCGTCAAACTCCGTCTTCTCAATCTCCAGCGGACAGTCCAGTAGGGCGATTTTTGCGTTTTCCACACGTTTAGGCATTCCAGAATGGACAACTTCCTTGTCTAAGACTATGCCATTTATCAGCATTGTATCCCTAACAGATTCGCCTGGCTTCTTCTCAACTTTAACATCGTCCACGTCCACCTTGTATTTGCCATCCTCCTTCTCCGCCACTTGCAAAATTGCCTTAACAGCCAAGTCAGCAAGGTATTCTCTATGCTCGGCTACAAGCTTGCTCGCCATAGAAGTCATGGCAGCCTTCCGCAGATACTCCTGAAATTTCAAGTCAACTGGTATGGCTATCTTCTCCAACGTTTCAAGGGCTTTTTCCAAGGCTTTCTTATAACCATCAATTATTATTGTTGGGTGAATGTTCTTTCCAATAAGCTCCTCAGCCTTAGCGAGCAATTCTCCAGCCAAAATCACGGCTGTTGTTGTGCCGTCTCCAGCCTCATTATCCTGTGTTTTGGCAACTTCAACCATCATTTTGGCGGCTGGATGCTGAACATCCATCTCATCCAAAATTGTGCGGCCATCACTGGTTATTGTCACGTCGCCAAAACTGTCCACAAGCATCTTGTCCATGCCCTTAGGCCCAAGGGAGCTTTTCACAGTTTCGGCTATTATGCGGGCAGCCATAATGTTTGTGTGCTGGGCTTCCCTACCCCTAGAACGGCTTGAGCCTTCCTTTAATATTAGAACCGGGACTCCGGCTGATGCGGGTGATGACAAATCAAACAACCCCCTAATGCGTCACAATGAGAAACAGCATTACAATATAAATTTTTCCTCAACCAACACCCAATAAACCATGATTCCAAACACCAACCATCACCAAATTTTCTGTTGCCATGTTGAAGTTTTTTCTGTTAATGTCTCCTAAGGGGAAAACCATATTTTTTGTAGGTGCAGGAGAGTGAGATAGGGGTTGACTTGGGGATGAGTGGCATGGAAGAGTATGATGTGGTTGTTGTGGGTGGGGGTGTGGCTGGTTCTGTTGCTGCAAGGTTTGCTGCTAAAAGTGGTTTTAGGACTTTGTTGATTGAGAAGTTTAAGACTCCACGGAACAAGCCTTGTTCTGGAATTCAGTTTCAATATTTTGAGAAGCTTATTGGTGAGAAAATACCTAGAGAGAAGCTTTGCAGAAACGAGCTATTTAAAGTGGAGATTATCACTCCGAAGGATAAGGTTTTGAAAGGCGGAATGAAAATGCTGAATTTTTGGAGATCCACTTTTGACAGTTGGCTTAACTCGTTAGCAGCAGATGCTGGCGCAGAGTTTCACGATAATACTTCCCTAATTGATTTTGTTGAGGATAAAAGCAAAGGCAAAATAATTGTTAAATTATCGGCGGAAGGGGAGCATAGGGACGTTAAGGCTCGCTATCTTATTGGCGCTGACGGAATGCTTTCAAAGGTTAGAAGAAAATGCGACCACAAGATTTTGATAAAAAGGCTTCAGGGGCAACGGTAAACTATTATTTCGTTGGAGACGCAAACCTAGACTCAAACACGCTTTACATGTTCTATAAACGAGAGTTTTGCTCTCTAATGTTTGCATGGGTTTATTTAAAGGATGACAAGTGGGTTATTGGCACTGGCGCCAACGAAAACCCGCTAGAATACGCTGACCGATTCTTCAACTATATTAAGGAAAAATATGGGCTTCGCGGCCAAATCGTCAAAAAGAAGGGTTCTCTTCAACATTAAAAAGCACAGTATACTTAGGGGCGGGAAGGATATTGCTGGTTGGGGATGCTGCGGGCTTAGTTGATTTATATCGGGGTGTAGGAATGGATAACGCTGCCCTTAGCGGACGCTTGGCAGTAAAAGCCATAACAAAGGCTGAAGAAGAAGGCTCAGAAGCTGCAAAAGCGTACGAGCATCACATGAAAAGCGTTGTTAAGAAAATAGAAGCAAACGCGGAAAGGCAGATGAAAAGACTCTCATCAAACAATGAACTCGAAAAAAGCTTGTCACCGTTAAGCATGCTTAAAGGAGGACTACACATGCTAATAGCCAACCAAATAAACAAAATACTGCCACCAGAAAAACTCATATTTCTCCCACCATAAACCAGGTAATAACCTTTCCATTAGTCATCGATAACAAAAAGGCCTTTTAATTGTTGGAACAAAAGAAGTTTATCTACTATTCTTTAACAAAAATGACCTTCGTAAATAAAAGCTAATGTTTAGTTTGGTTTTATGAACGCCTTCAATCCTGTTCCAGTCAAAATCACTACGGTTTTTTCTTTTTGTGCTGTTGCATCGTTTTGCAAATGTTTTTGGTAGGCTGCGTAGGCGACGGCTGAGCTGGGCTCGACGAAAAAGCCTTTCCCAGCCAACTCTTTGAAGGCTTGAAGAATTTCGTCCTCTTCAACCATTACTGCGTCACCGTCAACCGCCATTAACTCTTTGGTCATAAGTTCTAAAAGTGGCGGATTTGTGCTTGCAAGTGCATCGGCAATAGATGTTACTTTCTCTGGTGGATTATACTGCAAGCCTTTATAGCGATGGTAAAGCGGCGAGACCTGCCTTGTTTGGCAAGCCACAATTTTTGGCATTTTAGCGATTATGCCACTCTCTGCCAAGTGTTTGAATCCGCTTATAGCGCCCAAAAGAAGTGTTCCAGCCGAAACCGGAAGATAAACCCATTCTGGAGCCTCCCAATTCAACTGTTCAGCAATCTCATACGCCAAGCTTCTTATACCATCACGAAAAACTGGATGAAGTATATGCCCAACGTAGAATTTTCCCTTCTCTGGTTTTTGGGCTTCCTCGGCAACACAGCTGCGAGCGCCCAGAACCTTGACAACTTCTGCGCCGTAAAACATTATTTGGTTCAGTTTTGGTCCCGAAACATTCTCCGGAACATAGATTTTTGCCTTAATCCCAGCTCGGGAGGCATAAGCCGCAACCGAAGCGCCAGCATTCCCAGAGGAATCTTCGGAAATGAAGGCGCCATAAGCCTTAATCTTTTTGTTGATGGCGGAGATGAGCACCGTTGAGCCTCTGTCTTTGAAGGAACCCGTTGGGTTTAAGCCTTCAAGCTTAAAGTAAACGTTCTCAGAAAATTTGACTAGTGGTGTCCAACCCTCGCCGAGGGTCGCAATGTCTGAAGTTTCCACGTAGGGGAAGAATTTTGCATAACGCCAAACACCATGAACCCATTTCCGAACACCCTTAGTGTCGAAGGCTATGTTCAGCCTCAAGTCTAGCGGGTTTCCGCATTTCTGGCACTTATAGTCTAGGAGATTTGCGGATGGCTGCCCACAAACAGTGCATTTTATTTCGTAGCCCATTAATCGAACAGTCCAATGTGTGATATGGAAAATGAGGGTTATTTGTATGGTATGTAGTCTCTGCCCAGTAGTTCTCTGGCTATGATTATTCTTTGAATGTTCATGGCGCCTTCAGCCCCAATATAGTAGGACATTATGCCCCGCAGTCCCATCTCCAATGGGCAGTCTTTTGTGTAGCCCCAAGCCCCCATCCATAGGAGCACATGCTCAAACACTTTGAAGACGAAGGGAGGCACTCTCAGCTTAACAGCCGAAATATACTTTGTAACTTCCAGCGGCGAAAAGCGTCCCCGCTTGTATTTTTCATCGTTCATCCATGCCGTCCGATAAACAAGAGACCTTAACGCTTCAAGCTCAGCCCACATGTCCGCCAAGTCAAACTGGATGCCCTCATACTTGCCAATCGGATTCCCGAAGGCTTTCCGCTCCTTAATATATTCCATTCCAAGCTCCAGGGCTCTTTGAGCAGCACCCAAACAGGTGGCGCCTATAAGCAGTCTCGCATTGTCAAAACCCTCCATCGTGAGGTAGAAGCCCCTCCCCTCCTCGCCTATGCGATAGGCATCCGAAAGCCTAACATTATCCATCGCTATGCTGCCTGTTGAAATCGCCATCCTTCCCATCTCCTCGAACCGTTTGCCAACATCCACGCCCGGCGCATTTATGGGCAAATAGAAGGCTGTCATGCCCCGATGGGATGCGCCGGGAGATGGCGGTGCCGTCCTAACCAGTGTGAAGTGTCCTCCGCCCAGTTTTTTTGCTTCTTCTGTTCCACTTATGTAGGTTTTCTCGCCGTTCAAAATCCAGTGGTTTCGGTCTTTCACGCCAGTGGACTTTATTGCTGCGACGTCTGAGCCTCCGCCAGCTTCTGTTGAGGCTATGCCTATGAAGGCTTCTCCTTTGATAGCTTTCCTTATAACTTCCTCGCGGACTTTTTCTGTGCAGTACTTGTCGGTTACAAAGCCCCATGAAGCCTCAACTAAGAAGAGCACTGGCACAGCAATGCTTATATCCGCATAGCCCAACTCTTCAGCCGCAATACATGTGGTAACCCAGTCTGCGCCTGCTCCGCCATGTTCCTCAGGCACAGTCATTAATAGAAGGCCTAAATCAGCCAAGCCTTTGATTATTTCCCTTGGGATTTCGCCTTTGCTGTCCATTTCCCTGACTTTTTCAAGTGTCAGCTCTTTACGGCACCACTCGCGGACTGCCTTGCGGAAGAGTTCCTGCTCCTCGGTGAAGCTGAAATCCACCATAACATTTCACCCTTTTAAGCCTAACCTACATGCCAAAAGCATATAAAACTTGTTTTAAGGACTCGCAAAGTTTCTATGCCTTCCTAAACAAGCTGTAAGCCTTTCCTAAAAGCATTTAAGTTCGCCTCTAAAGTCTTCTCGGAAACACTTTCTTTGATGCTTTTCTCCACAGGCTCAACGCTGACTATCTGGGTTATCTTTGTTAGCGCTCCAAGGATGACCATGTTTGCGAAGAGGCTTTCTCCAAAGGCTTTTTTGGCTGTTTCCACAGCCGGCACCCTGTACATTTTCGCCTTTACCTCGGGGACTTTTTCGACGCTGTTATCAACTATTAGGGTTCCGTCATCTTTTAAGAGGGGCAGATACCTGTTAAGGGCTTCTTGGTTCATAGCCACAAGCACATCACACTTTCTAACCGCTGGAAAGCCTATTCGACTGTCTGAGATTATTACTTCGCTTTTTGCTAGGCTTCCACGGGCCTCTGCACCATAACTTTGTGTTTGCACAACATTTTTTCCCTCAAAGGCGGCTGCCTTGCCCAAAATTTGCCCAGCTAAAACAACACCTTGACCGCCATGCCCACCAATTATAACCTCAATCCTTCTAGACATTTTCCCGTGCTGCCTCCTTTAAAACTGCGTAAACGCTTTCTACAAGCGTCAACCTTTTCCTCTCGACGAACTCGCCGACAACAATTTTGTTTTCCAGCTCTTCATCGCTCATTTTTTCCGTTTCCGCCACTGGAACAGCATTTTCTCTAAACCACTTCAGCATTTCTCCAATGTCTCTGAATCCTGCTCTCCTGCCATAAGCTGTTGGACATTGGCTTACAACTTCGATGAATCTGAAACCATCTATTTGAAGAGCCTTCTTAAAAGCCTCTTTAAGCTCTTTTGGGTGGGCGGTGGTCCACCTAGCCGAGTAGTTGGCTCCGGCAACAGCTGCCAACCTTGCAGCGTCTAGTGGATGCTCAAAACTTCCATAAGGAGTTGTCGTCGTCTTCGTCTTAAGCGGAGTTGTTGGGGCCACTTGCCCACCCGTCATTCCATAAATCATGTTGTTACCCATTATGACGAGAATATCCGTGTTTCTCCTCGCCGCATGTATGAAGTGTCCCATTCCTATCCCGACAATGTCGCCGTCTCCGCCGAAAACAACAACGTGAAGGCCTGGGCGCAGAAGCTTTATGCTAGTAGCCACTGGTATGCTTCTACCATGCAATGTGTGAACGGAATCCGCCAGGTAATATGGCGAAGGTATCCATGAAGAGCAGCCAATCCCACTGACAAAGCAGAACTTTCTAAAGTCGCTGTAGCTAAGCTCGTAAACAGCCCTTAAGAAAGTGTCACTTAGAGAATATAAGCCACATCCCGGACAGAAAGGAAAACGCAGCCCAGTTCTCAAATAGTTGTTCGGCGAAAATCCTTCACTCATCCCGTTTATTCCCCCAAAATCTTTTTCAAAATCTCCTCAGGAGTAATTAGCTCTCCACCGCCAATCTTGTTTAAAGAAACAACCTCAGCACAGCCAGCAACTCTTTTAACCTCGTTAACTATTTGCCCCAAATTCATCTCTGGCACAATTATTCTTTCAGCGTTTTCCGCAAGCCTCTGCACTGATTTTTCTGGGAATGGCCAAAGGGTTTTAAGGCGGACGTAGCCAACTTTAACCCCTCTTTTTTCTGCCTCCTCAACAGCCTCATAGATTCCCCGTGAAGTGATGCCGTAAGCCACTATGCCCACCTTGCAGTCTTCAATGTTGTAGCTTTCCACTTCTACAATATCGTCCGCATTTTTCCTTATTTTGTTATTAATCGCCTCTACAACCCGCCTATGCACAGCAGGGTCGGCGGTAAACCTAACCCCATACTCATCATGGGTTGAGCCAGTGACCGCCACATTAAACCCCTCGCCTATAGAAGGCATCGGCGCAACGCTCTCCAAGCCAAAGAATGCCCGTTCATCAGCCTTTGGCTTTTTTCGGTTAACTATCTCTATGTTTTCCAGGGGCGGTATAACCAAATGCTCCCGAAGATGCGCTGTAGTCTCGTCCGTTAGGATGGTGACTGGTGTGCGATATTTTTCAGCAAGGTTAAACGCCCTAATGGTGAGTTCAAAAATCTCTTGAACAGAGTTGGGACAAAGCGAAACAGCCATGTAATCGCCATGAGTCCCCCAGCGAGCCTGCATAACATCCCCTTGCGCACACTTAGTCGCCTGCCCAGTGCCTGGACCAACCCTCTGAACATCAACAATAACGCATGGCGTCTCAGTCATAAAAGCCCATCCGATGGTTTCCTGCATTAAACTAAATCCTGGACCAGACGTGGCAGTCATAGCCTTAACACCACACCAGCTTGCGCCAACAACAGCTCCTATGGAGGCCAGCTCATCCTCCATTTGTAGGAATATGCCGCCAACCTTTGGAAGGCGTGCCGCCATGTGCTCGGAAATCTCATTGGCTGGTGAAATGGGATAACCAGCGAAAAATCTACATCCAGCAATTAATGCCGCCTCAACACATGCTTCATATCCTGATAAAAAATGAGTTTCCGCTTTTCTATTCATTTTTATCAAATCCTTTTATACGTTGTGATTTGCTAAAAATTATAATCTACATATTTAGCGTTTTCGCTTGATAGTTACATAATTCATGTTGCAGTTGCAGCGAAAAAAATATGAGGTTCTCAGAAACATTAAGGGTGGTGGTGTGCGAAATGCAAACGAACTTCAAACCCAAAATTCTATTTGCAGACAAGCGACCTAGCGACCTATGTGCGATGAAGCCCTAAAAATGTTACATGACGTAGGTGAAATCGTTTGGGCTGCTGGCGAAACAGAGGACGATTTGGTAAGAGACATGAAGGATGCTATGGTGGTCATTTCGGGTTTACGTTATATATCAAGAAGGGCGATCTTTGAAGCAGAAAAATTAAGAGGCATAATTGCTTATGGTGTAGGAGTTGATCATATTGATGTTTCTGCCGCTACTGAGAAAAAAGTGTATGTAGTTTAATACACTCGGAGTGAATTCCATATCTGTCGCCGAGTATGCATGGGATTAATGCTTAGCCTCGCCCGCAAAATCCCACAACAAAACAAGGCTGTAAAACGTGGCAAGTGGTTACGTTGGGGGCTCATGGGAAACGAACTTTGGGGAAAAACCTTGGGATAATAGGCTTAGGTCAAGTTGACACACGCGTCACCCAAATGCTGAATTTTCCAATAGCATATAGCACCTCTGGACATCTTAATATGCGGTACGTTTCTAGCCACACTCCTTGAACCCATGCGGCCGTTATAAGCATGTCAATTGTTCTTTTGATCCATGCTATCTTCTTTGCCGACGGTGAAATCTCCACCTCCGGGGCTAACATTTTTAATATGGCTGTTATGGGCGGGTTATCCTTTTACATAGTTAAGCTTCTTTCCGGCTCCTCTTCGAGTCAGAAACGGCTCTCGGCAAGCGTGTTTATGGCATCGTGGTCTTCGATAGTCTTGGGGCTAGCATGTGTTATACAAATCGGTGTTTCTCCAATCTTTGCGTTTTCTGGTGAAGCGGCAATAACTACCTCCTTAGTCTCACAACTCACGTTTCAGCCCAGCCGTGTTAAGCGGGTTAACCATGTTACGAGGTTGACCTATGAAAGGCGTTACTAAAGCCATCGCTCTAATCATACCGGGTTTAGCGATTTTCATCCCTTTCGCCTCGACATACCCAGATGGCCTAGAAAAAGTCGCGGAATCCCTCGGCATAGAGGGACCTGAACCCATATGGAGCGGTTTGATGCCTGACTACACTATTCACGCCACAGAAAATCCCTACATAACTAAGCTAATTAGCGGTTTAATTGGACTATTTTTGGTTTTCAGCATAGCATGGGGCATCGGATGGGCAGCCGCGCTCGAAAACCACGTTTAGATCAGATGAAAATATTTATTCATTATGCCCCTTGAATTTGGCAACTCGATTAGCGATTAGAGCGGCTATGGTCCCAGCTGCAACTCCACCATCAATGTTAACGACGGCAAGGCCGAGTGAACAGGCTTGAAGCATAGCCATTAAGGCGCTGACACCTTTCTCCCCAAAACCATATCCAATTGAGGTTGGAACAGCCACTATTGGGATGTCGACCATACCTGCTACTATGGAAGGCAGTGCCCCTTCCCTTCCTGCAACTACCACGATTACGTCCACATCCTTCTCAATCATCTCTTTCAAAGGAGGGAAGAGTCTGTGGATTCCAGCCACGCCTACATCATAAGCCATTATGACTTCGCACCCCATCTCCTCAGCTATAACCCTCGCTTCCTCAGCCACAGGAATATCGGAGGTCCCAGCCGTTAAGATCCCAACCTTTCCACCGGTTTTCTTAACCTTGAAATCTTTCCTTTTAATTACCATTAACCCAACTTTATCGTTAGCCTGTAAAAATGCCTCACCGGGAACAACCTCTTTTATGGCATGCATTTGCTCCTTCGTGGCTCGACTAATTATGGCTCTCCCCTTTTCATTTAGCATTCTCAACGCTATTTCCGCGATATCCTCAGGCCTTTTTCCTTCCGCAAGGATGACCTCCGGTACGCCCTTCCTAAACTCGCGGCCAACATCTATCCTAGCTAAGTTACCGATTTCTTCAATGGCAAAAATCCTAAGAAGCCTCTCAGCCTCACGCATAGAAATTTGACCCTTTACAAGCCTCTTCAACACTTCCCTCAACATTCCCACCTTTACCTCCACATAACATATCTATACCTTTTGTATTTTACAAAGATGAGGGGGAAATTTAAATGTCGAGCGATAAGCGGATAATCGTTATAGACTGTCAAATGGCAGGGGTTTCCGGAGACATGGTTGTAGGCGCCTTACTTGATCTCGGTGCCAATGCTAAAAAGGTTGTGGAAGCCATGAAGTCTGTTGAAGGCTATGTGAAAGGATGTAAAAATCTAGAAGTAACCATTAGGGATGTCACCCGAAGGGGACTCCACGCCAAAAAGGTTGATGTTAAAGCTGAAGAGGCGCCTGAGATGACAGGCACGGAACTCATAGAGGCTACGGTGAATTGCATAGAAAACCTAAAGCTGTCAGTGGAAGCTCAGCGGTTCGCATCAGATTCCATCAACACTCTGGTAAATGCTGAAGCGAAAGTCCATGGGAAAAGCGTTAAGGAGGTTCAACTACATGAAGCAGGGTCTGTTGATACCCCAGCAGAGATAGTCGGCGTAGCAGTTGCGCTGGAGGGCCTCAACCTCTTCAATGCCAAGGTTTATTCAACGCCCGTGGCTGTAGGAGGGGGATTATTCAAGTTTTCACACGGCACAGTTTCAAGTCCAGCTCCAGCCACGATTGAGATACTGCGATTTAAGGGTTTCCCAATGATCGGCGGGCCTATTGATTCTGAATTGGCAACACCAACCGGGGTCTCCCTTCTCGTCAATCTAGCCCATGAGGTTATTCGTTTCTACCCGTTGATGAAGCCAACCGCCATAGGTTATGGTGCTGGAACAAAGGATTTTGCGGAAATGCCCAACGTCCTACGGATCACGTTAGGTGAGCCCCTCGATTACCAACTTTTGAGGGACGAGATTTATGTAATGGAAACGAACCTTGATGATGTGACTGGAGAGGTCATCGGGCATGTAATGGATAGATTATTGCAGGAAGGCGCCAGAGATGTAAGCGTCATCCCTATGTTTACAAAAAAGGGTCGACCTGGTCAGATACTCAAAATAATAGTAGACAAAACGGATGTCGAACGCTTCTCACGAATCTTGATGGAGGAAACAGGCACCCTTGGTGTCCGGGTATACCCTTGCGAAAGGCGCATCCTCAACCGAGAACATATTCCAATAGACATACTAATAGACGAAATAAAGGAATTCGTCAACGTAAAAGTTGCTAAAGACAGTAGAGGTGAAATCGTTCAAATAAAACCAGAATACGATGACGCTAAAAGAGTTGCAAATAAAACGGGTAGGCCCCTAAGGGAGATCATGGACTTGGTTAAGATGAAAGCGAGAGAGCTTCTCCTAAGGAGATGATTTTCATGAAGGGCCTAGACGAAAAATATGAAAAATTAAGGCGCTTTATCCATGAGAAGGGGAAGGACGGAGTAATAATCGCCCTTTCCGGAGGGGTGGACAGCTCAACTTTGGCAGCCATCTGCCATGATGTGTTGGGAGAAAGGGCTGTAGCTGCAACCGCGAAGTCCCCAACGTATCCTCCTGAGGAGATAGATGAAGCCAAGAGGATAGCCAAGGAAATAGGTATCAAACACTATATCGTGGAAACCGATGAACTTTCAAACGAGAACTTTGTTAGAAACCCAGAAAACCGATGCTACTATTGCAAAAAGGAGCTACTAGACTGCTTACAAGATCTTGCACAGAGGCTAGGATTTAAAGCAATTTTTGAAGGCACAAACTTCAGTGATTTAAGCGGCCATAGACCCGGCTTCAAGGCTATTAAAGAAAGAGAAAACGTCTTCAGCCCTTGGGCCGAAAACGAATTTACAAAAGAAGAGATTCGCATATTAGCCCGAAGATTTGGATTATCAGTTCACAATAAACCTGCACAGGCCTGCTTAGCGTCTCGCATCCCCTTCGGCGAGCAAATCACAGAAGAGCGGCTTAACCGGATTGGAAGAGCCGAACAATTGATCAAGAAAATTAGCGGGGTTCGACAGCTTCGAGTTCGGGACCATAATGGATTAGCGAGGATAGAGGTGGGCAGAAATGAACGAAGCCTACTTCTTAACATCGAAGCCATGGATAAGATTGCCAGCGAGCTCAAGAGGTTGGGCTTCAAGTTTGTTACCATGGACTTAGAAGGATATAGAACAGGGAGCATGTTAGACACAATAAAACCACTCTAAATAAAGGGTTAATAAGTGCTATGAGAAGGTGACTGTGCTTACAATCTGGCAGGAGATTGAGGGGAAGCCTGAAAGGGCGTTCGTTCACCGCGGATCTTGAAAGGAGAGAGGGGTATCCGCATGCTTGGCTTGAAGCATGCTCCACACAGGACAGCCCTTTACCGAACAAAGAAGAGGCTTTCCGAGGAGTATTTGAGGCAGCTTAATGATAAGGTGCTTGAAGGTTTAAAGCGTCTAGAAGGTGGGTGCAGACGCCACTGGAATACTCAAGTCAAGGCGGGACTGCGCTTGGTCTTCAACAAGCGAAGAAGGCAGAAGGGAATACGTTAAGCTCCACACCCTATTCAACCTAGAAACCAGAACCGTTGAGGCCTTCATGATAACGCGGGGAACGGAGCATGAATGCAAGCATCTAGGAAAACTCCTAGACAAGTTGGAGAATACATTGAATGCTTGGTGGCTGATCCAGGCTATCTCTCCCGCAGAAACTGCCAAATCACCGCCGAAAAGGAGGCGTACCATATATTAAACCCAAAAAGAACAGCCTAATGAAGGCTAAGGGCTACTGGCCATGGAAAAACATGGTAGCCCTCCACAGGGAGCACCCGCGCATATTCAACCGCTTCTACAAGCTACACCAAAGAGTTGAAGCCGGATGGCATTCGCTCAAAAGCATAGTAGGCGATATAATTAGAAACAGAACAAAACAAACCATAAAAACGGAAATCTGGTCAAAAATAATGTGCTACAACCTCATATGGACAATCAGAGGAAGCTACGGATTTTGAGCTAAATCTCCTGAGGGGAAAAATTTAAATCTTGAATCATTGTTTGAAATGAATTACGAGGGCATAAAAATGAAAGAGTTAATATCAAGAAGAGCATTAACAAGAACCCAAGCTGTTGTTATCATAGCAATTATAGTGGTGGTGGCCGTAATCGGAGTCGCAGTCTATTGGCCAACTCCATCTGCTCCACAAACGATTAAGATAGGCGCCATTTATCAATTGGCTGTTCCGCGCGGACAGACCAACGCAGAAGCAGCCAAACTATGGGTGGAAAAGATTAATGGTGAAGGAGGTTTACTCGGGCGAAAGGTTGAATTAATAATTGAAGATAGTAAAGGAGACACCAGCGTTTGCGTCTCGGCTCATAAAAAGCTCGTAACCGAAGACGGATGTATACTTGTTTTAACAGAAGGAAGCGGCTGGACCCTAGGTGTTATGGAATCAGCAGCCGAATTATATCCTGAATATCCGCATTTAGTGTTTGCAAGCTATCAGTCGTCTCTTGCTACCACTGATAAACTCATAGAGGACTATGAGAAGTATAAGTTCTTCTTTACATTTGATGACGGGACTCTTGAGGATAGCAAGAATTATCCTCGACAGGCAAAGGAGATATTTATGGATAAAGCTGGCTATACAAAAATTGCATTATTAATTGAAGATGCGGCATGGACCAAACCTTTTATAGATGGATGGCCTGAGAAAGGTGTAAAACCAATGAAGGAAGTTCTTGAGGATTATGGATTTGAAGTAACATACTACGCCACGACTGATGTGAATGAGAAAATGTTTTTGCCCATGTACGATAGTATAGCAGCTTCCGGTGCTCAATGTATCTTGTGGGTGACAGTATACACGGATACGTTGACCGCGGTAAAGCAGTGGGTTAGTTCATCAGCTAGGGACATCGACATGTGGATTACTGGTGGTGCAGTGTCAATGCAAGCCTTTTGGGATCAAAGCGGTGGAGATTGCCAAGGAGTTTTAACATGGATACCGGATGCAGAGGTATCAATAACAGAGCTTACATTGCCGTTTGTACAAGCACTACGTGCAAAGGGTTTGGGATTAACAGAATGTGCTTTTCAAGTATACAATTCGCTTTTGGCGTTTGAAGCAGCGGTAAAAAAGGCGAAAACTTTTGATGTTAAAACATTAATATCTACTTTGGAAGAGATAGAGACGCTTGGGACACTTGGACTAACTAAATTCCAATCGCTTAACGATCCGTCTCCACATAGAATAATATGTGGCTATCCATACTATACGCAGTTCACCTGTCAATGGCAGAATGGTAAGCTTGTTCCAGTATGGCCCGAACCTGTTAGACTTAAAACGAATCCAGACATAGATTTTATCCCAGTCAAGCAATTAAGAGGCAGTTAAATTTGGTGAAGGCATTAGTTCTTGAAAATGTACGGATACTTACGGTGAAAACATTTGATAAACCTGAAGTTGAAAACGAAGCCATACTTGCAAAAATAGAGTTAGCCGGAGTTTGTGGAACAGACAGACATTTATATGAAGGGCATTTGAAGCCACCCTATCCAATAATTCCTGGTCATGAGATCGTAGCAAAAATCGAGGAAATAGGAGAAAAAGCTAGACAATTAGAAGTAAGAGGACAAACTTTAGCGGAAGGAGATTTAGTGACGGTAGTTCCTGGGACAAATAAGTTCTGCGGTAGGTGTTATTATTGCCGCTTCACTCAAAGGCCAACATTATGTGAGAACAGAAGGGTCTATGGTGTTAACATGAGCTGTAAGGATTTTCCTCACCTTTTTGGTGGTTGGAGCGAATATGTCTACTTAGATCCAGTAAACTTCTGGGTGTACAAATTGCCAAAGGATCTTCCGAGGGAAGTGGCAGTATTAATCGAACCGATGGCTGTTGCAAGCCGGGCATTCGAAAGAGCCTTCGCACCTGGGCTTCCGTATCTTCAAGAAGGTTATGGACCTGGGAAGAGTGTAGTGGTTCAAGGGGTAGGACCCATAGGCCTTTTAGTTGTGGCTGTGGCAAATATAAGTGGTGCCGGAAAAATAATAGCAATTGACTCAGTAGACGAAAGATTAGAGTTCGCCCAAAAATTGGGGGCTGAAACTATCAATCTAAATGAGTACAAAGAAGTAGAAGAAAGAATAAAAGAAGTTAAGAGACGAACAAACGGTGTTGGAGTAGATGTAGTTTTTGAGTGCACAGGTGTACCCGCGGCTTTCGCCGAAGGAATTCGTTTAACGCGTAACGGTGGAAAATATGTTGAAGTCGGTCACTATACCGATTCAGGTGGCGTCGAAATTAGACCTCATATAATCTGCAGGAAGGATATCGATGTTCTCGGCAGCTGGGCTTATCCACCTACACAATTTTGGACAGCTATAAACCTACTTTGCAAATATCACAAGGATCTACCGTTAGGCGAATTAGTCACTCATCAGTTTAGAATCGGAGATTACAAGAAAATCTTTGAAACAATAGAAGAACGTAAAGGCCTGAAAATCGTGGTTAAACCGTAATTATTTCCCCTTTTATTCAATGTAAATTAAACTCAGATGGTGAGAGAATGGCATAATAAAGAATATCAGAACTCATCTCTCACGGGAATGAATACGAAAGAAGAATAGTGCTTGATATATTGAAACTGTTTTCGAAAAGTTTAAACTTTCAATAACTTTAAAGCGATTGCTACGCATCGAAAATAATAATTTAAAGGTTGGCAACTTAAGTTATAACCTTTCAAAAATAAAAAACCTATGTAATTGGAGCGGGAAAAGCCACTTATCCCATGGCTAAGGAATTAGAGGATATTTTAGGAGAAAAAATAACGGAAGGGATAATAATTGAAAAAAGGGGAGAAAAGAAAACTAAAAAGTTAGAAGTTGTGGAGGCAGGCCACCCCTTACCGGATAATGATGGTTTTGAAGCGGCTAAGAAAGTAGTAGAAATAGCTAAAAAAGCAAGAAAAACGACATAGTTTTTTGCGTTCTAACGGGAGGAAGTTCTTCTCTCATGCTCTTACCAGCTGAAGGCATAAGTATAGAAGACAAAAAAGTCACGGAACTCCTTTTGAGAAGTGGTGCAACTATAAGGGAAAATAAACGTTGCTAGAAAACATATATCCGCCATAAAGGGAGGAAGATAGCTTGCTACATTCATCCTACTGAAATTATAGTTTTAACATATTCAAATAAAATTCCTGGAACGCCTTGGCCTGACTTAACATGCCCATATCCTTCAACATTTGCTGATGCAATTTTTGTTCTTAAAAAGTATGGGTTATGGAGAAAAGTTCCAGAATCCGTCAGGTCTTATTTATAGAACGCTGATAAAAGGTTAGAAACTCCTAAAAATTCAATTTTAGGGTTCACGAATTTAGTTTGGGTTCTAAAGAAGCCACGTGCGAAGTTGCAAAAAGAGAGCTGAAGAATTAGGGGTTCAAATCTTTAATTTTGTCTATAATAGTGGAAGGGAAAAGCAAAGATGTAGGCATAGTACTTGCATCTATTGCGAGAGAGATCGAGGATTATGGTAGACCGTTATCTCCTCTTTGCGTTTTATTATTAGGAGGGAAACATCAGTTACAATAGGTAAATACAAGTGGGGTAGAAGTGGGCGTATCAGGAACCTGTTCTTGGATTTACATCTAAAGTAGATGGATATGTAAATTCGGTAATTGCCTCATTAGATACCGAAGTGACAGATGGGCCCACAGAAATAGCTGGTGGAGTACCGATGTCTATACAGTACAGAGAGCTACGGAGAAAAAATAAACATTTTCCAGCACTTAAAAAGACATAATTCTTCGCACGTACTAGAAAACTCGGGAACGCCATAGTTACGGGGCCAACAGGAATTTATTTTATGGGTCTCACGGTTGTATGCGTAACAGATAAGTAAGAGAAGCGTTATTTCGCACCAAATAAGGGGAAGTAAAGTCGTGGAAAAATTTGAAATAGAAAAAGTTAAGGCAAGAGAAATTATTGACTGGAGGTGAATGTTCTAACGAAGGAGGTGTTTTAGGAAGAGCATGCGCACCTAGTGGAAAGTCAGTTGGAGCTTATGAAGCCTTAGAGATAAAAGACGGAGGCTCAAGATACAATGGAATGAGCGTTCTTACAGCGGTTAGAAATGTCAATGAAGCTCTATCTCCAGAACTGAAAGGAATGGATGCAACGAGTCAGAAAGAGATAGATAAATCAATTATAAGAATTGATGGAACTGAAAACTGAAAATAAAAGAAATATTGGAGCGAATGCCACAATAGCGACATCGCTTGCTGCTGCGCGAGCAGCTGCAAAAGCATTGGATTTTTCATTTTACCAATATATAGACAAACTTGTAGGTGGCAATATTATATAAAATTCCAACTCCCCTATTTGCAGTAATACATGGCGGAAAAGTAATAGGGAGAACGCCTCGAGTTTGAAGACTTTATGGTTATGCCCATAGGAGTTCAAAGTTTCTCAGAATCCATTAGAATAAGTGCCGAAATGTTCTATACCGTCCGTGAAAAAACGGTTGAAATAGATTTAGATGTAGCGGCTAGTTTCCTTTTACGATGAAATAAGCGGAAGGTATATGCTAAGAGGCGAAAGCAAATCTTCGGAGGAATTATTTGATTATTACAGAAAGTTAGTTTCATCCTATCCAACGGTTTTATTGAAGATTCTTGTGACGAAAATGACTTTGAAGGATTTGCGAAGATAACCAGTAAATTTAATATTCAAGTAGTAGGTGACGATCTTTTTGCTACAAATATTCGTCATCTAAAGAAAGGAGTAGAAATGAATGCCGCAAATACTATTCTTTTTAAAGTCAATCAAATCGGAACCTTACAGAGGCTCTAGATGTAGCTAAACTTGCAGCTAATAGAAGTTATAACATCACGGTTTCAATTAGATCTGGAGAGGCTAAAAACAATTTATCGGCAGACATAGCTGTAGGCATAAACGCTCACAGATAAAACTTGGTGCACTGAGCAAGTCATATTTCATATGTGACATGCTACTTAGAATACAGGAGGATCTAGGATAACAACGTAAGATATTTATAGAATGAATTAGCATTTTAAATGATGGAATGATTGAACGATTAGTGCTTAGCTGGATCACATTAGGCAGCATTTATTTACTTATCTCATTTGGTTTCTCGCTTGTTTACGGGGTACTGAGAATATTCCACTTCGGGTACACTGTTACTTATACTCTAACACCATATTTAATTTGGATATTTTGGACAGAATTTGGATTTGATCTCGTTACTTCTTTTGTTTTGATGATAGTTTCGCAAACTCTATTTGCCGCCGCTTTCTATAAGGGGGTAATCAAGCCTCTCTTTGCCGATGAAGGAAGACTTTTTACAGTTTCTTTACTTGTTTGGATTTTTCTTGAGGAATTGATAAATTACAAATATCCTCCAACTGTGGGGGTAAACATTCCTGTCAGAATATTAGCTGGAGCTTTAAAAGTAGGATCCGCGGAAATATCCAATCAATTGTTACTCTTGATAATTGCTTGTTTGGTTTTTGTTTCAGCTTTTACATATTTTCTTCTGAAAACAAGAATAGGTTTAGCCTTAAGGGCTCTCTCACAAAATGTAGAGGTAGCAGAACTTGTAGGAATAGATGCTGATAAGTATTATCTTTTAGCCATGTGTCTCTCAGTATTTCCTCCAATTTTATGTTTATCATTAATTACGCCGATATGGGAAATAGATCCTTATATGGGATTTTCTCTTCTCCTTTCATCTATACTTATAACTATTATAGGTGGTGTAGGTAATCTTAAAGGCACGATCATAGCCTCCTACATAACAGGTTTTGTATACACCATGGTTGGATTTTTCTTGAATCCGAGATACATGTTTCTTGTCATGTTGATTATTGCTTTAGTTATTCTGTCAGTTAGACCCAAGGGACTTGTTTCAGCCGAGAGGGTATGGTAGTAATGGACTTAAGTGAAAAGCGGGGTATCATTATTTCCAGTTTAGCTTTATCAATTTCTTTGATTTTTCTAGTCGTTGTCCTATATCTATTTAGGTCACTGCACTACTTAGACGTTTACGTAAAATCGGCTTGCCTTGCATCATTCTGCATTTCTCTATATCTGCAAGGAATCGGAACTGGGCGGAACAACTTTGGGCCTCAATTATATTGGGGTATCGGAGGGTTTGTAGCGGGAATATTTAATAAATTCTTTGGTTTTACCCCCTTTTCGACTTTTTTTGTAGTAATTGGCATTACTTTAATAATATCTTCCGCCACAAGCCTTCTTACGGTTTTCAGTGGTGGAATGTACTATATGCTTATAACTCTTATATTACCATACATTCTTCTGCAGCTTAGTTTTAGTTACAGCAGAATCTTTGGAGGGGAGGAAGGGATAAGTGGTATACATCGCCTAATACAGATGGAGCGTGCGTCTTTAAATGCATTATATGCAGCAATTTTCGCCACAGCCCTTGTCATTGTTTATTTACTTACCACTATAGTTATTCTGCGATCAAAATACGGTCTTGGATTACAAGCGATTTCTCAGAACGAAAATGTAGCACGTCAACTAGGAGTAAACATAACTAAGTACAAAATCGTTACATTTATTGTAACCTCAATAATGTCTTCAATCGCGGGATGGTTCACTGCGCATTACTATGGAATGTTTCTCGGAACAGTCTATTTACAGTTGACCTTTTTAACCAAGGTCATTGTATGTCTTGTGCTCGGTGCGGGACCATTTGGTATAGTCTTCACAAGTCTGGCAATAGAATACCTAGAGGAAATTCAACGGATTATGCTTAAAGAAACGTATCATTTTATTTTTCCACTTTCGTTATTAATCATCTTTGTTATTTTTCCCAAGGGGATAGAGCCATTACTGAGGAGATGGGTACCTGAAACATATAGTATAAAGATACGGTTTAGAAGATAAGCGGTGTACAGATTCCTTCTTCTGTTTATAAACCCAAGTAGGCTTTCTTTATCTCTTCAGCTTTCGCTAGTTTTTCCCCGTCTCCCTCGAAAAATATTCTACCTTCCCGAAGTAGGTACCCTCTCTCTGCAATCTTTAAAGCGTAGTGAACGTTTTGTTCAGCCAACAATAGAGTCATTCCTCCTTCATGAAGGGTTTTCAAAGCGTCATATACATCCCTTAGGACTTTGGGAGCCAAACCTGCTGATGGCTCATCAATTAAAATAATCTCAGGAAGCCCCATTAAAGCTCTACCTATCTTGAGCATCTGCTGTTCTCCACCGCTCAATGTGCTTGCAAGGTTGTCTTTACGTTCCTTCAATGGTGGAAATAGTTGGAAGACCTCTTCTAACAATTCAAATCTTCTTTTCCAAGCTTCTGGTCTAAATGCACTTATAATTAGGTTTTCGGTTACCGTAAGATAAGGAAAAAGGGATCTTCCTTCAGGTACTACCGAAATTCCATATTTGACTCTTTCTTTGACGGGAAGGTCTTGTATTTCTTTGCCTTTAAAATAGATCTTGCCAGAGCTAGGCTTGACTAAGCCGCATATAGTGCGAATGATGGTTGTTTTTCCAGATCCATTTGGACCTAACAGAGCCACGCATTCTCCTTTATTCATAACAAGATTCACATCAAACACGACAGGGACTTTTCCATAGGAGACGTTTAAATTTTCAACTTTAATTATATTCTCCAACGCTCTCACCCAGATACGCTTCTATTACTTTTTTATTTTTGCTGACTTCTTTAGGAGTCCCCTCAGCGATCTTTTCACCATAATGAAGAACAACAATTCTTTCAGCCGCATTCATTATGATGCTCATCACGTGTTCAATCCACAAAATTGTTAAATTAAATTTTTCCTTTAAAACCTGATTTATAAGTTTAACGGCGTCTGAAGCTTGGAGAGGTGTTAATCCTGCCATAACTTCATCGATAAGTAAGAGTTTCGGCCTAGTTGCAAGGGCTCTTGCAAGTTCCAGTTTTCTAAGTTCGTAAATACTAAGGTTTCCGGCAGTAACATCCATTTTATCAGCTAGGTCGACAACTTCTAAAAAATATTTTGCTTCGTCTAACGCCTCATTAACCGAGATCCTCCTTTTTTTCCCATAAAGGCATGCAACAGCCACGTTTTTATGCACGGTCATATCTAAAAACGGTTGGGGAATTTGGTATGTTCTGGCTATTCCCATGTGACATCTTTGCTCCGGAGTTAAGGTTGTAATATCCCTTTCCAAGAATTTTACTGTCCCAGAATCTGGTTTATATACGCCAGACACTACGTTAACTAAGGTTGTCTTTCCGGCACCGTTAGGTCCAATAAGTCCAACTGTTTCCTTTTCATGGATATCAAAACTCACATTTTTTAGTGCAACCAATCCCCCAAAGGATTTGGTTATCCCCTGTAATTCCAAGATCTTCAAAACTTATCACCGCACTGCTCTACATTTATAGGTCATTGGGCGTTTTCCGCCAGTTTACTGAAGATTGTTAGACTAGTAAGATTTAAATTTTACTTACTTATGTTGTAGTGTGTGCCTAAGGAAGTCTAAATATGTCTTTTAAATACAAAGGGTATGTAGGCAAAATTTTGAGGATAAATCTGTCAGAGAGAAAAGTAAACGAAGAGAAGTTAAAGGAGGAGTGGCTTCCGCTTTTCTTGGGTGCTAGAGGGTTGGGAGCCAAGATACTCTTCGAAGAGGTTGACCCTTCCTCTGCAGACCCGCTTGGACCAGAAAATAAGCTAATATTTGCAACTGGGCCTTTAAATGGCACAAGAGCGCCATCAAGTAGCAGATACGCCTTAGTCACAAAATCCCCCCTTACGGGGCTATTTCTCGAATCTTTGGCTGCTGGATTTTTAGCTCCAGAACTGAAATTCGCAGGCTATGATGCTCTTGTCATCGAAGGGATATCAAAAAATCCAGTATATTTATGGATAACGAACGAAGGATGCGAAATTAAAGATGCAGATTGGCTTTGGGGAATGCCTACTGAAGAAACTCAAAAATATTTGAAAGAAGAAACTGATGAAAAAGCGAAAATTGCTTGTATAGGTCCCGCTGGCGAAAATCTAGTTAAGTTTGCCTGTGTTATGAGCGAGTTCAGGGCTTTTGGACGTGGTGGAGCTGGAGCTGTCATGGGGTCAAAAAAACTCAAGGCAATAGCAGTTTTAGGGGATGAAAAAGAATTAGAAATAGCCGATCATCAACTATTTGACAGCATAGTAAGGGATATATATACTAACTGTCGTAAGAATACTCTAACAAGCGAAACATACCCGAAATACGGAACTACTTACCTCGTAGACGTTATTAATGACCTCGGTATTTTCCCAACAAAAAATTTTCAAGAGGCTGTTTTTGAAGGAGCTGAGAAACTTTCGGCGGGAGTCATAAGAAAGAAAGTCGTAGTTAAAGATAAGTCATGTTACAGATGTCCAGTTGCTTGTACTAAAATTAGTGTGATCAGAAGCGGTTTCTATGTTGGGGTGGTTGCAAAGAATCCCGAGTATGAAACTATATGGGCTTTTGGCCCCCAGTGTGGAAACGATTGTTTAGAAGCTGTGGTTGCAGCCAACAAGCTTTGTGATCAATTTGGTTTAGATACCATCTCAACTGGCAATATAATTGGTTTTGCAATGGAATGTTTCGAAAAAGGGTTAATAACAAAGGATGATACTGGAGGTTTAGAGTTAAAGTTCGGAAACCATGAGGTGTTTTTAGAAATTATAAGAAGAATAGCTTATAGGCAAGGGATAGGGAATCTGCTCGCTGAGGGGGTCAAGCAAACCTCTCAAAAGATAGGCAAAGGCTCTGAAAAATTTGCTATGCATGTTAAGGGATTAGAATTGCCGGCTTACGACCCACGCGGGGCATGGGGGATGGGTTTAGCCTATGCAACATCGAATAGAGGAGGGTGTCATCTTAAAGCTTGGACCATATCTGCTGAAGCGATAAGCGGCACTCTTGAGCGATTCTCTATAGAAGGGAAGGCAAAATTTGTGAAAAACGATCAAGATACCAGAACAGCAATAGCTTGTACTGGCTTATGCTTATTTGCAAGCAAAGCGGTACCTTTAAACGTGCTTGCCAACTTAATTAAAGCTGTAACTGGTATGCAAATTACACAGGCAAACTTGCTTCAAATCGGAGAGAGAGTATACAATTTGGAAAGGGCATACAACGTACTAGCAGGGGCTTCTAGAAAGGATGATATTTTGCCAAAAAGAGTATTTGAGGATCCAATCCCGAAAGGACCAACGAAAGGCAAATTTATCAAACTAGAGGATTTTAATGAAATGCTAAATCAATATTATAGGATCAGAGGATGGGATAACAATGGCGTTCCGACAAAAGAAAAACTATCTGAGCTCGGATTAAATGACGTAACACTAAAGATAAAAAAGGCTCTTAAGTAGGGTCTGTTCCGCAAATACTATTTAAACTCTTTTATGGAGATTGATATGACCAAGGTCAAAGTTGAACTTCCCTACGGAAAAGAAACTAAAATTGAAGTTGAACTACCAGAAAGGAATTTGATTGGAATAGTCGAGCCACACGATATGCCTAAAATCAAAAATGAAGAACAAGAAATCCGTCGAGCACTTCTTAATCCAATCGGCAGTAAACCTCTTTCACAAATTGTAAAACCCGGAGACAAAATAGCGATAGTAATCACTGATAATACGCGACGATGCCCAGAAGATAGAATTCTTCCCATCTTACTGGATGAATTAGAAACTCTTGGAGTTCGCGATGAAGACATTACTTGCGTCGTAGGATTGGGTGCTCACCGTGCAATGACTGAAGAAGAACTTAGGGCAAAAGTTGGAAAAGAAATTTTTGAGAGAATTACAATAATTAACCACAATTGCTATGATAAAACGGAAGCACATTATTGTGGAATTACAGAGCGGCTTAAAACTCCACTTTGGGTTAACAAAACGGTCGTCGAAGCCGACGTCAAAATTTGCACGGGCATAGTTGAGTTTCATACTTTCGCTGGCTATAGTGGTGGCAGAAAAAGCATTTTGCCTGGCGTTTCTAATTTTGAAAGTATAGTGGCAGTTCATCAACCAAATTTAATTGATGCTCCGAATGTTGGCCCAGGTATCCTTACAGGTAATCCCATACATGAAGACATGGTCAGTGCAGCACGATTAGTGGGAGTCGATCTAATCATCAATGTAGTGCTGAATGATAAAGATGAAATTGTTGGAATTGCTGCCGGAGACGTTGAACGTGTTCATAAACATCTTATAAATTTATATAATCAAATGTACAAAGTCGAGATTCCGGAGCCGGCAGATATTATAATAGCTCCACCTGGATATCCGAAGGATATAAACCTTTACCAAGCGACACGTGCGTGCACTAACCTGATTTTAGTGCCAAAACCATCAATTAAGCGAGGAGGGTTCATAATAATTCCTGCACGGTGCCAAGATGGAGTGGGCGATGAGTTATTTTACAAGTTCATGAAATGCGCTAAACATCCTGAAGAAGTAATTCAAAAAACGCGTCGAGAGAATGATAAACTATGCCACAAACCTTATCTGCTTTCCAAATTTCTCATGCACGCAAGAGTTGTGATAACCAATTGCGAAATACCTGAACAAATTATTCGAGAAATGCATATGATACCTGCTGCAACCGTAGAGGATGGTCTTAAAATAGCTTTCAATAAGCTGGGTTTGAATGCTAGAATCCTTGTTGTAAAACATCCAATTTCAACAATGCCAGTATTAAAATAGTTAAGCACAGCACGCGATGGTATGAGAAAGGATAAATGTTTGGGGGGCTCTAGCCATTTTATGAGCGCCTATATTGGTTTAGACGTTCATAAGAATTGGACTTTCGCAGCTGTCCTCGACAAAATGGTCGGGTTGTCGTTCGGAGAAAGCTTGCGAGCATGTTCCAAGTTTCCTTGAACATGCATTGTTGAAAAGGTAGGTTTGGAGTCCTCAACCTACGTTGTTCCCTCTACTGTGATTTGGTGGGTAGGGGCTTCAGGGTTGAGGTGCGCGCGTTACAAACAGGGATTATACGTGCATACTGTAGGTCAGTGCATTACTGGGTTCAGAAGAGATGCAGAAGAATAGTCGCCATAGATGAGACCAAGCTCAAGGTGAATGGTATCCAGCTGTTCGTATGGGCTGCTATAGACCCTGATACCAGGGAGCTGTTAGCTGTATATTCGTCTTACCGGAGGCCGTCGATAAATGCAATATTATTTCTGAGAATGGTTCTTGAAACATGCATGAACAAACCAGTACTAATTGATGGTACCCGTGGGCTCTCGGAAGGCATGGATTGAATTGGCTTCACATCACATTCGGTGAAAGGAATTCGATAGAGAGATACTTCAGAACAT
>CAZNKF010000003.1:0-63163 GCA_964573785.1 uncultured Candidatus Bathyarchaeia archaeon
AGGAGAAGTACCTCGCTGAGGAGCGGTACTACGGACCTAAGGTTATGGCTCCGCAAAACCCCTTCGGACTGCCTAGAAAGGAGATTAAATGGTACCCGACAATCGACTATAGCAAATGCGACCCAAAAGTATGCGACTACTTCTGCGTTGACTATTGCCACATGAGAGTTTACAAACGTGTAGGAGATAAAGTTGTTGTCGACGACCCATACAACTGCAATGTGCCGAGCCAGTCATGCGCCCCAAGATGCCCAACGGGAGCCATAAGCTTCCCATCACAAGAGGAGTTAAAACGCCAACTTAGGGAGTTAAGAAAGAAGTATGGATACGTCACAACCAATCCGTAGCAAGCGAAAACATTAGAAGATGAGAGTCGTGGGCGAGGAGAAGACGTATTTAGGAATACCAAGAAAGGAGATTAAATGGTATCCAACAATTAATCATGAACTTTGCACTGGCTGCGGAATTTGTGTGGAATTCTGCCACGAACACGTTTACGAAAAGCAGGGTGACAAGGCAGTTGTTGCTAGACCTTACGATTGCCTGGTGGGCTGTGAATCATGCAGACCGCGATGCCCAGTGGGAGCTATAAGTTTCCCTTCAAGGCAGGAACTTAAACAGATGCTTAGAGAACTACGGGAGAAATACGGATACGGTTAAGGCTTGGCAAAATCCCACTTAAGCATACTTTCTATCATTTTTGGATTTTTAATGCTGTAGTATACCCATCTGCCCTCTTTTCTGCCCTTCACCAGTCCAGCGTTTTCCAGTATTTTCAAATGATGAGAGGCTGTTGGCTGTGTTAGGTCAAGGGCTATCATAATTTCGCAGACACACATTTCCCTAACGCCTAAAAGCTTCAAAATCCTAAGCCTCGTCGCATCAGCCAACGCCTTAAAAAGTTTACATCGCTCCTCAGCCTCATTAACCCTTGCCACATCATCAGCGAGCTGCCTCAATTCCGCCGCGTACTTTTGTGGATCTTTATGAGGGCAAAGTCCAGAACTTATTAGCCGCATAAGCCTCTTATCTATTTTAGACTCAAACATTTTGTTCTCCCATGTAATAGTGAGATTAAAATATTTAAATATGTTTTGAAAAAAGTGCTACTTCAGTTTAATAGGATTCATCATCCTTTCTATTTGAAACTTGCAAGCACTGTACTCCTTAGAATCAAGTGGAGAGCAGTCTCCCAATGATTTTTCGCCGTTCAGGAGTTTAGCCGCAAAAGTGAAACAGCTTTGTTCACCGCACATTTTGCAGTTCGTTTTCGGCAGCAAGTCGTAAATCTTTGTTGCCGTTAGCTCTTTCTTTGCTTGAATGGTTTCGGGGCTTGGTTTTCCATGGGTTTTTAGGTGTATTATGGCGCGGTTTATAAGGCGCCTAGCCTCTTCCACGAGCTGGTCTGCCTCATCTCGGTCTTTAACATAGGTCATGGTGATTCTGCCATGGGCAAAAATTGTTATCAAATGCTGCTGGTACATGTAGCTTAGTGCGCCAAGCTTTTCAGAGTATTTGGCGTTTGGAATAGCCAAATAAAGGATTGGCAAAACATCTTCCAAGGGCTTGTCAGCCTGTGCCAAAAACTTAATCCTTTCTGGGTCAGCTGTGCACGGCGAAATCTCCTTAATCTCAATTTTTTTAACAATGGCGTCTGCAAATAGGAGTTCCTCAAATTCGCTGCTCATCATTTTCCTCTCCAGCTATCTTAAACTTCCAGTGCCAGCTTTATTGGCTGTATCATTTTCTCTAATTGTTCTCTGTTAAGATTGTATTTTGGTTGTTGGATTTGGGTACATTCTTGTAGTGTTTTCTCCCCGTTTGCGAGTTTTACGGCGAAGGGGAAGCATCCCTGTTCTCCACATTCTTTGCAGTTCGTCTTAGGCAAGTGCTTGTATATCTCAATGGGATTGAGCCTCTGTTTAGCCTCTAAAAGCTTTGGGTTTGGAGAACCGTGCCTCTCATAATACTCATAAGCCTTATCCAGTATAGCCTTCAACTTTTCCAGAAGCCTTAGGGCTATTTCCTCTCTCAAAACGCAGCCTAACTTAATCTTTCCATCAGAGTAAACTGTTACAAGTTTACCGTCTATTAGGAATGTGACGGAGCCGAAGGCTTTAGCATACTGCGAATGAGGTATAGCCAGAAAAAGTATGGGAACAATCTCGCCTAGAGGCTTGTCTGCTTGGGCTGTTATCTGGAGCTTTCTAGGCTCTAGTAGGCAAGGGGTCTTTTCCGTAATGCTGATTTTATAAGCCATAATCTCAAATCACTTACAGTTTCGCTTCTTTGACGACGACTTCTGCTATTTTCTTAACGTCCGCCTCATAAATGTCAAGGGTTGGCACCTTCTGCAAATACTTTGAAATGTCAATTTCATAATCTATCCTTTTCCCAGCCTTTTCCAAGACTTTTGAGGCGCATCTATTGCCGCATCCGTTTATGACAATGTTTTTCATGGCTTTCTCTGCTATTTCTAAGTGGGGTTTTGAGTCAGCCGCCACAGCTGTTATGCAGCACATCCTCGCCTTATCAAGATTTGTCAGCAAAACGCCTACGGCGTGTCCTATTTGGCCGACGTTGGCTGCTCCGTCGCAAACCCAGACCACATTTTCGTGTTCGGCAACTTTATAGCATAATGGAAGAATTTTTGGCTGAACTGTCATGCTTACTTCTCCATAATCGCCTTTATAATCAGTTCTTTAGCCTTCCTTATGTCTTCTTGGGAAATGTATTTTTCAACGCCTAAGCCTTTTCCAATGTCCGTGTGCAATGCCACCTTCTTCATGCCTATATCCCTAGCAAGGACTATGCTTTTTGCAATCTTGAAGCCAGCAGCCTCTATGGTTTTTCTGGCGCATTCAAAGGGGCAACCATCCACAGTTATTATTTTCCGTGCAGCCTTCGACTTTCCCAGAACAGGCTTGACGCCAAGTGGCACTGAAGGCAAGCATCCGATAGCTACTTTTTCTAGTCCCAGTTCCTTAACAACTTCCAAGCACGCCAAAGCACTTGTTAATCCAGTGTTAGATAAGCCGCCAAAACACGAGAATATTATGTTCTCGTGAGTTGGCATTCCCTCCTGCCATTCTCCCTCTTTCGCCATTAATCTTCCCCCTCCCTTAAATCAGCTCTTCAATAACCTTTTTTGAAAGTGCATCCACCAAATCCGCGTTAATAGCATCTACTACACGAAAGACTGCTGGGTCGCTTACAAAATAGAACCTTCTATTTCCATGCTTCCTATACTTCACAAGTCCGCAGCTTTTCAGGATTGCCAAGTGCCTAGAAACCAATGGCTGAGGTACCCCTACATAAGGGACAATTTCGCAGACACATCTTTCGCCACCGCGTAAACATTCAAGAATTTTAAGCCTCACGGGATCAGCGAGCGCATTAAAGACTTTTGCCCTAAACTTTTCCATGTTTTTCATTGTTGGATGCACTTTTAAAGCAAAGTCTATAACAATATTTAAATATTGCTATATTCACTCACAATTCTCCAAGGTGAAAACCACATGAAAGAGGTAAAAGTTGAAGTTATAGGACCTGATCCCCCTTGCAGCCGTTGTCAGGCGGCTAAATGGGCTGTAGAGAAAGCCGCTGAAAAGCTTAAGCAGGCAGGCATAATGGTGAACATTGAAAAAGCCAATATAATGTCGAAGGAGGTTGTCCAAAAATACGGCGTACTGGTTTCGCCAGCCGTAGCCATAAACAACACCGTCAAAATCATGGGAAGGGTTCCAAGCCCAGAGGAAGTTGAAAAGCTGATTATGGAAGCAGCCAAATAGAAGGCGAAAAAGCATATGAAAGAAAAAACTAAGAGGACTATCAAAGCGGGCGTAATCCTAGCCTTCGTAGCTGTTGTAATAGGGCTTTTAATCTACAGCCGCATAGTGGCTTATTCGATGGCGCCACAATCAAAACCCGTTGATTTACGCCCGCTCCCATTATGGGAGATTCCCATAGTCTACCTCATCGACTACTTCAGCCATGGAACAATCTGCCTACTCTTCGCCTTCACATTTGCAGGCCTAATCTACGAGTTTGTGCCAAAAGAGGCTATCACAAAATACATGGGAAGCAGCAAAGCAGTAGGCTATGCGCTAGCCCTTGGGATGGCACCCTTCCTAACAGTTTGCTCATGCACAATGGTCCCCCTATTCGGCGGAGTCCTATACGCAGGAGCAGGAATTGGTCCAGCAATAACATTCCTTCTAATGGCGCCAGCGGCAAACATTCTAACAATTCTATTAACTGGCGAGATGATTTCTTGGGAGGTTGCCGGCGTCCGCATAATAACATCAGCAACAACCGCACTGGTTGCTGGCATAATAATTTCAAAGACACCGTGGGGCAAAGCCGTCGAAAAAGAACATCAAATAGCTAATGCAGCTTCAGCCTCAGCCAAAGTTGAAATCGTTAAACCCCCATTAGACGAGAGACTTTGGGCTGCTCTGAAATTTGCGGGATACTTGGCAAAACAGATCCTCCCATTCTTCATACTAGGCTTGATTGCAGTAAGCTACGTTGAAGCATTCCTACCAGAAGACATTGTTGGAACATACCTAACGGGAGTCACCGGAATACTTATCGCCTCAGTGCTCGGCGGACCGCTTTACACGCCAACCCTTGTTGAAGTTGTTTTGGGCAAAGCCATGTGGGACCTGGGCATGTCAAAAGGTGCACTGTTAAGCTGGCTTATGGGACAGCCCTACGATGTTGCTAACGCCTTGGCTGTTTCAAGAATAACCAAATGGAAAGTTGTCCTAACCTACATGCTTATAGCCTGGGCTGGAAGCGTAGCCTTTGGACTGCTGTACGGCATGTTGAGCGGGTCGCTGTAGGCCATGACAAGCGAAAAAGATTTCGGAGTTAAGCGTCCATGCCCATGCGCCCAAGAGGCAGCAGACGCCTTAAAGGCTGTTCAACCAATAAAAGAGGGAATGCTAAAAGAAGTGCGGTGCAAGGGCTGCGGCAAAACCTTCCTAACAAACTTTGACACAAAATACTGCTACGACTGCCGCAAAAAACTGAAAAGGGAAGCGTGAAAACGCCATGGCTAGGGCTTGCACCCCATGGTACCCAACAATCTTCCCAGAAAAATGCGACGGCTGTGCACCTTTCGGAAAGCCCCGCTGCGTGGAATACTGCCCAAACGGAGTATTCGCCTTCATAAACGGAAAAGCAGTTGTGGCTAACCCCCACAAATGTGTTAGTGGCTGCACCGCATGCGAACCCCTATGCCACAAAAAAGCCATAACCTTCCCAAAACCCCAATACGCCACATCGCCACTGAAAACTGAAGAGAAAGGATTGCTGCGAAAAACCACATGCAAAAAATGCGGCAAAGTCTTCTGGACAAACCGTGAAAGCAACTTATGCTTCGACTGCGAAAGCAAACGCTAGCGTGAGTAACTATATCTCTGGCAACCTTTTTATGTCCTCAAACTTTTTGAAATGCTTGTCAAAAGTGTAAATTTCACTTATTCCATGAGCTTTCATAAGCAAATAAGCCAATGCATCGTTGGCGCTTATCTCCTTCTCCCTCGCCAAAAGCAAGGCTGCCTCATAATCTCTTACGCCAACCGAATAAACCTTCACATTTTCACTGGTTACAACCCAAGCCAGAAAGCCCAAAGATTCCTTAACGCCAAGTCCAGTCTCCACTATATTTACAACCCCTGAGAGGTGAACAACTGTGGTGGCAACCTCCTCGCCACCCTCTATCCTTTTCACAATGGCTTTGGCCTCATCCTTAATTCTCCGCTCATCTTTTGTCAGGGGTCTGCGGGGAATTAGGTAGGCATGAAGAAAAACATTCGAGTCTACAAACTTCAATGTTCCCTAAGCTCCGACAAAGTCTTCTTAAGAGCATGAGAATCAGTGAAGTCTACATGCTCAGAAACCTTAATTGAATCGAACAAAGCGGAGGGTGGAAGCGCTTCCACAGAAACAATCTCAATCATGTTTCCTCGCTTTATCAAAGCCAATTTACGAGACTTGAAACTCTTCCTCCAACGCGCCGGAATCGAAACTCTTCCCTGAGAGTCCATCTCCTTAACAACAATTTCCACCATCTATATCATCTTCACCAAAAAATGTGATTATGGTCGAAATATAAGTGTTCCCCACAAGAAGCTATCTAAGCTTATAGCCCCACTTTTTGTTTATCGCCTCAAGCTTTTCTGAAAGCCTCTTAGCCCTGTCTTCGGCTTCCTCGAAAAGGACAGCCCACTCCCGACGCTTAACAAGGTTTGTAAGCTTCTCAATGTTTGCCGGCACCTTTTCCATGGCTGCAACCCACTTCTTAGTCACAGCATCATCCTCCGCCACGATTTCTAAGGCTTCTTCTGGGCAGAACTCCACACATTGCGGTCCTTCAGGATCATTCTTACACAAGTCGCAGACTAGGACGGAGGTTTTGTCGGGGTGGAGCGAAATTCCACCGTATGGGCAAGCCTGAATACACCAGCCGCAGCGGTCGCATTTACCATCATCAATGAGAATGAAGCCTTCCTCAGACTGGGTTAGGGCCTTTCTGGGGCAAGCTCTAACGCATAGTGCATCCTCACAGAACCGGCATGTTAGGGCTAGGTTGAAGGCTGGTGTTAGGTGTATAACCCTAATCCTAGACCTTAAAGGATTCCAAAGAGGCTCGTTCTTTTCCAAAACGCATACGTATTCGCATAGACCGCAGCCAGTGCACTTGGCTGGGTCAACAGCCACAAACTTTCTCGAAACACCCTTAGCCATGAACGGCATCTCCGCCAATTTTGGGTTAGATGTTCTCCTACAAACCCATTTTTATAATTTCCCTTCTCAAAGGCTTTAAACTAACATGGCTAAAGCACGACTCCTATTTTTCCGCCAAGCACCAGCCTCCTCCCCGTAAAGCTTGCTGTATAGGCGTAAACTTTAACTCCCTTTTCTGCAGCTGTGCGGAGTGTTCTCCCAAACTTCGGGTCTAAATCATCATTTGGTTTAAACGTGTGGGCGTCATCCCTTTGAACAACGAAAAGCACTGCAGCCCTATACCCATCCCCTAAGGCTTTGGCAAGCTCAAAAATATGTCTGGCTCCCCTTTCTGTTGGGGCGTCTGGAAACATTGCAACACCACTCCGCACAAGGGTGCAAGATTTAACCTCCACAAGGCAAGGCTTCAATCCAAAACCTTCAAGGAGAAAGTCAAACTTCGCCCGCCCATGCTGGTGTTCAGGCTTAATAGAAGTGTAGCCGGCGAACTCCGGCAAATCACCATTTTTTAAGGCTTCAAAAACGAGCCTGTTAGGAAAACGCGAATCAATAGACACCACTGTACCTCCGTGGTAAACGCCAACAATGTCATAGGCTGTTTTCCTGCCACCGGCAAAAACCTCTTTTAAAATAACTTTCGCACCGTGAAAAAGGAGCCCCTTGAGCCTACCGGGATTAGGCAAAAAGCACTCCACAATTTTCCCGCCAACTTCAACCTGCGCTGAGTAACGGGTTAGCCGCTTCCTAAAAACTCCTTCCAAGATTTTCCCTTCGATTTCGAAGAAGGTGGACAATTCAATTCACAAACTTGAATTAAAAACGCTGTTCAGCTTAATCTTTTCTGCAGGAAAACTAAAGGGGGTAGTGTATTTGTTAAAAGACAACTGCAATTATGACGCTTCGCTACGGAATTACTTCGAATTCGAAACGGCTGTGAACTTCTCCGCAAAATCCCCTCTTTTTCTGTCTTTTAGGGCGAAAGAAAAATTTTCAACGTTCAGTTAGACATTACTGATAGAATGCCGAAAAGCCTTAATATTTTTCTTATATAAGAAATAGTTGTATATTCTCTTTAGTCTGAAATTATGCTTCTGATATAAGTGATAAGCCGAATTTGAACTTCTTTTCCTCTCTAAAAATTCCAAACCTTCTGAAAAGGCGGGCTGTACACATAAAATTGTTATTATGCTTTTAATCGCCATTGTACTCTCTGTAATTAGCGCATGGTATGAAGCTTCAATACAAGGTTCCCAGGGCGGCATCAACGAGTATGTTGATACTATAACTTTGGAGCCATAGTGGCTTTAAACGCCATTGTAGGTTTTGTTCAAGAATGTCGTTCAGAAAAAGCAATAGAAGCTATGAAAAAGCTTGCAGCACTCGAGCAAGAGTTTTGCGTGATGGAAAAGAAGCGATTATTCCGGCAAAGGGAGTTGTCCCAGGAGACATAATCCTCATCGAAGCGGGAGACCGTATACCTGCAGATGCACGCCTTATCAAAACTGTTGAACTAAAAACCGAAGAGGCTGCATTAACAGCAGAATCTACAAAGTCAACAAGAATATTAAAGTTATTTTCCTCATTTTTGGTGCAAAGGGAAAAACCATTCCGGTTCACCGCGCTGAAATTGAACAATGTTTTTTAAACATCATTAATTTTCCTTTTTGAGCTTCTGTTAGGAGGCACTAACAGAAATCAAAAGTCTAAGGAGTTAGCGTTTGGCGTTGAAAAGCGTGTTTTGGTGGTATAGGGAAAAGTTTGAGAAGCGATGTTTTAGATTTAGTTGGAAGGCTTGTTTAATTTTGCTTTAGGCTGGGTTTTCTAAAATTAGTTTTAGTTTTTCGGCTATGTCCTTGGATATTGGGAGTATGGCATTTTGGGAGGCTTTCCATATTTCTATGCCAACGAGGGTTTCCGTCTTTGTCTAGGTCTATGTAGGCGTCTTCACTTAATATTTTGGTGTCTGCTATTTCCGACTCTTTGAACTTTATGTATAGTATGTCGGATTCCCTGTCATATGCCACTTTCACTTAATCTTCACCCATGTTCTACTTTCCATTTTTCTGCCAATTATTTCTTGGGCGTTTGATGTTATAAACGTTGTCACAATTTTGATTTCCCTATCCTCTCTAGAATATGCTACTAAAAGATGCTTCCCATTAAGCTTCTTGAAGACGATCGTTGTTCCCGTGCTAAGTCATAATATGTCTGGGATGGTTGCAATATCGCTTCCAAAATCATGTCCTCAGTTATACCCCTTTCAGCTACTCTGGTTTTTGCGTGTTTTGTATATTTCATGTAACCGCAACCCTTCTATTGAAGTTCTACTGATCAGCTATTACAGTTATGGTTGTATTATTTCCCACTTTTAGCGGGAAAAGCCCTTTTTCTCTAATTCCCTCAGATAGCTTTCATTACTATAGTTAGTTGTTTTTTAAACATTACTAACACTCATGAAAGGCGTTTTCTACTAGGCTGAAATCAAAGCCAGCAGCTAGGCATGCACGCTGGGCTTGTAACTTTTATGTTTTCCGCCTTTCTTCCCTTGACACTTCATACAGAATTTCATCCTCCGACAGGATTAGGACGCTGCCACACTTCAAACACTTGTAATACCGATTCGCTCCCCTCTCGCCCTTCTGTTCACCTAGAAGCTCAATTTGCCATGAGAGCATTCCATTTTCACTTGCACCTCATATTATCCAATAGAAATTTTGGCTTTCCCTAAAACTATAATCTTTAAGCTTGAGAGCTGCTTTATACAATTATGTTGAGTTGGAAAAGTAAAATTTTTGAGCCCTATGGAACCTTCAGAGGAACAGAAACCATTAGGATATTTATGCCTATGTTTAGAGAACTGTTCAAAATATCCCAGATTTAATCCCCATTTTTCTATGTTATGGATCTTGGTTATCTTTGTATTTGTGCTGTTATGTATGTTATGAGTAGCTTTTCCAATTCCAGTATTTCACTTGTAAGTGTATAGATTGCCTTTGAGGTGTAATCTCTGACCTTGACGGCATAATTAACCTCTTCTTTGAGGAGTTTCTCCCTTTCATTGATTAGCCTCCTGGCCTCTTCCAAGCTCCTGAGAAGCTCATCTCTACCTTCAACCCTAAATACCATTTATACCACCCCTATAAATGAATGAATATTTCCCTTAATACATAACAATTCCTATTCATCCTTAAGTCGCAACTTTATAGTTTACATCACATTGAAAAGGCAATGTTTAGAACCATGGAGCAAACAAGTGTCACGTCAAAGTAGCCGAAACACCAAAGGAGAAATAATTTCACTACTCAAGGAAGGATTCGAGTTTGTCATGGAGAAGGATGGACTTGCCTATTTCAGGAAAAGGAAGTAGCCGTATAATGGATGCAATAAAAACTTATGGGATGACTTCGCAACCAACATACTTTAAAAAGTTGAAGTCATCAACCCTTATCCTGCCAATTCTAATAAGCTCCCGAATTCTAGGCAACTCATCCAAAATGGCTTCAATCATGTTCTCAACAGTCTTGCAAACAAGCCTATAAGCTTCGGGCTTCCAACGCTTTGTTATATTAGCGTATAGGCATCTTCCACCACAAATGCCAAAGATTCTACAGCTTGTGCAAGGCTCGCCAACAAAAACTTTCCTAAGCCTTAACGGGTCTGCATTGCTAATATGCCCCAAGTAAAAGTCGCGCATGCCCCACATGCTTGGACATGGCACAATATGCCCATCCGTCTGTATAGCATAATTAATCCATCCAGCACCACAACGCAAAAGCGCCTTCTCTTCGCCAAAAAGCCATGACTGAGTCACGCCCAGAAACGGGTAAAGCCTCAAAACAACACCACGCTTTTCCATATGGTCAACCCAAAACCTGACAAGACGGCGGATTCCGGGATTATAGCTTTCCTCGCTCCACTCCCTAAAGTTCCGCCTCTCAAAATCGCTCCAAAAACCGGCGTTAAGTTGCCAATGAACAGATTGGAAGGCAAAATCATCATTGTTAAGCAGCCACAAAACCTGCCTGTAAATGTCTGTTTCCTCCATAACAGTCATCCGCGCAATAACCTCGCCACTAAACCCATTACGCCTAACAACCCTCAAATTGTCCACAACTTTGCGGAAAACGCCTGCCCCACGATAATAATCAGTTAAGGCTTCGTCGCCATCAACAGAAATCAAAATAACGCTAAAACGATTCAGGTAGGCCGGCTCTAAACGGTCCAAATGCAAACCATTCGTCTGAACAACAAAACGACTCGCTTTAACACGGTCCATTATACGTCTAACATCGTCTAGGCATAGCAGAGGCTCACCACCATAAAAAATCAAAACGCGATCTGAATTCTTCCTGCAAAAATTGTCCAACAACTCAACATCATACGTTATTTTTCTAGGTAAAGAGTAATCAACATTAAAGTTTCCAAAATCAGAATCAACGTCCGCCAAAGCCTCACCAAAACAATAGCGACACTGAAGATTACAATCAGTAGTCAACATAACATGGAAAAACACGCTTTCACCTTCTCATGCAATTTCCAAGACCATGCCATCAACCACAAATTTTTCTTCAAACCCGCAACGTCTCATTGCAGAAATTAATTCTTGCCTTCTTAGAGAAACAGTTGCCAAGACTTTTTTGGCGCCAAAACTTTTAATGACGTTTGTCCCGGCACGTAATAGCAATTCCTCTATTCCCATTGAACGCATTTCAGGATGAACGCAAATGCGTGATATTTGCCCAGCCTCTGTAGCAGTTGTATGGACGATGTTAACGTATCCTATCACTTTATCCTTGCGTATTGCAACAATGCTGGTTTCATTGAAAATGTTAAAGAAACGTGCCAAAAAAGAGGTTTTTAAATCCTTCTTCTCGAAACCAAAAACTTTCAAATGTTCATAATCTTCGGATGATTTTACAAGCTCGTACACCGAGTCGATATCGCTTCTTTGAAAATTTCTTATATAAACTTCACCAGTAAATTCTGGTCTAAAAGAAATAGTGTTCACATCGCCAACCATATATGCCATTTTCTCAAATTCTTTAAAACCCAATTTAACATAAAGATTCTTCGCAGTTTCATTTACAGAATCCACATGCAAAACCGCCCTCTCCATTCCCCCCTTTCGAATATGGTTAATTGCTTTTTCCAAGAGCCTTTTAGCTATGCCTCTCCTCCTGTAATCTGGATGAACCATAACAGTTGATATATAACCAACCTTTCCTTGCCTACTAACCATAGTTGTGCCAACAACACTACCGTTTGCTTCAGCAACAAAAAATCGAAGCGGCTCCTTGCCGAAAATTTGCAACAAAAACAAGAAGAGCTTACCAGCAAACCCAAAAAACTGCTCAACCCTCTCCCTTAAATGCTCAACATCAAGGCCCATAAGCTCAAATTCCCTAGCAAAACATAGATGCCCAAGCTCCAAAACGCCATTCAAATCACACTTACGAAAATCCCTAATAAAAATGTTCTTCGTAACCTTATTCATAAGCACCTCATCCATTTCATGGTTCAGTTTTTGGTTATTTCTAGTTTGAATACTTTCCTTAATATTTCCCCGCAATTTTCTTTGCCTTTTTAATATAATCTTTCAGCTCTCTACGTCTAATTTCCCTTTCGGGCAAAGTTTCAGGAGCGTAAATCAAAGGTAAAACAGCTATGAATAGGAAAAAGCTAGCAAAAGAAAAGGCAGTAGACACAGGGATTGATTCGGTATATGGCGCAAGAAGTTCTCTAACAAAAACCATGAAAAAGAACGGTAAACTTCCAACAGCATAATACTTTTCTCTTGCCCCTCTTGGCGAAATATCCCCCCAAATTGTGAAGACAAATATGACAACAAAAAATCCTGAAGCTACCCCGCTAATTACAAAATACAAGTACCAGAAAACCAGATTTAGAGGATCTATTCCTATGCAAGCATAAGCTATACCCAAAGCAATAAAACCATACAATAGTGCACGCTTTCTTCCATACACATCAATTACAAAACCAATTGTAATTATCGAAAAAGCCATAATAAAAGTGCTTAAATTTAACGCGAAATTCCTAAACGCTGTTCCAAAAGCATTCTCTAAAAAGGGTCTTAACGTAGAAGATCCTGTGCTATCAATGAGATAATATATAACCCATGCAATAAAATATAAGTAAAATTGTTTATTAATGATAATTGATGCTAAAGAAAAATCCTTGGTTATCTCAAATTCTTTTCTTTTTGGCTTAAGCAGTAAGACAAGAATAAGCCCGATGGAAATCCAGATTGCAGAGAAAAGTGAAAAAAAATAAAGGCCGAGCACGTTACGCAAAAATGAAAAAATGGGCATGGTTAAACTTGTTAAAAAGAACATAATTCCACCTATTTTTCCTCGGTTTTCTATTTCTGTGTGATCTGCAAAGTATGAAAGACAATAAGGCATACCTAACCCCAGCGCTATTCCGGCAAGTATTAGAGGAAAAAAGATGTGCTGCACTAGTATAATGAACAGCGAAGAGCTTATGATCGCAAGTACAAGCCAAAAATATAAAATATAGGTTTTGGCATGTTTTCCGACAAAATTCGGATAAATAAGGCTTGTTACTATAAATGAAAGGCAATAGGAACCATAGCTCATTATTCTTTCTATATAGGATCCTCTTAGGGGGTCAAGCGCTGCACTTATGTATATGAGTGAAGCTTGAAACCATGTGAATAGCATAAGTAATATTATAAATTGAGTTACAAATTCCAGAAAACTGATTTGAAACAATTTGTATTTACGCATTTTCTCACATTATTTGTAGATGTGTACAACAAAACTTATAAATAGTTAACGCGTATGTTTAAGGTAGAGGTAAGGGGAATGAGGAGAAAAGAGAAGAAATTAAGGATAATTACTTGGTGGGTGTAGATTCTTCTTAATTTCTGTGTTTATAAACAGTGAATTAATTATAGCTAATAATTGATTTTGTATTCGATTATTTTTTACTGCTCGTTTTATGTGGGCAGACGCTTTTTGCGCAATCTTTTCCATAAATTCTTGGGTAAGCTTGAATCCACCAGTTATATCAATTTCTCTAACAAGATTTTTGATATTTTTCTCGCTCAAAGAGGCACAGATAAGTGATTTATTTTTACGCTGTGTAAGTGAATAAATTACTGGTAATGGTAAATGTTCTTTTCTTATTCGATGTTTCGCTTCTTTTCTGTCAAACAGATCAGCTATGTCATCTCTTATGATACTGGCAATACCTAGCAGTCTTCCATATTTGCCAAGATTTTCCTGCTTTATTTCTGTTGCGTTTCCGATTATTGCTCCTATTCGTGCATGGGCTTCTGTGTCTGCAGCTTTTTTCTCAATGATGTGTAGGTATTCTTCTGGCGTTACATCCAATCGTCCTCTTAATTTAAGTTCCATGGCTTCAGCGTCGCCAAGCTCATAAAACATATTTTTGACAAGGTCAATTATTTTGGTTGCTTTTTCTGTGGGAATTTGCATACATGCTTTCTGTAGTAGGGTAAATCCTTTAAATAATAGAGCATCTGCCGCTAAAAGCGCTATTTCTTTTCCATATTTTCCGTAAACTGTTGGGCGGTCGTACTTTATTCTTGATTGATCTATTATGTCATCTTGTATATCAAGTGCTCCGCTTATTAGACTCAGAGGTACCGCGAATGGTGCAGTTGCATCAGGGTTTCCGCCAACTGCTTCACAACATAGGGACAAAAGTGTGGGTCTTGCGAGATCATGCCAATATTCGGTTATAAAGTATTGCAGTGCTTCGCGTGCTTGTTCACATTCTATTTTTTCTTCTAAAATTGCTTGCTTCACCATCTCTAGAACTTTTTGGCCCCTTTTTTCAAGAATTCTTTCTGTATATTGTAAAAGCTTCTCGTCTGTGGTCTTCTTTTCTTGCTTCATAATTTATTTTATGTCTTGTTTTGTATTTGTTCTTTTAGGACGCTGTCGTAGGTTTCTATGTATTTCCTCCCTTTTTCTATCATTGCGTATACTTTTCTTGTTCTTCCTCCTTGTTGTTGTTTTTTGCTTTTTAGTAAACCTTTTTGTTCCATTGCGTTTAGCAGTGGATATAGTGCTCCATGTCTTAGTTTTCCGCCGACAGCTTCATGGGCTAGGGCGAGTACTCCTGGACGTGTTGTGTCATTCCATGTTGAGGCATAATATCTTAGGGCTTCTTTTGCTTTTTTATGTAAAATTGTCAGTGCCTTTTCGGCTAGTCTTTCATCTGCCATTTCTATTCCTTTTATGTTTTTAGTTGTTTTATACTTAAATGAGTTGCTGATGAACAGTTGTGAAACGGGAGCTTTTAATTATTCATGTAGAAGCCCCAATTGTAGCGGTATATTCTCTAAAATGTTTTGGAGCCATATAAAGAAAGCTAGTTTACCGTAGAATTTCTCAAAATTCCTTGCTCTGTAGCGTAGTTCATAGCCATAATCGTTTCTCCAGTATTTCTCGAATAGCTTTATGTCACCGTCTAAAATTGCTGAGGCGCATAGGGCTCCTCCCCTCATAGCATAGTATATGCCCACGCCATTTATTGGGTCAACATGTCCTGCCGCATCGCCTATTAATGCCCAATTTCCACCGCAACATGGTAGTTTGTAAAATTTTTCATCCCATATTATGGGGATTAGGTGACTAAAGAATTCCCCATTAAAAGCTTTTAACCTCTTTCCCGCTGGATGTGAGGCTATGAAGTTATCGAGGGAGTGACGGAGTTTCTTTCCGCTTTCCATGCTTCCTATGCCTATGTTTACGCTTGATTTTTTCGGGAACATCCATATGAAGCCCATTTTCCGCACATATTTATGCGAGTAGTAGGCCTCAACAGTGTTTTTGGCGAATGCTTTTTCTATGTATTTGCTTGGACAAGTAAAATTGTAGCCGAGGGTTGTTGCTAAGAAAGCTTTAGGTATAGGCCTTAAAACATGTCTCCTTACCATGGATGGGCAGCCGTCGGCGCCTATGAGAATTTTAACATTAATACGTCTGTCCTTGTCGGTTTTTAATAACCATCCATCTTTATCTTTTATTACGTCTATAATCCGTTCCCTGAAAAATGTTAAACTTTTGTTTTCAAGCGCTTTTTGTAAAAGGTGATAATCAAATTTCTTCCTTGAAACAAGGTATGCCGGAGGCTTTACTTGCAATTTTACTTTAAATCCGAATCTTTCCGCCAAAATCCATTTAACTTCATTTTCCAAAAGTTCACCGGGCACATCAAACTCCTCTAACACTCTGTAATCAATTAAGCCTCCGCACGGTTTTTCCCTCGGATGGGATGGGTCAAAAAGGGCAACGTTGACACCAGCATCTCCTAAAACTTGCGCGCATGTTGAGCCGGCAGGTCCAGCACCAACAATGCCAACCTCAAAATTCCTCTTTGGCATTTTTATCCCACCAGCGATTCTATCTTTAAATTCTAAAATTAGTCATATACTGCCTAAAAGCCTAACCGTCTATCCCATCAGCTCCTTAATTATGACATTATATTCTTCTATGTATTTTTTCCCTTTCTCTGTTGCAATGTATATTTTTCTTGTGCGTTTTCCTTTTTGTTGTTTTTGGCTTGTTATTAGGCCTTTGTTTTCAAGCTTTTTTAGTAGTGGGTATAAGGCTCCGTGGCGTATTTTCAGTCCTGACATGGCTTCTATTTGCTTTTTTATTTTGTATCCCCATGATGGTTCTTTGCTGATGAAGCATAGTATTTGGATGTCTAGTAGGTTTTTGATTATGTGTTGAACAATTTCTTTTTTGACGCTTTCTTCCATATGGCTTTTGCCTTTTTGTGTTCTGTTTTTGACTTATTTTTGTTGGTTTATATGGATTATGTATGTTTTAGAATATTGGCTTTGTTATGCCTCTGTTATGCCTTTTTATGTTTTTGGTACGTATGAACCTTTATATTTTTGTTTAGGCTTTATAGAGTCTTGAGATATGTCCAAAAATGGACATATCGTATCCAAGTCTAACAGAAAAACTGTTGGACAAAACTGCAGAAAGGATGGGAAAAGCCGTGGTGAACAACTCGAAAGAGGTTCAGGTTAAACTTATGAAGGGCCTCCTAGACTTGATAGTGCTCCAGTTCCTAAGCGGCCAGCCCATGCACGGCTACCAGATAATAACAAAGATCCGCAAAAACTTCGGCGTATACTTCGGCCCAAGTACAATTTACCCGCTTTTAAACGCCTTGGAAAAGAGCGGTTATGTGAAAAGCGAATGGGACATGTCAAATGAAAGACCCAGGAAAGTTTACAAGCTTACAGCTGAGGGGCAGAACCTCCTGAACTTTACAGAGGATTCGCTTAACTTCATATGCAAAAAAATTGGCGCCACGGGAATCCCGAAAGGATCAGCGATTGGCGAAGACCTAGCGCAGCCGGCTATGCACTCCCTCCTTAAGAGGGTTGAGAAGCACAACCACGGATTCTTCTAAGGCTGATTGGCTAAGCCTTTAGAGGGGGAGAAGGCCTAGAAGCCAAAAGTCAGCACATTTTTATTTTACCGTCTAAATTTCTAGTTTTGTGTGGCGCCTGTGAAGGCGGATATTCTGATTTATGGATGCACCATCTTGCCTATGAAGAGCAGCATCGATGTTATTGAAGATGGGGCCATAGCCATAAAAGATGGGATTATAGTTTTTGTTGGGAAACGCGACGCTGCGGCTGGCATATCTGCAGATAAAAGGATAAACGCCAAAGGCAAGGCTGCACTGCCCGGATTGATTAACTGTCACACTCATGTGGCTATGACACTTTTCAGGGGTTTGGCTGAAGACAAGCCCTTGGATGTGTGGCTTCGGGAGACTATTTGGCCTTTAGAAGCGAAATTAACGCGGGATGATATTTATGTTGGAGCTCTTCTTGGCTGTTTGGAAATGCTGAAGAGCGGAACCACATGCTTTGCAGACATGTACTTCAACGAGGATATGGTTGCCAAGGCTGTTTCTGAAAGCGGGTTAAGGGCGGTTTTGGCAGAGGGCATAATTGAGACTGGAAATAAAACGCAAGGCGAAAAAATGCTAAACGCAAGTGTCAGCTTCACCAAGTCTTTTGATGGATATGCCAATGGAAGAGTGAAAACGATGCTTGGGCCTCATGCAGCCTACAGTTGCAGTCCAGAACTTTTAATGAAGGTTAAGGAGAAAGCCCTAGAGCTTGGGGTTGGCGTTCACATCCACTTGGCTGAATCAAAAGAACTATTCAAGGATTATGCGAAAAAATATGGCTGCAGCGAAGTTGAATTTTTAGACAATCTCGGATTTTTCGGCGGCGGAAATGTTCTTGCAGCCCACTGCATCACCTTATCCGAAAATGACAGGCATATTTTAGCGAAGCGTAAGGTGAATGCGGTTTACGTGCCGGTGGCAAACATGAAGCTTGGCCTCGATGCGGCGAAGGTTAAAGAGCTCCTTGATTTAGGTGTCAACGTGGCTTTAGGCACAGATGGGCCGGCGAGCAACAACACCCTTAACATATTTGAAACTATGAAGTTTGGAGCCTTACTCCAAAAGTTTGTTTATCGAAAGCCCGAAGTCTTATCAGCCTACGAAGTTTTGAAGATGGCGACGGTGAATGGGGCTAAGGCTTTAGGGCTTGAGAAAAATATTGGCTCGTTAGAGGTTGGTAAGAAGGCGGACATAATCCTAATAGACCTTCTAAAGCCTCACTTGAAACCCTTACATGACATTTATGCGAGCATGGTGTATTCATCCAAGGGAAGCGACGTGGACACTGTTATAGTTGACGGCAAAATCTTAATAGAGAATAGGATTGTCAAAACGTTGGATGAACATGCCATTATTAAAAAGGCTGAAAAGCATGCTTTTGAGTTGCTGTCGCGTAAGCCTTAAGTAACCGCTGATTAACTGTGTCTATTCCACGTAAGGAATGGGAATGGCGCCGATAATCCGCATGGTGAATCTCACAAAGAAGTTTGGCGATTTCACGGCAGTTGACCATCTAAACCTTGAGGTTGAAGAGGGGGAAATTCTCGGAATTTTAGGGCCTAATGGGGCTGGGAAGACAACAACGTTGCTTATGCTTACGACTGTTATTAGGCCGACGGAGGGAACCGCCTTCATTGGGGCTTATGATGTTACTAGGGAGCCTGATAAGGCTAGGACTCTTGTTGGCATGGCTTTTCAGGAGCCTAAGCTTTTGTGGGTTGACTCGCCGTGGGACATTTTGAACTGGCATGCTAAGGTTTGCGGTTTGCCTCCAAACGAGCGTGCGAAAAGGGTGAAGTGGGCTCTTGAGGAGCTTGAGCTTTGGAACGACCGCTACAAAAGTGTGCACGCCTTTTCTGGTGGCATGCGAAAGCGGGTGGAGATATCCAAAATCCTAATTCAGAGGCCAAAAATTGCCATTGTTGATGAGCCAACCGCCCAGATAGATGTTGTGGGCAAGCATAGGATATGGAATATGCTTCGCGACCTTAGGGATGAGGGCTCCACAATACTTTTGGCGACGAATGAACTTTATGAGGCTGACGTGCTTTCAGATAGGGTTGCAATAATGCATAAGGGCAAATTGCTTGTTTGCGGCGAGCCTAAAAAATTAAAGGACAGCATACCCGGCGGGGATGTTGTGGAAATCACCCTTGAAAAGGATGTGTCTGACAAGGTGCTTAATGAACTGAAGGAAATTCCAAGAGTTGTCAATGTTTTAGCGGTAAAACAGAATCATTTGAAGATTTATTTGAACCAAGCCGAGGAGGTTTTGCCAAAAATCACCGAATTCTTCGTGAAGACGCATGTTCAAGTAAGGTCTATACGTATGAGTGAGCCTTCGCTGGATGATGTTTTTGCGCATTATACTGGCTTAACTATTGAAGAGGCTCAGAGGGAATGATAAGCCTTCGAAAGGTTTGGGTTGTCGCTGAAAGAGACATTAAAATGTTTTTGCGGTACAAGTTCCTGCTGATTATGCGTGCCATATGGTTTATTTCGCAAATAGCCCTCTTCGGACTTGTTGTAAACCAAATGTTCCGAGGCGATGTTCAAGCCGCTGTTGGAGGAAGCTACTTCAACTATTACGCAGCCGGCATAATAATAACAATGCTTTACTCGACATCGGTTTTCATAGGCTATGATATTTACGAGGAAGCTGACCACGGCGTCATAGAATACCTGCTGAGCGTTCCAGTTTCAAGGAAAGAGCTTGTTTTAGGCAGGTCTGTTGGAGGAGGCTTAAGAAGCTTCCTGTATGTTGGACCTATGATGCTTTTCGTCCTCTACCTGATAGGAGTTTCAAACCCGCTGCAGCTTCTTGTGGCTTTGTTATCGCTGTTCTTGTTCGCTTTTGGTGTGGCTGGTTTCAGCATTACTTTGGCTGTTAGCATAAAATCTTCCGACCGGTTTGACATATTGATGGGTGTTATTGACGCGTTAATTGTTAGGTTGAGCACGACGCTTTATCCGATAGCTTACATGCCGCCATACTATAGAGGAGTTGCCCTAGTCAATCCACTAACATCTGCTGCTGACTTTTTCAGGTGGGGTGCTGGATTGGAGTCGGCGGCTTCTGTTCCGCCCTTGTTGGCGGCTTTAGGCATTGTTGCCTTCTTCTCAATATTTACTTTTCTAGGCATTATTTTGCATGAGCGCAGATTGGAGGGGGGAGGTTGGCAGTAAAACCAATACTAACTATTGTGGAGAGGGATTTCAAGTATTTCTTCCGCTACAAGTGGTGGGTTGCTGGGATGGTTAGCATGAACCTCGCAGACCTCTTCATAATGGCAATAGTCTACACAAGGATGGTTAAGCCAGACGTAATAACAGATTACTTTGTTTTCTTTGCCCCAGGCTTAACGATCACGGCGCTTTTTGCTGCAGCCTTCATGATTGGACGGGAAATAAACATGGAGGTTAGGCGGGAAATCTCCCACTACATGTTGAGCTTACCGGTAAAGAGGTGGGAGCTAGCCACTGGTAGGGTTCTAGCCGGAGGTTTAAGAGGAATAATCTATATGGCGCCTCTTCTGGCTACAACTCTTGGCATAACATACATTTACACTGGAGTTTTTCCAGCTCCACTAGAGTTTCTAACAATTATTGTGGCTTTGTTTTTGGTTTCTTTGGGAACCTCTGGTTTAAGCATAGCCCTAGCCGTTTCAACCACAAGCTTTGAGAAGTATATAACAGCCAGAGGCGTGGTTTATTATTTGCTTTTCTTCTGCAGCACCGTTTTCTACCCTATGGGGCTTATTGAGAGGGCTCTTCCACAATTGACGTTGCTGGCGCGTTATAACCCCCTAAGCTGTGGTGCAGACCTTTCAAGAGCTTTCCTCCTAGGGAATCCGCCGTTTGCGCCTTACATGCTTATTGACATAACCTTGTACGCGCTGGTTTTTGCTTCGCTTGCCATGTTTGCGTATATGAAGGTAACCCAAAAATAGTCAAGGTTAAATTTATGAATATGAACCGCATATTTTCTCTTTCCATCATTAAGCTGCTTTGAAGGCTAAATTTATGAGTGGAGTGGACGCTATCTTCGAGCCATCAAGCGTTATCCTAATAGGTTCTAGCAGAATTCGGGAAAAGGTGGGTTTAAGCTCCCCACAACTTTTCAGAAGCGTAATACACAACATGAAGCGGTTCTTCAAAGAAGAAGTCTACGTAAGGGACCTCGATAAAGAGAAGGGAAAAAACACAGGGACTTTAAAAAAGACTCCTGAACTTGCAGTTGTTATGCTGCCGCCGGAGAAATCCATAGCTGAGGCTGAAAAGTGCGCAAAAATGGGTGTTAAAGCCTTCATTATGATTACTGGCGGGTATAAGGATGAGCATCGCAGAGAACTGCTTAGGCTTAAGGAGAAGTATGGCGTTAGAATTTTAGGACCAAACACCGTCATGGGTGTGATAAACACTGCTAACGGGTTGAATACAACTTTTGAGAAGGACTTAATGCCAAAAAAGGGAGGCATAGCCGTAATTTCCCAAAGCGGTGGGGTTGGCGCGTGCCTCCTCGACTGGGCTTGCTACTACGGAATTGGCGTAAGCAAATTCGCCTTCATGGGAGACAAAATAGATATGGATGACATTGATTTGCTGCGGTACCTAGCTAAAGACAAAGAAACAAGGGTTATATGCCTATACATGGAAGGCGTCAAAAACGGCAGAAAATTCATAGAAGAAGCTAGAAAAATAGTTGTTAAAAAGCCAATTCTAGCCTTAAAAGGTGGAATAACCCAAGAGTCAGCCCACAGAGCCAAGTCTCATACCGCTTCAATGGCTGGTTCAGACGAAATTTTCGACGCCGCCTTCAAAAAAGCCGGAATAATAAGGGTTGAAGACCCGGAAGAGCTTATGAACGCAGCCATAGCCCTGTCAAAGCAGCATCCCATGTTCGGCGACAACATAGCCATAGTGAGCAACGTTGGGGGACCAGCCATACTGGCGGGAGACGCTGTGGCGCGAAACGGCCTAAAACTTGCAAAGTTGTCGGATGAAACGAAAAGGAAGATTGAAAGCCTATATCCGGGGATGGATGCAACCAACCCCATTGACATTATAGCCGATGCAAGAGCCGACAGATACGAAAAAGTGTTAGAACTTGTTTTGGCGGACAGAAATGTCGACGGGGTCTTGGTTATAAACATGCTTAAGTCATGCTTCTTTGAGCCAGAAGACGCGAGAGTCATTCCGGAAGTTGCAGCCAAATACCCTAACAAACCAGTTGTGGATGTAGCAGCCGGAGGGGAAGACTTCGAACTTGTTTATGAGGCTATTGGCGAAAGCAGCATACCAGTCTACAATCTTCCAGAAAAGGGGGTTAAAGCCCTAAAGGTTTTGAGGATTTATGGCAAAGTTCTTGAAAAGCTTGGCAAAGCGCAGAAAAACTAGAGGGGGCTATCAATTTAACAGTTTCCAGCTAGGCTAAAATTGACTTTATAAGCTAAAATATATTTCACACAAGCCCCAATTCTATTTTGGCAGAGTCTAACGGTGAAAAATTGACCAAAGGTAGCAGATGGCTAAACGAAAAAATGGAAAAATACATTGTAACCTATTGTAGTCACATCGCCAGCTCTCGCTCCATCACTAGTATATGCTTATGCGGAAGCCCCACACTTGGAACTTTTGGAGAAAAGGCACCAATAGAGGTCTTGCTCATAATTGATGGATTCCAGCCCAGAATAATGAATTACATAAAATTTTTCCACGACACAGCGATTATCGTTTACGTTGTTGACAGATGGGTTTTTGAAAGGGATGTGGAGCGGGGATTCCTGGGCGAAGCCTTCGCCGTCCAACTAGTTCTCCCATACAAGCCACTGGTGAATGCCGAATATCTAAAGGATGAAGAGCTTAAACTGAAAAAGCGCCTAATAATTGAAATTTTGGAAAATCTGGTTTTAGATTTCCCTGAACTGTGCTACGATATCCACATTAAACCAGAATACTTCATGTATGAAGCCATATACAGCAGAGCTAGGTTTTTCCTGCCAATGCGCAATACGCTCACAAACTTTCTACAGGAAAACATTGAAGGAGAAAATGTGCGAACCGTGATGGATGGTTTTCTACAAGCACTGGAAAATGCGGAAAAGGAAAGGGTGGTTACACGCACGAATGGATACATAAAAATATCGAAGGATTTTGCAGATGTCGTGAAAAGACGAAAAATACGATTCGCAAACCTTCTTAAATCTGCACAGAAAACCTTATTCATGTCCCTTTTTGGCACTTTTCCCAAAATTTTCTCGGCTTTGTCGCAGAATAAGGATTTGCTCCGAAGGCTTCGCAACTTTAACTGGGAAACGGTAAAAGGCTCACATCATATTGAAGGTTCTAAGAGGTACTTGTTTGTTCCTACAGCCAATGGACTGGCGCCTTTAGTCAGCAAGACAAGTGTTGAAGAGTTTGCGAGGGAAATTCTTTCAGCAGGCACAGACGCAGATGTCACTGTTGAAGAGCTTGGCGGCGTTTTAAATGACGTCTATTTAGTTAGGGCGAATGCAAACGGGCAAGAGCGAAAGGCGGTGGTTAAAACTTTCAAAGACTGGTCGAGTTTTAAGTGGCTTCCAATAAACATTTGGGCTTTTGGGACAAAGACTTTCGCCCTTCTAGGACAGACAAGACTTGGAAGGGAATGCGCCACAAACCAATTCTTATACAAGAAAGGCTTTTCGGTTCCAAAGCTTCTGGCTGTGAATCATGATGAGAGACTTGTTTTCATGGAATACATTGAAGGAGAAAGCCTTGAAAAAATAATTAAGAAAATTGTAAACGCGAAAAATAAAGGGAAAGTCGACAAGGAATATTTGAAAATTTTGCAAAAGATTGGAGAAACATTCGCCCGTATCCACGCCTTAAACGTGACTTTAGGAGACACTAAACCAGAAAACTTTTTGGTCGGGAAAAACGGCAAAATTTACCTCTTGGATTTTGAGCAGTCTTCAAGGGGAGGCGATAAGGCATGGGATATAGCCGAGTTTCTTTATTATGCTGGACATTATGTGCCACCGCTCGGGGGCTCTCACGCGGCAGAGCGTATAGCCAAAGCCTTCATTAAGGGCTATTTAAGTGCTGGCGGAGACTTAAAAGCCGTGAAGGATGCTGGAAGGGCGAAATACACAAAGGTTTTCAGCGTTTTTGTATTTCCCCACATAATTATTGCAATATCAAACATCTGTAAAATGGCTGATGAGTTGGGATTAGCGAATGGTTAAGGAGAGAACCACCCTAACCTTTTATGGCGGAGTAAACGAGATAGGTGGAAACAAGATTCTACTGAAAGACAGAGATGTAAAAGTCTTCTTCGATTTCGGCATGTCCTTCGCCCTAAGAAGGCAGTATTATTCGCCGCCTCTGCTTTCGCCTAAAAGCGAAAAAAGCCTGCAAGAACTCGGCGTCCTCCCAAGAATCGACGGCGTCTACAATTTTGATGGAAAGCCGCCGGAAGTTGACGCAGTCTTCATTTCCCACGGGCACATGGACCACTCAGCCTATCTGTCCTTCATCAAGCGAGAAATCCCAGTATACTGCGGCGAGACAACAAGAATTATCCTACAAGCCTTCGGGGAAATCCGCAAAACAGACTTGGAATTCAATGTGGAAAGCATAGATTTTAAGGATTTTAGGACAGGTAAAACCGTCAGTGTAGGCGGCTTGCAAGTTGAGCCCATACACGTGGACCATTCAGTTCCAGGAGCGTACGGCTTCATAATTTATACTTACAGCGGTGCTGTCGTTTATACTGGAGATTTCCGTTTTCACGGGGCGAAGCCTGAAATGACCAGTGATTTTGTGGAAAGGGCGAAAGACGCGGAACCAGTAGCCGTCATAACAGAAGCCACTAACATGACTGGGGCAACAGTTTCTTCCGAGAGTGAAGTTGAAAGAAAGCTAAATCAGATTGTGGAACAGACAGATGGCATTGTATTTGCCGAGTTTGCCTCCACAGATGTTGATAGACTTAACTCTTTTCACCGTGTGGCCAAGAAAAACGGGCGATGCCTTGCTGTTTCACTTAGGCAAGCCTACTTGATGGACGCCCTTCGCAGCGACAAGAGGCTTAACATTCCACGCTTGGAAGACGAGAGCATTTTGATTTTTCGAAAATCGAAAAAGCTTACAGAAGGCAAGGAGAGACTGCGCAGCTGGGAAAAACAGCTTCTTGAACGTTACTCCAGCAAGGTTGTGGACAGCGAACAAGTCTCGAAGAAGCAGTGCAAAGTAATCCTAACAATGTCCTTTTACGATTTGGAACAGCTTGTGGAAATAAAACCGCAGCCCGGAAGCTGCTACATATCCTCATCCTCGGAGCCTTTCAACGAGGAAATGGAGATAGACTATGAAAAGCTTGTGAACTGGCTTAGGCATTATGGGCTACCCCAATACCACGTCCACGTTTCGGGACATATAATGCCCCTACAGTTAAAGGCTATCCTTGAAGAAATAGGCGGAAAAACAATTTTTCCTGTGCATACAGAAAACGCAGAGCTCTTCGCAAAATTCATGCAAGACTCGAAAAGCCGAGTTGCGCTTCCAGAGAAGAGCAGGGAATACCAGCTTTAAATTGGGCTTGGACACGCGTTAACTATATCTCTTTGTATGTTCACTTTTTAGGTTATGATAACAATTATTGGTGCCGGAAGGGTTGGAAGTGCTGCCGCCTTCAATATTTTGAGGTATAGGATAAGCGACGTTGTTTTGTTAGATGTGGCTGAAAACTTGGCGAAGGGCGAAGCTCTTGACATGATGCAGACAGCCCCAGCTTTGGAATTTGACGGAAAAATAATTGGAACAAGCGACTACAGCCAAATAAGGAACTCGGAACTTGTAATTGTAACAGCTGGCGAGGCTAGAAAACCCGGAATGAGCAGGCATGACCTAATGAAAAAGAACGCCAGCATAGTCAAATCCATAGTTCACGAAGTTGTTAAATATGCGCCTAAATGTAAGCTCATGATTGTTACAAATCCAGTTGATGTCATGACATATGTAGCCTACAAAGAGTCAGGCTTTGAAAGGAACCGCGTCATCGGAATGGGCAACATATTGGACACGCTGCGTTTTAGGTCTTACATAGCCCTAGAGCTAAACGTCTCAAGGGAGGACATCCGCGCCCTCGTGATAGGCGAACACGGCGACACAATGGTTCCACTAGCTGAATACGCGTCAGTCGCTGGAACACCAATAACACGCCTCCTCACAAAAGAGCAAATCGAAAAAATCATAAACCTAACAGTGGCTTCTGGCGCAGAAGTCATAAAGCTTAAAGGCTCCACTGTGCATGCCCCAGCAGCCGCAATAGCCATCATGGCAGACGCCGTCCTAAGGGGCAGAAACAGGGTCATGGGCGTCTCCACATACCTTAATGGAGAGTATGGCTTATCAGACATAGCCATAGGAGTGCCGGTAATCCTCGGAAAAAATGGCATTGAAAAAATTTTAGAGCTTGACTTGCTGCCTGAAACCAGAAAACGTCTAGAAAAATCAGCCAACACTATAAAGGAAGCCATCAGCAACATGCCAAAAACCTAAAACGGTCATAAACATAGGCACGAAATAGACTTTACATATTTTTGTCAGATGCTAATCTAAAGTTTGAAGATTTAATCAGAAGGGGGTGTAGTGTTTTGCAGTTCATAACCTATAAGTTTAAGCCACGAATCTTAATACATGCGATAGCACTATGAAAGCAGCAGCAAAAATCCACCGACGCATACTAATACTAGTCCACAGCTTAGGCTTAAGCTGCCTAGGAGGAGCCATATTCCTCCAAATCCTAGTCTTTATGGACATACTCCAGCACGGCTATTTCATGGCTGTGGAAAACAACCCTGCAATACTCACATTCGAAATAATCCTAACATTCTTCGCACTTATCTACTTCATATACATGTACCAACGCTTCATCCGCTCAATAAAATAGCAACTTTTAAGCATCAAAATTTAAAAAACGATTTTTAAAGGCGGTTAAATAACAAAAGAGGAATAAGAAACCATTAAATAAGCTGGCGGAAAATCGCATCAATAATCGTCAGCACATGTTGTGGTGGTTATTGAACCATGAAAGAATGCAAAATTCTAACATTAATAATGCTAATCTCGCTTGTGGTGGCTACAAGCGGCAATGTCGCTGCGAACGCGTCAATGCACGTCTATAAATTCTCCTTTTCGGGGGTTGAAGTTTTAATCGAAAATCCATATGAGATTTACCCGAATCAAACAATAACTGTTAGCGTTGCAACGAGAGCTCTGGTGAATTTGACGGTTGATTGGATGTGGATAGAACTGTACACGTTCCATAATTTAACAACAGAGGAGAACATGTTTTACAACATAACCCATGTTCCAGCGTCAACATTGCTTTCTTGTGGTCGATGGCTAAACGACACTTACGAGGTGCTCATTCCTCAATGTGCAGTTAACGTGCTTTATGGAAAAATGGTCTTAAGGTGGACGATTAACGGAACAGAAGAAACAATGACATGTGAAAGGAAATCAACATTCATCATGGGTTATTTGAAGAACTTGGAGTTTGAAAACTTAAAGGATGAAATCGAGAGGCTGAAAGGTGAAAACAAACAGTTAAGGGAGAATTTAACCGAGATTCTCAACAATTTGACAGAGATTAAAAATCGTTATGAAGGGGAATTAAACGGAACACGAAGCACTGTGACCGTCTTAGCCGTTACTACATTGTTCTTTTTGGCGACAACAGCCTATCTGGCTCTGCGAAAACCAAAGGAATACTGGTGACAAAACTCCAAAATTCCATCTACTTTTTGTGTAGGTTCTGGGCTGCGATGAAGGTTAAGCCCTTTTCCGTTAGGGCTTTTGCTGTCCGGTTGACTGCGTCGTGCTTGTCCAAGTAGTTGGCTAGAAGCTTCGGCATAAGCCCCTTTTCCATTATTTCCTTCTTTGGCGTGAAGTAGTCAAGTATGTCTGAAGGATGTTCACGGTTTTTCTCCACATCTGGTGGTGCTCCCTCATGTTTTGCACTTATGTTTTTCACATGGTCTGCTATTTCCAAAAGTTCGCCTAGGCGGTCGTAGGGCTGCCTCACGATGCTTTTGTAGGCTTCTGTTATGTGGTGTTCTATGCGCACAACATCATCGAAGTCAAAGGCCTTGCGTATGTAGGCTGACAGTTCAATGGTGCGGTTGTTCACGGAGTTGGAGAGGTTGAATCCAATAAGAGGTGTTGTGCCGTCTTCCCTGCTGAAGAGCTTCGCCATCATAAGAATCCACAGAATTGAGTAGGGATTATCCGTTCCAAGGAAAACTGAAATTTTGAATTCCATGTCTATTCCAAGCTTATGCAGCAAAAATCCCAAAAGAACCGTTCCGATGTTTGTGTTTAAAACTTGCCTTACGCCGTATTCCATGTAATAGTGCAAGTACTCTTCAACCCATTTTAGGGCATGCTCATTTGGAACACCAACACCGCCAAAGTATCCCGTTATTGTTTCCGGCCCACCCAGATGAACGTTTACTGGTTTGCCATCAGGTCCTGGCATGGTTCCCTTCGTGTCCAAGGTCTGCACATAAGAAGCCCCGATAACCTGCATTGCGGCAGCAAAAGCCAAAATATCATTATCTTCAACCTGCTCCTTCATTGAGCGGACACGGATGTAACGGGCTGGCATTAGGTCCTGCTGCTTAACAGCCTTCTTTGCCTCTTCAATAAGCCATAGGAAAAAGTTGCAAGCGCTAATTTCAAGCGTGACAGCAAAAGACTCGTCAAACTTTATGGATTCAGCCTTTCTCCCCAAAATTTTTCTTCTGTATTCCGGTATGCTTATGAAAGCCCCTTTATCGCGCTGTTTCATAAGCCACTCCAAATCTTTTAGGAATGGCGACCTCTTCTTTTCAAGGCGCTTCATGAGATTTTCAAGTTTACTGTTTTCTCTGGCTTTCCGGTTTATTTCCTCGACTCCACCATACTTGTCAAATATCTCAAGAACGCCGTTAATTAGTGGGTTGTCTTCCCGCAGTAGAAAGGCATTAACCTCTTCCAAATTTTTTCTGTTTATGAGCACCTTTTCTCTTAAGGCATACAAACAGTTTTCCTCCAACAAATCAGCATATCTATACTTCAAAGTTTAAATTGTTTAACATTTATGGTAATTCAAGGAAGGAAAAACATGTTTAACCCTGAAGGCATTTTCCCCGCGCTTGTCACACCATTCACCGATGATGGAAAAGCCGTCGATATAGAAAGGCTTCGTTTTCTGGTGAACCGCTGTATAGAGCTAGGTGTCCACGGCGTTGTTCCATGCGGCACAACAGGCGAATTCGTAAACATGACAATTGAGGAAAGAAAACAAGTGATAAAAGTCGTGGTGGACGAGGTTAATGGAAGAGTGCCAGTAATCGCTGGAACAGGAGCAAGCGGAACAGAACAAGCCCTAGAAATGACAAAGTATGCTAAGGATGTTGGCGCCGACGCCGCCCTAGTGGTTACACCCTACTATTTGAAACCCGCAGACCGTGGAATATACGAGCACTTCGACACGATAGCAAGCAAAGCCGACATGCCCATAATACTTTACAATATCCCACAATGCACAGGTGTACAGCTCGCATGGCAGATGGTTGAAGACCTGGCTCAAATCCCAAACATTGTAGGCTTAAAGGACAGCAGCGGACAACTCAGCTACATACTGGCTGTGCTCGAAAAGGTCAGAGACAAAATAAACGTGCTTTGCGGACATGACGAAGTGGTTGTGGCGGCACTAGCTGCTGGCTGTTCAGGCGCCATACTCGCAAGCGCCAACGTCATCCCAGACATCTGGGTTCAAATCTACAACCACATAAAAAGTGGCGAGTTGCAAAAAGCCCGAGAACTCCAATACAAAGTTCAGAAAATAGCCCGAATAATAGCCGGAAGCGGGCCTGTCGGGACAAAAGCTGCCCTAAACATGATGAAAATAAAAGTTGGTCCAGTGCGGCAGCCCCTAAGTGTTGGGGGAGAACTAACCTATGAAGCAAGAGAAGAACTCCGCCTAGACCTAGAGAAAATAGGAAAAATCGAACCCAAACCAATAACATTTGAGATAGGAGAAAAACCCTTGGAACAGCGTTTCATGGCGGTTGACATAACCCCAGAAATCATAAAAGACTTCAACCTACGAATAGGCGAGGCATTGGCAGGAACAGGTGCAGAAGTAGCCCACATAGACCTAGTCATAGGCAAAAAGGACGGCCCGGTTGGCGCAGCTTTCGTAAAGGCTAAGGCTGCTCCAACACCTGGACATGAACCATTGTTAGCCATACTGGAGCCAAACTTGGCGGTTAAACCAGCAACATTGATTGTTCCAACAGTCACCATAACAAGTATGCGTCAAGCAAGCCTGGTTTACGGTCCCGCTCAAACAGCCGTAGCCAAAGCCGTTCTGGACAGTGTTGCGGACGGCACAATTCCAAAGGAAGCTGTGGAAGACTTGATTATAATTGCGAATGTTTTTGTGCACCCCTCAGCCGTTGACAGACAGCGCGTCTACATAAACAATTATAAGGCTATGCGCCACGCCATCCGTAAAGCCATAGAGGAGAGACCTAAAATAGACGAGTTGATGGAGAATAAGGAGCGGGCAAAGCATCCCTTCAAATACACGCCATAAGCGTGAAAACCCTTGTCAAGCCGAAAAATAATGGAAGGAGACCACGTACTGCTATACTTAAGCCAGAGGAAAACCTACCTCGTCAAAGTTGAAGCTGGAAAAACCTTCCACACACATAAAGGCTTCATAAAATTCGACGACCTCATCGGAAAGGAATACGGCTCAGTGGTTTCAAGCAACCTCGGCGTCCAATTCATAGCCCTAAAACCATTGCTCCGCGATTACATAATGAAGGCTGTTAGGCGAACCCAGATAACCTACCCAAAAGACATAGCCCTAATAATAATGTTCAGCGGGATAGGCTCTGGAAGCCACGTTGTCGAAGCAGGAACAGGAACAGGGGCATTAACCATAGCCCTAGCCCACTACGTTAAGCCAGACGGACACATCTACAGCTACGAAGTCAGAAGCGAGTTCCTAGAAACGGCGGAGAAAAACATTAAGCGGGCAAGCTTACTGGATTATGTGACACTTAAAAACAAGGATATCACGACTGGAATAGACGAAACCAACGTAGACACCGTCATATTGGATATGGCGACACCATGGCTTGTTGTCCCCCACGCCTATAAAACCCTAAAGCCATGCGGAACCATAGTCTCCTTCAGCCCAACAATAGACCAAGTTGTCAAAACAGTTGAAGCCCTAAAGGAAGGCGGCTTCATCGACATAGAAACAGTTGAATGCCTACTGCGAGGAATGCAAATAGAAAGGGGAAAAACCCGTCCCCAAACCTTTATGACGGCGCACACTGGCTACATAACCTTCGCAAGAAAAGTCCTAAAACAGCAATAAAAAGAGCTGAGCATCGAAATACTCCTAAAAATTTAAGATTCGCAAAAATATACTCTTGGCCATGTTACTAGAGAAAACTCAAAAATCGCCCACAACGGTTTTTAAATGATCGCCGTCCGAGTAACTCTGAAAATTCATCCTAAGGCTGTCAATTTAATGACTTCTCATCATCCGGCAAAAAGAATAAACAAAAACAAAAATAAAAACGTTCACCAACTCATTCTATGAAAGCCTCAATACCGGGCCGGTAGTTCAGCTGGTATGAACGCCCGACTCGCACTCGGGAGGTCGCGGGTTCAAATCCCGCCCGGGCCATCATTTCGCTATTAGGTTTTTTATTGAAACGTGAATGTTATAGGATTACTTGAATTATTATTAGGGCAATTATTAGCACTGCAAGAGCTTTCATGGCTTTTTGGTTGAATTTTGCGGCTTCTTCCGTTTTCTTTGCATCCACAAGTTTCATGATATACACGGATGCCGAAAGGTTGTAGAGGAATATTATGTAAACTGACATCATCATTCTATCTGCAAAGGTTAGATAGCCTATTGGTGGTATGCCGCTGAGAAGGGATAAGTGGAAGGCCGTAGCCGACATTAAGGTTGTTACGCCTAAACCTATTCTTTGGCTGAAGTTTTGGGGTGATATGAAGAATGTAAGGAGCGATATTGTTGTTATTACAATTATTGGCAGCACACTTTTCACGAAGGAAGATAGCATTGGACGCTTCAACTGGATGCTGAAAATGAACCTTGAATAGGTTTCATCGCCATATGAGTGTTCAGTTTCCATCGCACTGTATCCTGCTATCTCCCAACCAGCAATGTTAACAGCCTCATCGATTGTCGAGTTCTGATCCGCAACGTAGCATAGGCTGGACGTGTCAAGCTCTTTATGTTCCAGTTCTATCGTTAGCGTGTGGGTTTCAAAGGGGTAGTTTGTGAAGTCAAAGGTTTTTATGAAGTCTCCTTTAATGCGGTATTCCACATACCCACGTGTTTCATTTTCTTCGATGGGTTTGAAGTCTGCAACTGGACCATTTACAAACTCGAACTTCTTTACATCTGCGAGACTTATTTCAGAAGAGTTAAACTTGAACCATAAATAGAAGTCTAGGCGGTAGCTGCTGGCGGCTAAATCCACCTTTTCAACATTCACAAGCCAGATTCCAACATAAACATTTGCCGGACTAACTTGTGATTCGGGGGTTTCAGCCATTGTTTGTTGTGTCGGCATTAACAGCAGCGGCACAAGAGCAAATATTACCATGAGTAAATAGTGCTTCTTCATAGGTTTCACCAATCAGATTTCACTTCGAATGCGGAATTTTGACATATAAGTGTTAGGGTTGGTAAACCATTATTTTTGGCATGGATTTTTATTGCCAATAAGTATGTTTGGCTATTCCTATGGATACATTTTGAGGATTCGCTACCTTTATTTATATAAGATGGCATTGAATAGGTTGAAGAAGGACGGGAGACGAAACATCATGTCGAAAAAGGCTCCGTCAAAGGACGATGCACTTGAAGCATTAGACTTTATCATTAATGTTTTAAGAGAGCATGAAAAGGATTTAGACCGCCTCATAAACGAGTTGGGCAAAATAACTGAAAGGCTCGGGGAGGCTGGCGAGCTAAGCGGCAAGATAGAAAACGTCGAGGATAGGCTTACAAACCTACAAAATGAAATATCAAATCTCATCGCCTACCTTTCAACATCACACGAAGCCCAAAAAGGCGCCGCGCCAACAGTACAGGTTCAAAGACCTCAAGTTTTTGCAGCTGAGCAGCGGGGTCCACCAGTTATTTTGCGCTGTAAACAATGGGAGGATTTCCAAACATTAGCCCGTCAAGCCCAAGCACTTTCATTCCTATATAAAGAAGCAGAGAAAACATTTCAGGCAGACGCCCTAAAAAACAACCAGATTATAACCTATAGTGGGGAACTCCCAAAACCCACAGCCCTCCTAAAAAGTTGGCTTTCAAAACAGCTAGACATCCCCGAAGACAAGATTCTTGAGGGCATATTAGCCACAGGCTAGCCATTTTCAACAAGTTTGTCTGCTTATGTTATGTAGTAACCTTTTTATATCAGCACGAGTATTAAGTCTTACGATGCAGTATGTGGCGGAGGTTGAAGGCTGAACAAAGGCGGCCAAGATCGGTTTTTCCGTTTTCGAAGCCTTCTCCTTTCTCCTCGATGACGGAAATGGCTGCTTGTTCGGCCAAAAAACAATGAGGGCCCCTAACTAAGCCTTAATATTGATGGAGGTGGACTGGTGTAGAGGAGGGTAGAAGGGCTTTGGAGAGGCTTTATGAGGAGTTTGTTAGGTTTGAGAAGGCTATGGAGGAGTTGCGTTTTTTGAGGTTGGTGGCTCAGGATCTTAGGAGTTTTAGGAAGATGTTGAGGTTTAGGAAGTACGATTAGGGCATGGCATAGCGTAGCATGGCACAGCGGAAGTAAAGCCTTTAAGTGTTTTTGTCATTATTCCTTCGGAGAACATGTGATGGGAAACCCTAAGGGTGAAATATACCTTTTCAATACTTTGTCGCGGAAAAAGGAGAAGTTTGTTCCTATAGAGAAAGGTAAAGTTAGGATGTACTGTTGTGGTCCAACGGTTTATTGGTATGCTCACATAGGCAATTTTAGGACATACGTGTTCGAGGATGTTCTCCGAAGGGTTTTGGAGTTTAACGGTTTAGAAGTTAAGCATGTCATGAATATAACGGATGTGGGGCATTTAACATCTGATGCTGACACTGGCGAGGACAAGATGGAGGTTGGCGCTCAGAGGGAACGGAAAACCGTTTGGGAGATAGCTGATTTTTACACCAAGAAGTTTTTTGAGGATGCTGAAAGGCTTAACATTCTCAAGCCAACAGTGGTTTGCAGGGCAACAGACCACATTGCCGACATGATTGAGTATATTCGCAAGCTTGAAGAGAAGGGCTACACATACATAATTGATGATGGCGTGTATTTTGACACCTCAAAATTGAAGGATTATGGAAAGCTTACTGGAATGGATTTTGAAAGGTTAAGTGAGAACTTGAAAGCTGGAGCCAGAGTTGAATTCAACCCGAACAAGAAAAATCTAACAGACTTCTGTCTCTGGCGCTTCTCACCGAAAGATCGGAAAAGGCAAATGGAGTGGGATTCTCCTTGGGGTGTTGGCTTTCCGGGATGGCATATTGAGTGCACTGTTATGGGAATTAAGTATTTGGGTGAGCATTTCGACATTCATTGTGGAGGAATTGACCATATACCCATACATCACACGAATGAGATTGCCCAGGCAGAAGCGGTAACTGGCAAGCCTCTGGCTAATTATTGGCTGCATGGCGCTTTCCTCATTTTCGGTAAATCGATGAAGATGGCGAAGTCTGCTGGGGAGATAATTACGGTTCAGACATTGGTGGATGAGGGCTTCGACCCGTTGGCTTTTAGATACTTGTGCTTAACAGCCCATTATAGGTCAGAGCTGATTTTCACGTGGGAAAGTCTGAAGTCTGCTCAGAACGCATTATTTACCCTAAGAGAGCACGTTAGAAATCTGTTTGAAAACCTAGAAGGTGGGGAAAGTAGAAGCCCAAAAGTTGCGGGGTACCGTGGACAGTTTATTGAAGCCATAAATGATGACTTGAACATGCCTAAGGCTTTAGCCCTCGCATGGGCTTTAGTTAGAGAGGAAAAGACGCTGACCAACAGAGAAAAGTACGACTTTTTAATGGAATTCGACAAGGTTTTTGCACTGGATTTGGCAAGGAACGTTCAAAGGGAGAAGTTGCCTCTAGAGGCTGAGGAGCTGATTAGGAGAAGGGAGGAAGCCAGAAAAGCCAAGGATTGGGCGACTGCTGATAGGATTAGGGAACAGCTTAAAGCCATGGGCATAATATTGGAGGATACCCCTCAAGGGGTGAGGTGGCGCATAGAAAAGCGTTAAAGCAACACCCGTTAGTTGCATATTTGTTTCTTTCGAAATTGTTATTAAGGGTTGTTGGCTTTTCTGCTTTTGTTATGAGCCCGGCTCGAAGAGGTGAAACTAAACCAATGGATGGTGATGGTGGTGACGAGCCAGAATGCAAGGTCTTCAAACATTGGCGAGTCTTCGGGCTGGGCACTGCCAAGACCTGAAGAGATTTTAACTCTGTCGGCTGAAGAGCTTCTTAAACGCTTAAACACGTCTTTGGCTGGGCTTTCTTCTAAAGATGTGGAAGAGCGTCTTAAGGTATTTGGCTACAATGAGCTTGTTAGGAGAAAGAAGAGAGCGGTCATCATCGATTTTCTCTCCCATTTCAAAAGCCCATTAATAATTATCCTTCTTATAGCTGGGCTGATTTCCGGCTTTTTTGGAGAGGTTGTAAACACAGCCATAATATTCTCTATAGTGATGTTCAGCGTGGTCTTAGACTTTTATCAGGAGTCTAAGGCTGAAAGAGCAGCTGAAATGCTGAAGCAGAGAGTAGCAACAACAGCCACTATTTTGAGGGATGGAGTGAAACGGGAAGTTAGGCTTGCCGAGATTGTTCCCGGAGATATTGTATACCTTTCAGCGGGCGACATTGTGCCTGCAGATGCTCGGGTTATAAGCGCCAAAGATTTATTCGTGAATCAATCCGTATTGACTGGTGAGTCTTTTCCCGTTGAGAAGACTGGTTTACCGTTAAAATCTTACGACTCATCGATAATGGAGTGGAGTAACTATCTTTTTATGGGCACTTCTGTTATGAGCGGGACGGCAACTGCTGTTGTTGTGAAAACCGGGAGCTTGACGGAGTATGGGAAAATTGCGAGGAGGCTTGTAGAAAGGGAGGCTGAGACGGAGTTCGAGAGGGGCATTCGAAGTTTTGGTTACATGATAATGCAAGTGACCTTTTTGCTGGTCATATTTGTGTTTTTCATTAATGCGTTCTATATGCGCAGCGTTTTGGATTCACTTCTTTTTGCTGTGGCTTTGGCTGTAGGCTTAACGCCGGAACTTTTGCCTATGATAATTTCAGTTAATCTTTCTAAGGGCGCAATGGCGATGGCTAAGAGGGGCGTTATTGTAAAGCGGTTAGCTTCCATACAAAATTTTGGAAGCATGGATGTTTTATGCACAGATAAAACTGGTACCTTGACGGAGAACAGGATTAAGCTTTTGCTTCACGTTGACCTCAATGGGGAAGAGTGCGAGAAGGTTTTGCTTTATTCTTACCTTAACAGTTACTTCCAAACAGGATTGCGAAGTCCCCTCGACGAGGCGATATTGAATTTTAGGGATGTAGATGTTAAGGATTATCGGAAAATCGATGAGGTGCCGTTTGACTTTGTGCGCAAACGTTTATCCGTTGTATTAGAATATCAGAACCAACGTTTTATGATTACTAAGGGTGCTCCTGAAGAAATTGCTAAAGTCTGTGCTTACTATGAGGTTGGGGAAGTTATAGCCGACATCACAGATGAAGTGCGCAGAACAATTGAGCAAAAATATGTTGAACTTAGCGCTGAAGGCTATAGGGTTTTAGGTGTATTCTACAAACGTTTAAGGGAAGAAAAGTCTGTTTACGCTGCTGACGACGAGAAGGAAATGGTGTTTTTGGGTTTTGTTGCTTTTCTAGACCCACCTAAAGAGACTGCTAAAGAGTCGCTTCAGCTTTTGAAAAGTGCTGGTGTGGAATTGAAAATTCTCACAGGTGATAACGAGCTCGTAACTAGGAAGGTTTGCGAATACTTGGGCTTTGAAATAAAGGGAATTGTAACGGGAAGTGAAATTGCCCAGATGCACGATGATGCTCTTGCAAGGGTTGTTGAAGAAGTAAACGTTTTCTGCAGAGTGACGCCGGCACAAAAAGACCGCATAATAAACGCTTTAAGGAACAATGGTCACGTTGTAGGGTTTTTAGGCGACGGGATAAATGATGCGCCATCCCTTAGGAGCGCAGACGTCGGCATATCTGTGGACAATGCTGTTGACGTTGCAAAGGAGTCAGCGGACATAATTCTTTCGCAGAACGATTTGACGGTGCTTCACGATGGTGTTTTGGAGGGCAGAAAAACCTTCGGCAACACTATGAAGTATATTATGATGGGTGTTAGCTCAAACTTTGGAAATATGTTCAGCGTTGCAGGTGCTTCGCTGTTTCTGCCGTTTCTACCTATGTTGCCCATACAAATACTGCTTAACAATCTCCTTTACGACTTTTCGCAGTCAGCGATACCTACAGATGAGGTTGACCAAGAATACATCGAAAAGCCAAAAAGGTGGGACATACATTTCATTAGAAGGTTTATGGTGTTTTTGGGTCCGGTTAGCTCCCTGTTCGACTTCTTAACGTTCTTTGTGATGCTTTTCGCCTTTAACGCCTCTGAGCCGCTGTTCCAAACAGCATGGTTCATTGAATCCCTCTCATCGCAAACCCTTGTAATTTTTGCCATCAGAACAAAGAAGTCGCCATTCTGGAGAAGCAGGCCAAGCAAACCTCTACTATTAAGCAGCATGGCAATAATAGTGTTTGCGTTGATACTGCCATACACGCCATTAGGAACAATTTTCCAGTTTGCGAAACCTCCAGCAACTTTCTTCATAGCCTTAGCAGCAATTCTAGGCTCATACCTGGCTATGGCTGAGGTTGTCAAAAGATGGTTTTATAAAAGGTATGGCTACCGGCTAGAACAGACTCTTATACCGCCAAGAAAAATTGGCATTTACGTGAGCAAAACCGCCAAACTGATGCAGAACATGGTTGCAATAATATGCTTACGCTTTGAAAGCGAAATTTCAATAGACTCCCTCATTGAAGATTTGAAGGAGTGCTTAGGCTACCCATTGGATGCAGAGCAGATTTTCCACAACCTAAACCACATGCGCCGCGGTGGGCTAATTAGCGTAGATTGGCACAAGAGAACTGTAAAGCGGGAAAAAGCCATGAAAGAGTACGTGACTAGACATGTGATGGGTGAATTGTGGCCAAGAATAGCTGGGGACTGGTATAGAGCCAGTGAAATTTTAAAAGCCAAGTATGGAAGGCTTAACAGTAAATACGTAGAGCTTTTAAATAGGCAACTTAGCCCTAAGGCTTAACCCACTGGCAAGACTCTTTTCCATGTAGGTTCCATTCTGTTGTGACGTATTTACCTTTGCAAAGTTTTTCGGCTAGCGCCTTCTCATATCTTGTTAAGTCGCCATTTTCAAGTCTCGCCTTTAACGCTTTTTGGAAGCCTTCAATTAGAGCTTCTAGCACTGTGGCTTGGGGGATTTCATTTCCAAGCTCCGCCTTTATTGATGTTATTTTGTTTTTTGCTATACCAACAACTTCCATACATGTTTTTGCCCACGGAACCCTTAGGAAAGTGAACATCTTTTTGAGGTTGACATCCACAAGTATTGTGCCGTGTTGTAAGACTACATCGGATTTGTGGCATTGGGCGCTTCCAGAAATTTTCCTCCCATTTATTGTTAGGTTGGGGCATGCCCTTGAGTCGCCCTCGTTGAAGTCCGCATACAATCCAAGAATTTTTAGGGCTTCAACTATGCCAGCATAAATTTTGGCGTAAACCTCTGTTATGTCATTGGCGCTTAAGTCCTCTTTGCTTGCAACCACGCTGTAGGTTATTTCGCCCTCAGCATCGTGGTAAACTGTGCCTCCGCCTGTTATCCGCCTAACAATGTCAACACCATGTCTATGACAGTTTTCCAAGTAAACCTCATTCTCTAATTTTTGAAAACGTCCAATAGAAACTGCCGAAGGTTTCCAGCGATAAAACCTCACAGTGTTGGGCGCCAGCCCCCTTATTCTCGCTTCAAGTATAGCTTCATCTATCGCCATATTCATGTAAGCGTTGCGCGTTTCAAACTTTAGCAGTCTCCAACCAGCCATTTCAGGAAGACTCCACACCGCACTAGTCTTAAATGTATTCCCTTATTTAGAAAATTTCTGTTTTTGGAGCTTTTCCAAACCAATACGGACTACCCCCTCTAGATTTTGCGGTTTTATGCCACGTTCAGTTTAAATATTAGATGTGTGATTAGACGTAGCGAGAGGAAAACGTAAGCTATGGGTTCAAAGTCTCCAAGAGGTGAATTCGCCGCAAGAAAACTTGCAGAAAAACGGAAAAAGTTCCGTTGGAGTAGCATGTACTATAAAAGGCGCATGCTAGGCCTAGACGTTAAAGCTGACCCCCTTGAAGGCGCACCAATGGCAAGGGGCATAGTCCTTGAAAAGGTCGGTGTTGAAAGCAAACAGCCCAACAGCGCCATAAGAAAATGCGTCAGAGTCCAACTAATCAAAAATGGCAAGGTTATTACCGCTTTTCTGCCAGGAGACGGAGCCCTAAACGTTGTAGACGAACATGACGAGGTAATAGTTGAAGGCATAGGCGGCTCCCGTGGAAGAAGCATGGGAGACATCCCCGGCGTACGTTGGAAAGTCATAATGGTTAACGGCGTTTCCCTGAAAGAGCTTGTGCTTGGTAGAAAACAGAAGCCAATGCGGTGATGGAATTGAGCAAGGAACAGAAAGAACAAAAAGAGGCAAAAGAAACGGAGAAGAAGACTGAGCAGAAAGCAAAGGAGAAGGAGATAAAACTTTTCGGAAAATGGAGCTTCAAAGAAATTGAGGTCAGAGACCAAGGGTTGGAGAGGTACGTATCACTGAAACCCGTTGTCACCCCCCACAGCATGGGACGCCACGAGCACAAACGTTTTAGAAAGGCAAACGTTAACATTGTAGAGAGACTTGTAAACAACCTTATGCGCCCTGGAAAAAACGCCGGGAAAAAAGCCAAAGCCATAAACATTGTTAAACATGCTTTCGAAATAATTCATCTGCGCACTGGAAGAAACCCAATAGAAGTTCTTGTTAGGGCTGTCGAGAACTCTGCGCCATGCGAGGACACCACAAGAATCGCCTACGGCGGTATAGTCTACCACTTGTCAGTGGACGTCTCGCCCCAGAGAAGAGTTGACTTGGCTTTAAGGTACATATGCGAAGGGGCAAGGCAGGCGGCAATGCACAACCCCCGCTCAATTGAGGAGTGCCTAGCGGAAGAGCTTATTCTAGCGGCGAACAATGACATGAAAAGCTATGCGGTTTCAAAACGCCATGAACTTGAAAGAATAGCCATGGCTTCAAGGTAGCCACGTTTAAAGGCTATTTTGCGTGAATTTCAACAACGTCTCCATCTTCAAGGGCGAATGTAGCCCCAACCTTTTGTGGACTGAAAACGAGGCGTTTAGCCCAAACCCTCGCGTAGGAAAATTTCTCTCTAAAGTCGCTGTGAATATTCCTAGCCAAATCATAAATTGTTGAGCCTTTCTTCAAAACGAAGGGCTTCTCAGAAAAGTTTCTCTCACCGGGCTCTTTAGTGTAAACGCGGATCAAATCCAAGTTTTTGAATAGGACTTCGCCAATTTTCTCTAAGCCCACCCCAGTTTTGCATGAAGTTGCAATTATCGGAAGCTGACCGCCAGCATAATCCTCTAAGGCTTTTAGTTTTGCCTCAGCGCCTTCCACGTCTATTTTGTTTGCAATTATTATGGCTGGTTTGTAGGCTGTGCTCTCGAAAACAGCATCTTCAACATCGTCCAATGTGGCTTCGCCGTAAATCTTTACAACAGTGTCCATGACCCCATAACTTTTGAGAAGTTCCTCCACTTCCTTAAAAGTGCAATCTAAAAGCTTACCAAAAACGATTACCCGTAAGCCGGCGCCCATAAACTTCCTTTCAATTTCAACCCGTGCTTTAGGCTTGCTTACAAGTATCCGCGTCTTCTCCAACTCTCCGAGGATTGTGGACAATTGCTCAACAGGGTTTTGCGCCAAATCCACCATTAAGATTAGACCATCAGCATTTCTAGCCAAAGCAAGAGTTTGAAGCCCCCAAGCTCTTCCGTCTGCAGCTCCCTCCATTAAGGCTGGAGCCTCAACAAGCTGGAATTGGACATCCTCATAGGGAAGCATGCCTGGAACAGGCTCTTTAGTGGTGTACGGGGCTGGTGAAACCTCAACCCTTGCGTTTGTTGTATCAGCCAAGAGACTGCTCTTTCCAACATTTGTCAAGCCTAAAATGGCTATTTGGGCTGCTCCTTCCTTCTCTATGAAAAATTTCGGTCCACCTCTGCCAGCCTTTCGACGCTTTCCTTCTTCGAGTTCTCTTCGCAGAACAGCCATCTGCTTCTTAACTTGAGCGCAGAGTTTGGCGGTTCCCTTATGCTTTGGGACGAGGCTTAAAAACTCCTGCATAAGCTGAAGCTTCTCTCTAGGGTTTCGTGCAGCTGAAACCTCAGCCCACTTCCGCTTGGCTTCCGCTGGCAAGTTTGTCGGCATAAACCTTTACTCGTCCCAAAAACCTTATTCAAATTGAACGCTAATATCCGTTTCGAAAAGGCATGCCTAACAGTGACTTGCTTTTCAAAGCAAAAATAGTGAAGCTTATCCTCATGGGACATGTGGAAAGCCCTAAACATGCTAAGCCGCCACTACAGTGTTGACACGCAACGCTTAATAGTTGGAATGCCTAAAGGGCACCGTGACACCGTTGGATGCTATGCTTCAAAAACCAAAACCATTTATGTTGTTAACCAAGAAAAAATTGGAGACCCATTCGTAGTCCTCCACGAATTTTATCACCACCTCAGAACTATTGGCGGAAAGCATAGAGGCACAGAGAAAAAAGCTGATAAATTTGCACAAGAGTTCATTGAAGCATACAGGAAAATTGCGAACATTGTATAATTAACGCCCTGAATGGTTTTATCATAAACTTAAAATAATTGAATGAACAGTTGTGTAAACGAATCCACTAAAAATAGGGAAAATTTAGGTTTAAAATATGGAGGAAAAGGAATGAGCAAACCAGAAAGACCCCACTTAAACCTAGTGATTATGGGACACGTTGACCATGGAAAGTCAACAACAACGGGACACATGCTCTACTTGGCTGGCGTTGTTGACGAAAGAACAGTGAAAGCATATGAAGAGGAAGCCAGAAAACTTGGAAAGGAAACCTTCAAGTTTGCATGGATTCTCGACAACCTGAAAGAAGAACGAGAAAGAGGCCTAACAATAGACCTGCGGTTCCTAAAATTTGAAACCAAAAAATACTACTTCACAATCATCGACGCACCTGGCCACAGAGACTTCGTTAAGAACATGATTACAGGTGCAAGCCAAGCCGACGGCGCAATACTCTTCGTTTCAGCCAAGAGAGGCGAATTTGAGGCTGGCATAGGACCTGGTGGACAAACAAGGGAGCACGCGTTTTTGGCTTTCATTTTAGGCGTTAACCAGCTTGTGGTTGCCATCAACAAGATGGACGACCCGACAGTTAACTGGAGCCAAGAGCGATACGACGAGGTTAAGAACGAGGTTACCAGAATGCTCAAAATGGTGGGCTACAAAGTTGAAAAGATTCCGTTTGTACCCACTTCTGGGTGGACAGGCGACAACCTTGTCAAGCCCAGCGACAAAATGCCATGGTACAAGGGACCAACACTAATTGAAGCCTTAGACACCTTTGAGCTTCCTTCAAAACCACTGGATAAGCCTTTGCGCATACCTATCCAAGACGTTTATAGCATAACAGGCGTAGGCACAGTCCCAGTCGGCAGAGTTGAAACAGGGGTTCTAAAAGAGGGCGACATGGTCATATTTATGCCAGCGAACAAGCAGGGCGAGGTTAAGTCGATAGAGATGCACCACACACGGATTCCAAAGGCTGAGCCCGGCGACAACATTGGATTTAATGTGCGGGGCATAGCGAAAACCGATATACGCCGAGGAGATGTCTGCGGACACGTCAACAATCCACCAACAGTGGCAAGGGAATTCATAGGCCAAATAATAGTCATATACCACCCCACAGCCATAGCCGCAGGATATACGCCAGTCCTCCACTACCACACTGGACAGATGGCATGCAGATTCACTGAACTAATAAGGAAGATTGACCCACGTACAGGACAGGTTGTTGAGGAGAAGCCTTCATTTATAAAGACCGGAGATGCTGCGTTAGTTAGGATGGAGCCTTTGCGCCCAATATCTATTGAAACCTCTTCCGAGTTTTCAGAGCTTGGAAGATTTGCCATCAGAGACATGGGCACAACCATAGCTGCTGGCATCGTGAAGGAAATCACCAAGAAAGGACTGCCGTAGCCTTTTCATCCTCTCTTTTTATTTTAAAGCCTTACTTTTCTGAAAGAATCTTTCGAGTTTCTCTTCTGGAAGGGACTTTGTGAGGAGGCTTATAAGGAAGTAGGCGGATGCGGAGCCGAAGATAAGCATCAGCGCCCAGTAACCCCAGTGGTAAAGCCCTAGAAGCTGTCCATAGGCTTGGGGATGCAGAATTGTTAGGGCTAAACCGTAGATTATGGCGGCGGCTGCACCCCATTTTGTTGCTCTCCGCCAGTACATGGAAACGCCTACAACGAAGAAGAATATCCCTGCTTGCGCGACGGCTGAACCTGCCATAAAAACGGATAGGACTGGTGGTGTGGCCGTTAAAGTCCACCATAAAGGTATCGCTAAAAACGGTATCAGCATAAAACGTGTAAGCCACAACAGTTTTCCGTGGGATGTTGTTGGTTTTAGGTTATAGATCAGGTCTCTTGTAGTGTTTGTGGCCATAATCATAGCCATGCCAGCAAGCGTCGCCACTGAAGCAGCGAAAACGCTGGCCGCAAATAGAGCCGCTAATGGGCTCCGCCAGCATTTATGCTTACTAGGGCGCCTACAGAGTCGCCATACATAGGCGCATATTGCTTCGACAATAGAATGTTTCCAAAGGCTGCTCTGCCGGCAAGTCCGACAACACCTATCCAGAGCGGGGTTAAGCCGCCAAAAATTAGGATTAAGAGCATTATCCAATACTCTTTCTTAGAAACTTTTCGTGCACCGAGAAATCTTGCTAGGTTGTGGGGGAAGCCAGTCGCCATCGACAAGAACATAAATATGGAGGCTGTAACACCAACCCAGTCAACCCAGGGGTAAGCCGGGTCTTTGAATCCCGAGGGTGGTAAGAGGTAGCTGTTTAACGGTGTGTTTGTCGAGTTTCCGCCTGGAGGAGTAAAAGCTTGGCTTTTAAGCGCATCTTCAATTTTTGCTGGTCCTCCAGCCCATATGGTGGAAGCTATTCCTAAAATCCATCCAGCCGCTGTTAGGAGGATTCCTTGAAAACATGAAACCCACTGGGTGCCAGCATATCCCCCAACAGCAACGTAGACTAAAACCAAAACAGCGGTGATTATGAGGCTCCACTGGAACGAAGTGCCAGTTGTAATGGTCCAGACAGTTGCCATCGCCTTGTACTGCCCAACAGAATAGACTATTAGGAGGATTATCATGGTTAGTCCGGCTAGGGCTTGGAGGCTTCTGCTCTCAAACCTTACTTTCATCATTTCAGGCACTGTTCTAGCGCCCAGCTTAACGTATCTTCGCATTCTATAGCCGATAACTAGGCATAGTGCTATTCCCATCAGCGATATTGTGCCTATAAGCCAGCTTCCAGCCCACCCATAAGTATAGCCCAAACCAGCATTCCCATATATTGCCCAACCGCTCAGATATGAGGCAATTAAAGCGAAACCCGTTATTATTGGGCCTATATCTCCGTGTCCCACAAGCCACTCGTCAAAAGTTCACGTTTTCCTCCGCATTAAGAAGCCGATTAGTATGCTTATCGCCAGAAAAGTAGCTATAGCCGCGATTACGCTGAAAACCAGCGTTTGTGTTGTTTCTGGCAAGGCGTCTGCCATTTTATTCTTCCTCCCAATACCACCTTGTCTTTAGGAGGACTACCGCCAAGGCGAAGATTATTGCCAGTATGGCGTGGCTCCAGTAGGCGTACCACCCACCAATGAAATATGCGGTTAATGGAACAAGAACAATGCATAAAATCATGACAGCAATTGTAAGGAGTGCTCCTATTTTCATAAGCTCCTTCTCCGTTGCCCACCAGTATTAGGCTTGCATGTTAGATTGTTTTGCGTGGCATATTAGCAGAATGAGGGGCACCGCAAGAGAAAATAGCACCAACGCTCGTAGGATAGCATTAGAGTTGAGGATATGTCCGGAGCTGAAACACTCCTTCCATATTTGAAGGAGAAGAAGGGCAACGAGCAAGAACCAACAATCATAATGGACAGTCGTGAAGCAAGCAGCGCCGAAAAAGTCGTTAAAGGACTTAGGGAAAAAGGCGTAAACTTGAAAATTGAGCCCTTGGAAAAAGGAGACTATATCCTTTCAGATGTTTGCGCAGTTGAACGTAAAAGGGTTCAAGACTTTGTTTATACGCTTACACATCGCTATCTTTTCGAGCAGCTTTTCAAGCTTAAGGAGACTTATCCAAAGGCGTTAATCCTTCTTGAAGGTTACATGCCCATAATCTACAAGTTCAGCAGGATAAAGCCAGAAGCCGTCTGGGGCGCCTTATTCAACTTGGCAAAAAACGGCATAGCCATAGTTAACACCACATCCCACAAGGAAACAGTTGACTTCCTATACATCGCCGCCCGCCAAGAACAAATAGTGGAAAAAAGAGTGCCAACAGTGCATCCAGTGAAGAAATATGAAACCTTAGAGGATGCTCAAATCTTTTTTGTGGCGAGTTTGCCCAATATTGGGAGGGAGAAAGCCATAGCAATCCTTAAATCCTATCAGACACCGTTAAATGCCTTCCTAAATGTTGACGAGTGGCCAAAAACTGTTTACGGTCTTGGACCAAAAATAAGCGGCAGAGTTAAAGAGGTGTTAAACACTCCGTTTAAGGGGTGAAAAGCGTGGACGTGGAAATTGCCCCAACAAAAAAGGTAACAGTCCTGGGTTTAGACAAACGCAGTGTGGGTGACATTGCATGGTGTGCCACCACCTACGGCGCGAATAGGCTTTACTGGATAGACGGCTATCTGCTATGCCTAGAAGTTTACGAGAAGTCCTTCGAACACGAGTTAAAAAACCGCGAGTTCCCAATAAGCCAAATCTGCTACGCGGAGTTCCCAAAATACGAGAGAATTTACGAAGTGGACAAGAGCCTCCAAATCCCAGTGGTGAACGTCTCAGACATGAAAATTTTCAAGAATATACTGAAAGCCATAAAGGAAAATGTAAAAACCGAAAGTGGACAATAAGGCTTGTTTGGCTTAACGCAAGTTTCAGACTTTTCCAAGGCTTTTAACGTAATTGTAGCCAAGTTCAAAAGCTTTAACATTCATTTCAACGTATTTTGAGGGGACAAGCTCCTCCAAAGCTTCTATTAGGCTCTCCTTCTTTATTGGCAGCCTCCCAGTGGCGGTTAAAACCCCCAATAGAACGGCGTTCTGCATTACTGTGCTTCCAGCCTCTTTAGCAAGTCTTAACGCGTCAACGATTATGATGTTTTTGGAAAAGCGCTTCAACCTTTCAAGTATTTCCCCCATTCTTGGATAACTTTCACCCTTCAATGTGAGCCCGGGTGGTGGAATTTTTTCATCTCCCATAATTATGAGGGTTTTTTCAGAGGCATACTTCACATTTCTCAACGCTTCCAGAGGCTCAAATCCTAAGAGGATGTCCGCTTGTCCCTCTAGAATCATTGGGGATAAAATGTTTTCACCAACTCTAACGGTGCATAAGACTGCCCCACCCCGCTGAGCCATCCCGTGGATTTCGCCAACACGAACGTTTAAGCCATCTTTCACTGCGGCTGTTCCGAGAACTTCAGCTGCTAAAAGTATGCCTTGACCGCCAACACCAGCCAAAACAATGTTAAAATCCTTTTTCATACCGCCCGCCACCTTTATGCTCGTTTTAATGGTTCTATGGCTTTGTATGGGCAAACATAAGCGCATAAGCCACAGCCAACACAGAGATTCTCGTTTACTGCCACAGTCTTATCCTCCTTGAGGATTATTGCTGGGCAGCCCAACAGTTTGACGCATGCCATACAGTTTGTGCACTTATCAGTAATTTTGCAGGCTAAAAGTTCTGCACCTTTACGCCTTCTCTCTCTAACAACCATCAGGGCGCATGGCGCTCTAAAAACTATAACTGATGGTCCAGAAAGTTTCAAAGCCTCCTTTAAGACAGCTTCAGCCTTTTTCGCATTGAAAGGATTAACAACTTTTACATATTTTACTCCACATCCTCCGGCAACTTTTTCTATCATGACTTTTTCTGCAGGCGTGTGCATTCCAGTCCAACCTGTTCCTGGATGGGGTTGATGTCCAGTCATGGCTGTTGTTAGGTTGTCTAGGACTGTTACAATTATTTTGTGGTTGTTGTATACAGCGTTTATTAGTCCTGGAATTCCAGCGTGGAAAAAGGTTGAGTCTCCAATAATGGCGAAGGTGGGCGCTTCCGTTGCCTTGCTTATTCCTTGGGCTGTGCCTATACTTGCACCCATACAAGTCATTATGTCACCCGCTTTAAGAGGCGGAGCAGCCCCCAAAGCATAACAACCAATGTCTGTGGAGTAAACCGCTCTTTCGCCCCCAACCCTTTTCATAACATAAAAGGATGCTCTGTGGGGACATCCAGCACACAATATTGGCGGTCGTGGCGGCAAACCCTGCGAGACTTCAGCATATCTTTCATCAATTTTGTCGAAATTTATTGGCAATTTTTTTCCAGTTATTTTTGCCAAGCCAGCTGCAACTAGGCGGGTGGAAAGTTCTCCGTCCCTTGGAAAATAGGGTTTTCCAATTTTTCCATAAATCTCAATTTTGGGTGCATAATCTTTGGCTATAACTTTAACAAGCAACTCCAAGTATGGTTCAAGTTCCTCAACAACAATTATTTTTTCATGATTTTCAAGAAATTTTCCAACAAATTTTTCTGGAACTGGATGTGTCATGCCAAGCTTCATTATGCTAACATCTAAACCGAGCAAATCCGCTGCTTCAACCGCATAGTTGTAGGCTGCGCTTGACGAGATTATGCCTACTTCGCTTTTTCCTTTCCGTGTAATTTTGTTGTAGGGTGAAGTTTCGCTTATTTCCTTAGCCTTCTCCATGCTTTTCAAAAGCACTGGATGTTTCGGTCTTGAATTGGCTGGAACCATGACCAAGCGTTTTACGTCTTTTATGAATTCTCCCTTCAAAACTGGTTTTGTAAGCTTTCCATAAACGACTGGCGCACGAGTGTGGCTTACACGGGTTGTTGTTCTTAAAATGACTGGCAATTCCAGTTTTTCTGAAATTTCTATAGCTGAAATTGTCATGTCCTTTGCTTCTTGAGAATCTGAAGGCTCTAAGCATGGCAAGTTCGCAAGTAAAGCGTAAAAGCGGTTGTCCTGCTCGTTTTGTGAACTGTAACATTCTGGGTCATCGGCCGTAACTATGACGAGGCCGCTTCTTACGCCAGCATAAGCCAATGTCATGACAAAGTCTGAAGCCACATTTAACCCAACATGCTTCATTGCCGTTAACGCCCTGACCCCGCTGTTTGCTGCTCCACCGGCAACTTCTGTGGCGACAATTTCGTTAATGGAGTATTCCATGTATATTCCAGCTTCAGCGGCAATTTCAGAAATGGAATCCCCTATTTCAGATGCTGGGGTGCCTGGATATGTGGTTACAACTCCTATGCCAGCTTCGAGGATTCCTCTTGCGATTGCTTCGTTTCCAAGAAGAAGTACCCGTTTTCCGGGATTGTCGGCTAATAGTATGTGTAAATCTGGCAATAATATCTCCTCAACTTTTAGAGTAGTTCATAGCTTTAATGTTTCAAATATAAATTTTGGTTTCAAAAAGCTTAGGCCCATGGCTGATAGGGAAATGTTTAACCGAAAATTATTAAAACACATAATACCCGAATAACAGCACCATTCACGGGGTTAAATCATGAATATAAAGTTATCATCAGGTAAGGAAATACCCATCGACATGCACAAGGCGAGGATGGTCCAAAAAATCTGGCTTATACCTGTGGAGGAAAGGCTTAAGGCGATAGAAGAAGCGGGCTATAACACCTTTCTGCTAAAAACCAAAGACGTATTCCTTGACATGCTTACTGACAGCGGCGTAAACGCCATGAGCGACAACCAATTTGCAGCCATGATGCGGGTTGACGATGCTTATGCTGGAAGCATGACGTTTTATGAATTCGCCAAAGCCGTTGAAGATGTTTTGGGCTACAAATACATAATGAATGTTCATCAGGGAAGGGCAGCGGAACACTTACTCACGAAAGTTTTTGCAAAACCAGGAGGAGTTATTCCAACAAACTACCATTTCACCACAACAAAAGCCCACATTGAAGTAACAGGGGCATCTACATGCTTAGAAATCTATTATGATGAAGCATTAAAAACGGATAGCACGCATCCATTTAAAGGCAACATGGACCCGCAAAAACTGCTGAATGTAATTAAGCAGTATGGCAAAGATAAGATAGGCTTTGTCAGAATGGAGGCAACCACAAACCTTCTTGGTGGACAACCCTTTTCTATGGCGAATTTGAAAGAGATTAGGCGAATCTGCGATGAGCACGGTCTCCTTTTGGTTTTGGATGGAAGTTTAATTTGCGAAAACGCCTACCTCATAAAGCAAAGGGAGAAGGGCTATGAAAACAAAAGTGTAGCAGAAATAGTTAAAGAAATGTGCAGCCTCGCAGACATATTCTATTTGAGCGGTAGGAAAAACACCTGCGTCAGAGGGGGCTTCATAGCCACAAATAATAAGGAACTATTTGAAAAGATAAGACCATGGCTTCCAGTCTACGAGGGCTTCTTCACATACGGTGGGATGTCCATGAGAGAAATCGGCGCCATGGCTGTTGGCGTAAGAGAAATGGTGGATGAAGACCTTGCAGGTTGTGCAGTGGAACAAATAAAATACTTCGTTAATAGGCTTAGGGAAACAGGTATTCCAGTGGTTACGCCACCAGGAGGATTAGCTTGCCATTTAGATGCCATGAAATTCTTGCCTCATGTTCCCCAATCGCAGTATCCTGCTGGAGCTTTAACAGCAGCACTTTACATTGCTTCTGGCATTAGAAGTATGGAGCGAGGCACAATTTCCATGGATAGGGACAAGGAAGGCAGAGAAGTTTTTGCTGATTTGGAGCTGACGAGGATTGCGCTTCCAAGGAGGGTTTACACGGTTTCACACATTGAGTATGCTGTTGATAGAATAAATTGGCTTTACGAGCATAGGCACTTAATAAAGGGCTTAAAGTTTGTTTTTGAACCGCCAGTGCTAAGGTTCTTTGATGGAAGACTGGAAGCCATTGACAATTGGGGAAGAACCCTCTGCGAAGCCTACAAAAAAGAACTGGGAGATTATTAAGCTCCTTTATTTGCCTTTATGCGCGCCCTATGAGAAAGGCTCCATATATGGTTTTCTCCCCCATTCATGAATTACACATTCACACATCATTCATTATGAAGGGGTTATGGGGAATGCTTTCCCCATCATAAACTTAAGCGTTAAGCCTTAAAAGGTCACCTCCACGCTTCAATCCCCCTTTTGTAGTGTGCCACACGCAAATGACCGAGTTATAATCGGCTAACTTATCTACTCCCAGCGCCAGATAACTCGCCAAGGCTTTCGCATACTCTTCGTCTACGCCTTCAGACCCTTCAGACAGCATCTTTTGTATGCCATCCTTACCTTTTCCGCAAATACAACTAAGGCAAGCTTTTGACGAGAATTAAATAAGCCCCCCATTTCTTAATATCATAAATTGGGACGTTAAAAACTCGCTCATAAGAGGAATATCTTCATCTGGAACTGGGTCAAATCCCCATGCATGCATGTTACGAGACAATATATGTGAGAAGAATGCCGCGACCAGCCTCTCAAATGAAAAGCCTAACCTATGGAGAGTTGACACGCATACGCCTGCAGCTAATCGTTAAAATGCTTGAAATAGACACTAAATTTAAACGCTTCCTAAAACTGCGCCTCAATAAGTGAGTTTACTGATTTCTTGAAGAAGCACGCGGTTTAGACGGCTTGTGTGATTTGCTTGTATTTTTGTTGGATTCTTTGCAGCTCTTGCGTTATGTCTTTTCTCTGGTTTTCTGCCTTGTGCGTGAAGATTGGCGCGGGTCTTTCCCATATGTCTTTGTGGAGACTTAATCTTACTCCTCTTTTGGCCTATGGAAGCGTGTACAAGTGGAAGCTTCCTTTCCGCCGAAATAAATACTCAATGTATATGGATTGGAAAGGGAACCGATAAGTCGGCATTTTCAAAAATGCCGAGAAATTAAGCCTTTTTCAACGTGAAAATTGTTTAATTTTGAGTGGGCAAAAGAAGACTCAGAGGATTCTAATCCCAATAAGACGGTTGTAGCCACTGAGTCGAACCCGAAGCTTGTGTTAGGCGTTAAACTCGCCATAGCAATAACCATATGCCTATCAATCTTCAAGTAGCCCACATGGCTTTGCTTGGCAAGCGGAATAGCGAGGTTTTCGCGGCTATCACTGGGCTGGCCGGCACGGTCACGGGCATTTTCATAAGCCAAAAAGCCTAGGGGGGAGGGGGTAGGTGAAAAGGATAGGGGGTAGGTATAGGTCAAGTTTTCTGCAAAAAGTTCATGTTGCGTTGAAGGGGGAGGGGGGTAGGTTTAGGATGCCAGATAAGAAGCGCATCGTGAAGATAGGTGAGACGGTTATCCGGATTAAGAACTTCTGCGAGATCAAACCCAAGAGCTTCGCGTAAGGCTCATCGATGAGCTGGAAAGGCTTTTCTTGTATGCCAAGGAAATGGCTTGAACCGCTGAGAACTGCCGCTAATCAGCCTTCAGCTTCTGCCCACACCATATTTTTAGGACGGAAAGGGAAAACCTCGACATAGAATTGTCGCCCAAGGAAAGGCTCTTTCACCCCGATGAGGACGGCTACTTTTTTCCGGGCGATCCGAAAATCACAAAATACTTGAAAGTTATTAATGTAGGCGATTTACCCCTCAGAATCTGTAAGCTTAATGCAACCTTCTACGCGCTAGGCTGTTGCTGATTTGGTGTAAAATGGTTTTTATTCTTCTTTTGCCATTTTAAGCCTTGTATGGATTCCTTTGATAAGCGAATATTAGGCGTTCTTATGGACGGAAAGCCTAGGGATTTCAGGCAGCTCTTAAAGGATGTTGGCTTTCCAGAAATAAGGCGTAGAGTAACCTTAACCATAAAAGAGCCTCAAACCACCATCGTCAGCTTAACATTCCAAGGACTCAAACACCTTTGCAGATATGAGAAGGGTGGATACTGCAAGAAAACTGAACGCAAATGCGAAGCCAAAACTGTCCCCAAATCCTAAAAGGAAAAATAAAAACCATTTTAACCAATTTAGCAACAGCCTAGCGCGCCGAAGCATGGTTCGAAGAATTAAGGGAAAGAATTGAGGGGCTCTTAGGATTGGAAGCCTTTGACATTTATGGCTTATCCGAGGTTATTGGACCAGTCGTGTCTGTGGAATGTCGACAACAGGATGGACTTCACATTCAGTGCTTAGATTCAGAACAGGCGACATAACATTTCTTAAAACCCAAGAATGTTCATGCAGTAGAACCCTTACACGAATGGGAAGGGTTTATGGAAGAGTGGATGACACGATAAAAGTTAGGGGCGTAAAATTCTGGCCCGAAAAACGTTGAGCATGCATAGTTAAATGTGAAGGACGTCTCTGAGAATTATGAGATAATCATTAAAAGGCTTGGGGAACTTGACATAACGACTTTGCGTTTGGAGACAAACAAGGAACTATATGAAAGCGTAAACGGAGATCTATTAAAGCTTCAGAGTTTGTTAAGGAAATTGAAGAGCAAGTCAATTCCATGGTTAGCGTGAAGGCGAACGTGGAATTAGTTCCTTACGGCGCATTGCCCAGATTCGTTGGAAGCTAGAAGGGTGAAGAATTTAAGAAAGGCTCTATGATTTTCTCTATTCCTTTTGTAGTTCTGGAAGAATTTTCTCATAAAAGTCAAGGGATTCTGGATTGATTAGGGAATCCCTATTTGTGACAGGCCTACCATTTATTATGTTCGAAACTGCACTTTCAACTTTTTTCATGTTGAAGGTATATGGGATGTCTGGCACTTCCATAATTAATGTTGGAACATGCCTTGGAGAGGCTTCCTCCCTTAAGGCCTTTTTAATCTTACTTTTTAACTCTTCAGTTAACCTAAATTTTGGGGCAAGTTTCACGAATAAAATTATGCGTTGATCGCCCTTCCAATCCTGTCCAGCGACAACACAATCGGCAACCTCCTCAAATTTTTCTACCACGCTATAAATTTCCGCTGGGCCTATGCGCACGCCTGAAGGCTTCAGCGTAAAATCTGAACGCCCAAGGAAGGTTATTCCTCCAGTGTCGCTGTGAATGAGAATCCAGTCTCCGTGGCGCCAAACGTTTGGATAGAAGCTGAAGTAGGCTTCTCTATATTTTTTGCCTTCTGTGTCATTCCAGAAATAAAGGGGCATGGAAGGGGCGGGCGCTTCACAAACAAGCTCTGCTTCCCGGTCAACTACTGAATTTCCTTTTTCATCATAAGCCTTTATCTTCATTCCTAAGGCTGGACCTTGAAGCTCTCCAGCGTATACGGGTTGGATGGGTGTTCCAGCAGCGAAACAGCCGTTTATGTCTGTTCCTCCAGAAATGGAGTTGAAATGCAAATCTTCCTTTATTTCTCTGTAAACATATTCAAAGCCCTCAGCCGACAATGGCGAGCCTGTCTGAGAGATTTCGCGCAAAGAGGATAAGTCATAAACCTTTCCTGGTTGAGCGCCTACGCTTCTTAGATAGTTTATGTAGCTTGCACTGCAGCCAAATATTGTTATTTTCTCTTCTTGGACAAGTTTCCACATGGCGCCCCAGTCTGGATAATTTGGGTTTCCATCATACAAAATTATGGTGGCGCCGACAGCCATGGAGCTTATGAGCCAGTTCCACATCATCCAGCTTGGAGAAGTTATGTAGAAAATTCTGTCTTCACGTTTTAGGTCTGTGTGGAGGATTAACTCTTTAAGGTGGTTGATGAGGACCCCACAGGCGCCTTGAACCATACATTTTGGCTTGTCCGTGGTTCCAGAGGAGAACATTATGTATACTGGGTGGTCTGCTGGCAACTGCTCAAAATTAATCTCATTTTGCCCCTCAGGAGATATAAAGTCGTTATAGTTTACTGCTTTAGGAACATTTGTAAGGTTAGGCTTTTCCCCCACATAGGGAACCACAACAACTTTTTCAATGGAGGGGATTCCCTTCACAATTTTTTCAACATTGGCTAAAACGTCAAAAGTTTTACCCTTGTAAGGATAACCATCAACAGTAAACAAGACTTTTGGAACTATTTGACCAAAACGATCCATGACAGCGCCTGGACCCAATTCTGTGCCACAAGAGGACCATGTTGCGCCAATGCTTGTGGCTGCAAGCATGGCAATTGGTGTTTCAGTAATGTTAGGCATGTAAGCGGCTACACGGTCTCCTGGACTAACTCCGACTTCGCGGAGCGCCTTCGCTAAGCTGGTTACTGAATGATAAAGTTGTTTGTAGGTTAGTCTTGTTGTTTTTTGGTTTTCTCCTCTAAATATGAAGGCGGGATAATCGTCTCTATATCTTAAGAGGTTTTCTGCAAAGTTAAGTCGGGCGCCGATAAACCATTTTGCCCCTGGAAATTTGCTTAAATCGTCAACTATCATGTCGTATTTGCGGGAAGCCTTTATCTGTGCGAATTCCCACATGCATTCCCAGAAGTTTGGGATGTTTTTAATGGACCATTTATACAGCTCATTGTAAGAGTTAATTCTCAAATCATATTTCTTGTTTACAAACTCTATGAAGCGGGTTATGTTAGCCCTTTTTATACATTCTTGGGATGGTGTCCAAAGTGGTCTTCTCACATCCTTCACCTTGCATATGAAGTAAGCTTATTGTTTTGAAGTTTCTAAAAATTTTCGTTTTCCCGTTTTATAGAGATTTTTGGGTCTCTGTTTGGTTATTTGTTCAACTATTTTCCAGAATTCGCTCTCTCTAGCTCTACGGTTTGCCGCTCCAACAGCCACCTCCACAGCCACAATCTCGTTTGTAGAATACTCCATGCAGAAACCAGCTTCACCAGCTATTGCTGAAACCGTATCGCCTATTTCTGATGCTGCGTTCCCGGATGAGTTGTTACTACACCTATTCCCGCTTCTAAAACGCCTCTGGCTATGGCTTCGTTTCCAAGCGAAAGAACACGTTTTCCTAGTGTGTCTTGCAGTAACAAGCGTGAATCTGGCACGGGTTTTTCTCCTCAAGATGAGAGCTTCCATTTTACTTTGGGCTTTCACATATAACCTTCAGAAATTGCCTTGAAAAGAACTTTAAAAATAATAAGGAGGGCTATTGACCCTTAAACACTGGTTTTCGCTTTTCTATAAAGGCGGATAGGCCTTCCTGCAAGTCCTTTCTTGAAGCTACAACGCTGAAGCCTTCACGCTCCAGAGCTAATGCAGCGTCTAAACTCATTTCTGAACCTTTGTTGATTAGGGCTTTAGCCACTTAGGGGGCTACAGGCGCTTTTTTCGCTAACTCAACAGCGAAATGGTGGACGGTTTCTCTAAGCTTTTCAGCTGGCATAACCATGTTAACTAAACCCATCGGCTCAGCGGTTTTTGCGTCAATTATTTTCCCAGTGTAAATAAGCCTCTTTGGCTTTTGTTGCTCCTATTAGGCGCGCGGCATTTAGGGCTTCGGGCGATTTAGGGTTATGGTGGCTACGCCGTCGCTTTTCTCATAAATTGTATATTTGAACTCATTATTTTCAAAGGCTCCTTTCAACTATTTTCGTGTCCAGTCGTAGAAGCCTTTTCCAGCTTTTCTTCCCAGCAAATTAGCCTTAACCATATGCTTTAGTCCTGTATGGGGATGGAACTTTGGGTCAAGCTCCTTCTGGAGAACCTCTGCTATAGCCAAAGCTGTGTCTGCACCTATATAGTCTAAAAGCATTAGGGGTCCCATGGGCCAGTTTAACCCCAGTTTTATGGCTTTGTCTATGTCGTCTCTGTCTGCCACACCTTCCCAGTAGAGGGCTACAGCCTCATTTAGGGCTGGCATTAATATGCGGTTGACAATGAAGCCGGGACAATCCTTCTTGACTAGAACCGTTTCCTTCTGCATTTTGTGGGCTACATCCAAAACCGTCTGAAGAGTCTCGTCTGAAGTTTTAGCGCCTTTTATCACTTCCACAAGCTTCATTAGCTGTGGCGGATTGAAAAAGTGCATTCCACAAACCTTTTCTGGACGCTTTGTGGCTGAGCCAAGCTCTGTTATGCTTATTGACGACGTGTTGGAAGCGATTATTGCGTGGGGCGGTGCCAAGGCATCCACCTCGCGGAAGGTTGCCTTCTTCAATTCCACATTCTCCGGGATAGCCTCAATAATCAAGTCGGCTTTTGAAACTGCTTCCCGCAAATCTGTAGTAGGATATATCCGCGCCAAGGTTTCATTCAACTCAGCCTCAGTTATCTGCCCCTTGCTAAGAAACTTCTGGAGGCTGCTGCGAACCATGTTCATGCCGCTGTCCACAAACCTCTGCTCAATATCCCTTAAGTAAACTTCGTACTTGCCAACTTGAGCAGCCACTTGTGCAATGCCATGACCCATTAAACCAGCGCCCAAAACAGCAATCGTTCTAACTTCAACCAAGCTTGTTCACCACCCAGATAGAAGACTAAATTGTTAATAGTACTGTTAAAAGATTTTCCAGCTTCTCTACCTTTTCTTAACGTGTTAAGTGAATTGGCAGCTTAAAAGAAAGAGGGGAGATTACATCGTAGATACTGGCGCTGATCTCATTCTACGTTTTTGAGCAAAGACCAATGCAATCACAGCCAAAGCGACTACGATCAGAATTATGAGTATTATCCACGTGCCACCGAAGCCCGGAGCTGGCTCTACATTTAATGTTGCTGTTTGAGATTGAGCAGTGCATTCGTCTGCATCTACAGCGACCACGTATATTGTATATGTGCCTTCAGATGTTGGCGTAAACTTCCAGCTGTCAGACGTGCCGCTTGAAACCTCTTTGTTATTTAAATACCACTTGTAAGTTATTGGCGTGTTTTCTCCACTGACAGAAGCCGTGAAGGTTACTGATTCACCCAACGTTAATGATGTTGCAGGAACTGTTAGGCTTACACTCGGGAGGGGGACGTCCTCTCCACGGGCTATTGCGGAGTTGCAACTTCTTATCAACGCTTTAGCCCGCCAATGATAATCGAATAGTCCTGTGCAAACTTCGAATTTCTGCTTTGCCGCCGAATAATGCCTCGCATAATAATATTTCAAACCTTGAATGAAGGTGTCGTCAACTGCTCCCTGCACATTTTTGTCGGCAATGTTTGCCTCATTCATTATGCTTTTAACCACATTACTTGCTATTAGGAAGTTGAATCCAGCTACTTGAACTCCCTCTCTAACTGCGCCCATGCTGCAGATTCCTATGACCTCTCCCTTTCTGTTTAAGCTTGATCCTCCGCTCATTCCATGGGTTAAACTTGCACTTGTTTCAAAGCACGGTGTTTGAGAGCTTGTTAAACGCCTTTGGCTTATTATCCCCTCCTTCATAGAAGGAGCGAGTAAAGTTTCGACACCTAACTCTTCAGCGAAAACAGTGACGTCGGCAAAGCCAAAAGAGTAAACCGATTCACCTGTCATGACAGCGTCAGAATCACCCACTATCAAAATTGGACAATAGTTGGATGGGGGCTCAATTTTAATTAATGCGACGTCTCTTTCAAAGAAGGGGCTTACAGCTACTTCTCGTGCAATCCACCCCTTGCTTTGAACGTTCGGAATCAAAAGAAAACGTGATGTGGGTTTAGTAGGATTTTGGTAGTCCTAGTACGTGTTGTCCTATGAAGGCTAGGGCCATTTGGTGGGTGACTGGAGCCAGCCTTATGAGGTTTATTTCCCGCCACCATCTTTCCACGTCGTATTCCACAGCATAGCCGTATCCGCCGAAGGTTTGCATTGCATGGTAAACAGCCTCAGTTCCGGCCTCGACAGCCGTCACTTTAGCCATGTTGGCTTCTGCTCCACATTCTTGTCCGCGATCGTAGAGCCATGCAGCCTTATAGTTTAGGAGTCTTGCAGCCTCAATTTTTGCTCTGGCTCCAGCCAACGGAAACTGTATGGCTTGATGCGCCCCAATAGGAGCTTCGAAAACCCTTCTTTCTTTCGCGTATTCGACAGCCTTTTTGATGGCTAATAGTCCCAAGCCGCATGCCGCTGCCGAGAAGGACATACGCTCAGGGTTAAGCGTATCCAGCAGCAAGTACCAGCCTTTCTCCGGCTCGCCTAAAACGTTTTCTTGGGGAACCCTTAAGTCGTTTATGTAGACCTCAAAGGTTTTTGAGTAGTTTATGCCATGCTTCTCAATTGGGATTATTTCTATTGCCGGGTTTGGCAAATCTGCAAGGAAAAGCGTCAACCCCAATGTTCTTTTGGGCGCTTTATCAGCGGGCGTTGTCCTAGTGACCAGAAGCATTCCTTTGGCTCTGTCTGCCCCAGATATGAAGATTTTCTGACCGTTAATTACGTATTTGTCTCCGTCTTTAACGGCCATGGTTTTGGTGTTCAGGGTGTTTGTCCCGGCGTCTGGCTCTGTTAGGGCTAGGCAGAACTCCATTCCTTTTGCAATTTTAGGCAGATACTTTTCTTTTTGGGATTCGTTGCCGTGCTTCACTATGGATAGGCCGCCGAAAACCGCTGAAAGACATAGGAACCATTCTCCGGCAAGTCCGCAGCCCTCTGAAACTAGGGTTTCCATCGCTAGGAGCATTTCGAACATGCCCATTCCGCTTCCGCCGTATTTTTCTGGAATAACTATGCCTGGGAAACCAGCTTCTACAAGGCTTTTCCAAAAGTCTTCCGGGAACTCGTGTTTGCGGTCTTTTTCCCGCCAATATTCTGGACCGTAATCGCGGGAAATTTCAGTTGCTGTTTCAACTATCATTTTCTGTTCGGGTGTTAATTCAAAATCCATGATGCCCACAACCAGCTTCACATATTTTGAAGTTGCTTATAAAACGCTTTTCCAAGGAAAATGCGAAATGGATTGGAGAAGAAGGCGTTTTTTTAGCTGGTTTGAGTTGGTCGCGGTATGTAAATCCCATGCGGGTCTATGGCCCTTAAGATGGCTAATTCCTCGTATGTTGGCGGCTCAGTTGTTGGCACATGCTCCGGTATAATCAAGTCGAAGCTAGTGTTTTCCATAATCTCCTGCAGAGTCACGCCGGGATGAATTGTCGCAAGCCTAATCCGTTTTGTTTCTGGGTCGAAGTCCATCAGGCAAAGGTTTGTAACCACAAGTGATGGACCACCGCCCAGCAAGCCGACTCTTTCTCTTGCTCCTGGACCATCTAAGTGGCCTGGACTTGTTAGGTAGTCAAGTTTCTTCACCATCTTCCGCCTTTCATGAGTCATTATTATGACGATGCGTTTCGCTGACGAAACTATGTCGTTTCCGCCTCCACTTCCAGGAAGACGCACTGTTGGATGTTCGAAGTCGCCTATGTACGTTGTGTTTATGTTCCCGTACTCGTCAATTTGGGCGGCTCCAACGAAGCCCACGTCCACATGTCCGCCTTGTAGAAGCAGCCCTAACGTTTCGATTAGACCTATGGCTGCTGAAGCCCTATAGCCAAGTCTGGAGTCGGCTATTGATAAGGCTATATCTATGGCGTTTGAATCTATGAAGCCAGCCTCATAGACTATTTTGGCTTTTGGCGCATGCGTTCTTTTGGCAAGCATCGCGGCAATCATGGGCAAGCCTGTTCCGACAAAAACTACTTCGCCGTTTTTTATGGCTCTTGCACCGCAAACTGCCATAAGCTCAAGGGTTGTGAACTCGCCGGGCTTTGCATAATTCTTCTTTTCCATATGGCGTTTCACCTCTCAGTATGGGAAGGGCTTTTTAGCCCTAAGCTTTAGGAGGCGTTCCATGCCAATTTTCTTTAGGAACCCCGTGTAGTTCTCAACGCCTGTAATGTACTCCTCGCAATATTTTTGCCATCCTTCCTCTGTTTTGCATTGTTGGTAGTACATGCGTATGTGCTCCATGTCATAGTCGTAGTAGTTGTAAACCATCATTGGATAGGCGCCCCATGGGCATTCCACCACGTAGTCTACGTAAATGTTAGGGATTGCTGTCTGGTCTGGCTGTGAGCGAATAAACTCCATGTCCACTATTTCTTCGGCTAAAACAATCAATTTTTTGCCAGCCCTAGCGCCTTCCACATCCTCGCCTTTAATGCCGTCTATTTGGGCGTTGCCTTCCCTGTCCACGCGGGAGACGTGCACTATGCTGAAGTCTGGACGCACAGAAGGCACAAGCACAACTTTCTCGCCGGTGAATGGGCATGTTACAACTTCAGCCTTTTTAGGTCTAAATCTTGTTTTTGTGAGGAGGTCTGTTCCAAGCATACTTTTCAAAGGCATAAATGGAACGCCTAAAGCGCCACCTAGAAAGCGCAGAGCCATCGCCAAATTTGTATAGTCCTCTATTTGAACGGCGCCTTCGCGGATTCTCCGCTGAATGTTTGGAGCCGGTCCTATGCCTTCTATGGCGAAGAAAGCCAGCTCAAAACGTGAAACAACATAAGCCCCACAGAGGATGTCTATGTCCATCTCGGAGCCGCAAGTATAAATTGTTAAGTTCCGCTTTTTCTGCCTCACAAGTTCATGGGCGAAAGCCATTGGGGGCCTCTGGAAACCGAAACCTCCCCAGAAGAGGTGGGCCCCATCTGGAATGAGTTTCGCTGCTTCTTTAAGAGTTATTCGTTTATCCTCCACTGGCGCCTCAACCAAATAAGGACACCTCGGAATACTATTGCCAAGGTTTTCGATTTAAACTTTCAAATTTCGGCTTTGTAGAGATGCTTAAATGCCGAATTCTTATATAAGTGCTTGCGAAATAACAAGATGCATTTGTAACTCGTTTACTTGTTGGAATGTGATGCTCATGCGGAAAACAATCTTTAAACGGCTTGAAGCCCAAGGATTAATAGCGAATTACAACCGTTTGAGGAAAAATCTTCCGCCGAGACTTCCTGAAAGAGTTTTTATTTGGGATGAAACCCTACGTGAAGGGGTTGAAACCCCAACTGTTTTCTTGACCTATGTGGAGAAAGTTAAGCTGGCTAAACTTTTAGATGAGGCTGGTGTCTCCATAATAACAGTTGGTTTTCCAGCACTCTCAGAGGATGAGAAAAACACTGTTAGGAGGATAGCCAACGAGGGTTTTCAGCAAGCCAGCATAGCTGCATCCGCACGTGCAAATAAAAGCGACGTGGACGCGTGCTTGGACTGTGGCGTTAGAGAGGTTATCATCTTCACACCCTTTAACGGGCTCAACCTTCGGTATAGGCTCAAAATGTCTAAGGAACAAGTTCTAAAGAACGCTGTGGAGTGTACAGAGTACGCTAAAAGGCATAGCGTAACCGTCGACTTCGTTTTAGAAGACGCCTCAAGGACGCCTTTGCAGGATATCCTTCAAATCTTTGAGGCTGCCGCGAAGGCTGGTGCTGACAGGCTTGTAATCGCTGACACTGTTGGCTTCTTGAGACCTTTATCCATGCGTTACCTTGTTTCCCACGTCAGGGAGGGACTCCAACAAGTTTTGGGGAAAAATGTTACACTTTCTATTCATTGCCACAACGATTTTGGCTTAGCAACGGCAAACACTTTGGCGGCTGTTGAGGAAGGCGTAGCTTACGTGCATACATGCCTCGTAGGTTTCGGTGAAAGAGCTGGAGTAGCCCCCCTAGAGGAGGTTGTCGCCGCCTTGGAGCTCTTATACGACATTGACACGGGCGTTGACATGAAGAAGCTTTATAGGCTTGCCCAGCAAGCGGAGAAAAGCTTCGCCCTTCCAATTCAGTTCCACAAACCAATAGTTGGCGAAAACGCCTTTTCCTACGAGGTTGACGAGCACGTTGAGGGAATGCTTGCCCACCCACTGCTTTTCGAGCCTTTCCCGCCTGAAATGGTTGAAAGGGAAACACAGTTCTATATAGGGCGAAGCGGTGGAAGACGCCTCGTCGAAAAGAGACTGGAGATGGCTGGTATAAGAGCTACGCCATGGCAGATTGACGAAATAGTTAGAAGAATAAGGGGCTTGCAGGAAAGCCTAGACAAAGGTGGAACCCAGATGACCTTTTACCAGATTAAGAAGCTTATGAAAGAGCTTCGGAGAGGCTTAACTGAGGAGGATTTTCGGCGCATAGTTGAACAGGTTACGAGGCAGAAGCCAAAAATCCCACAGCAGCCCTTGCTGGAGGCAAAGGAACCCTAGGTTAAGGCTAACTCTTTAAAAACCTTTGCTATTTCCTCTCTGCTTAAAGGTCTTGGATAATTGTAGATTGGACCGCTTGGCTTCTCATTGTAGTAGGGACGGTTGCAGTCTGGACATCCAGAAGTCTTGAAAGGCTCGCCAGAACCAATGATTTGTTTTAGGGTTTGCTTTTCCACGCCAAAATCTGTTATGCGTCCATTTTCATCGAATTTCATGGCTTCAACTTTTGCGATTCCATGGAAGATTATGTATCTAGCCAATTGTATCCGCCTGTACTGTTGTATTGGCGGG